>NZ_JBQCEE010000032.1:0-18137 GCF_051960575.1 Jatrophihabitans sp.
GCGTCGACCAGCGACGGCGGCCCCTCGGGGAAGCGGCTGTCGAACGGGCCGACGAGCTTGAAGTGGTCCGGGTCGAGGTCGACGAAGGGGTCGTCGCGGCCGGGCACGGATTTGCGCAGGAACGCGCCATCGGCCAGGTCGTAGACGTCCGACCGCAGCACCAGCAGGTGGTTGGTCGTCTTGACCGGCACGAAGCGGTCGCGGTCGACGAGCAGCGACCGGGCCCCGTCGAACGCGCCGACGGCGGCGCCCATCGCCGACTCGATCTGGATCACCTGCGGCGTCGACGAGTCGCCCGGGTCGACGGTCTTCACGTTGCGGATGAGCGGCAGGTCGAGCACTCCCCCGGTCGCGTCCAGTTCGCGCTGCAGCACCGTGAGGTCGACCCAGAGGTTGTTGGTGTTGCAGTAGCGGTGCCGGTCGAGGTCCTGCAGCGCAGCCATGTCGTCGGACGACGTCTGCGCCGTCTCGCGCAGCACCAGGCGCCCGTCGGCGCGGCGGATCGCGAGATGACCGCCCTTGCGGTCGGCCGGCGTGCGGCGGCACGACTCGAGCAGGAACGGGATGCGCTCGGCGGCCATCCAGCCGGCGATCGCCGGCTCGGGCACCGCGCCGAGGTTGTCGCTGTTGGAGATGAACGCCCAGCGGTAGCCGCGGCCGATGAGCTCGTCGAGCAGCCCGGTGTGCAGCAGCGACGGGTAGACGTCGGCGTGGCCGGGCGGGCACCACTCGAGGCTGGGGTCGGCCGGCCACTCGACGGGGAACAGGTCGTCGGCGCGCAGCTTGGGTTCCTGGCTCTGCATGAAGTCCAGCGGCAGGCCATCGGTGGCGATGCCCTCGTGGCGGGCGAGCGCGGCCAGCGTGTCGTCCCGCGTCCGGAAGCTGTTCATGAACAGCAGCGGCAGCGTGACGCCGTGCTGCTCGCGCAGCGTCTGCACCTGCCGCACCATGATGTCGAGGAAGGTCAGGCCGTCCTTGACCGGCAGCAACGACTTGGCGCGGTCCATGCCCATCGACGTGCCGAGGCCGCCGTTGAGCTTGATCACCACCGTCCGCGCGAACGCGTCGCCGACCTCAGCGCCGTCGGCCGGCAGGTCGTGCAGGTGGGTGAGGTCGCCGACGGGCTCGATCGAGGCCTCGTCGATCAGTCCGGTGGCGCCCCGTTCGAGTTGCCCGTAGTAGCGGCGGAAGACGTTCACCGCCGCGTCGCTCACGCCCGCGTCGCGCATCTTGGCGACCGCCGCAGCCAGGCCGGCCTCGCTCATCGCCGCATGTCCTTCCTCGTACCCGCGCTGGTGTCGACCCTACTGACCCCGCTCACACCGGACTGCGACACCACACGGGCTGTGGCAACCTACGAGCAACAGGTGCGGTGTCGGGCAGGTCGCGGAGGGCGGTTCGGACATGAAGACGGTTGCGGGCAAGACGGTGCTGGTGACGGGCGGGGCCCAGGGTCTCGGCAAGCTCTTCGCCACCCGGGCCGTGCAGGAGGGCGCGACGGCCGTCGTCCTCTGGGACATCAACGAGGCGACGCTGAAGGAGACGGCGACCGAGCTCGAGGCGCTCGGCTCGACCCGCGTCGTGTCGCACGTCGTCGACGTCTCCGACGCGCAGACCGTCGCCGACGCCGCCGCACAGGTGCGCGACGAGGTCGGCACCGTGCACGTGCTGCTCAACAACGCGGGCATCGTGCGCGGCAACGGCTACTCGTGGGAGAACACGGTGCGCGACATCGAGTCGACCATGACGATCAACGCGATCGCCCCGCAGCTCATCGCCCGCGAGTTCATCCCCGGCATGATCGCGTCCGGCGAGGAGTGCCGCATGCTGACCCTCGCGTCGTCCGCCGGGCTCACCGCGGTGCCGCGCCTGGCCGCCTACTGCGGCTCGAAGTGGGCGGCCGTGGGCTGGAGCGACTCGGTGCGGCTCGAGCTCGAGCAGGCCGGCCACGACCACGTGAAGGTCACCACCGTCTGCCCGACCTACATCAACACCGGCATGTTTCAAAATGCGGGCGGCATCGCGTTCACGCCGATGCTCGAGCCGCAGCAGGTCGTCGACGACTCGTGGGACGAGATGCTCAAGGGCGGCCCGTTCCTGATCACGCCATGGACGTCGCGGCTGAACAAGGTGCTCACCGGTGTGCTGCCGGTGAAGCTGCGCGACTTCTGGCTCAACACCGTGGGCGTCTACGACTCGATGTCGAAGTTCACCGGGCACGGCGGGAAGTGACGCGGGCCGGCCGATGATCCGGTTGCGGCGGCGCTGAGCGCCGTCGCTACCGTCGGGACGTGATCGCCACGCTCACCGGCGTCGTGCCGGGCATCATCGACGCCCACATCCACCAGTGGGACCCGTTCACCACCCCGCGCAAGGCGTCGCAGGCGGCGCCGGTGTACCGCGTGGCGCCGTGGCTCGCGCGGCGGCTCTTCCCGCTGCTGGCCGGCCAGGCCGAGCGCGACCTCGTGCTGACGCCCGAGCACATCGCCCAGCCCTACCTGCCGAGCACCTACGCCGCCGACACGGCTCGGGCGGTGGCCGCGGTCGGCGTGCCGGTCGAGGCGACCGTGCACGTCGAGGCGTCGTGGCAGTCGTCCGACCCGGTCGAGGAGACCGCGTGGGTCGACGCGCTGCCGTTCGGTGAGCACGGCAACCCACAGCTCGCCGGCATCCTCGGGCACGCCGACCTGACCCAGCCGGACGTCGGCACCCTGCTCGACCGACACCTCGCCGCGAGCGACGCCTTCCGCGGCCTGCGGGTCAACGCCGCCCATCAGGCCGGTGCCGCGGTCGTGCAGTGGACGCACGACGCCGCGCTGCTGCGCGACCCGGCGTTCCTGCGCGGCGTGAGCGCCGTGGTCGAGCGCGGTCTGGTGCTCGACGTCTGGGTCTACGGAAACCAGCTCGCCGACGTCGCGGCGCTGGCGTCCGAGCATCCCGAGGCGACCATCGTGCTCGACCACTACGGCACCCCGATCGGCGCGCTGGGGCCGATGGGCGGGCTCGGCGGCACGCCGGGCGAGCGCGCGGACATCGTCGCCCGCTGGCGTGACGACATCGCGTCCGTCGCCGCCTGCCCCAACGTGCTCGCCAAGCAGTCGGGGTACGCGTTCCCGCCGCTGGGGCTGACCGAGCCGGGCCTGCGACGCGACCAGCTCGCCGAGCTCGCTGCACCGCTGATCGAGCACACCGCCGACGTCTTCGGCGCCGACCGGCTGGTGTTCGGCTCGAACTTCCCCATGGACAAGGCGGTCGCCGACTACGGCGCCGTGGTCGGCGCGCGCGTCGACGTGCTCGCGCCGCGCGGCGCCGACCTGCTGCGCAAGGTGTTCCGCGAGAACGCCGAGCGCGTCTACGGGGCAGGATCGTCAACATGATGGAACTGGTGGGCGAGTCGCTGCGAGCGCTGACGGCCATGACCGTCGGCGCGACGCGGCAGCTGCCGGTGGTCGGTGCGGTGCTCGGCCCGAGCGACGCCCTCTCGCTGCCCGGCAAGACGGTGCTCATCACCGGCGCCGCCCGCGGCCTCGGCGCCGAGATCGCCCGGCAGGTGCATGCCCGGGGAGCGAACGTCGTCCTGGTCGGGCGGCGGCTCGACGGCGTGCAGGCAGTCGCCGACGAGCTCGGGCAGCGTGCCCTCGCCGCCGAGGCCGACGTCAGCGACTTCGCGGCGCTGCAACGCGCGGCCGCGGCGGCGCTCGAGCACTTCGGCGGCATCGACGTCGTCGTCGCCAACGCCGGCATCGCGCCGCCGTCGGACTCGGTGCTGAGCATCGACCCGGACGCCTTCGAGCACACCGTCGACATCGACCTGCTCGGGCAGTGGCGCACGGTGCGGGCGACGCTGCCCACCATCGTCCGGCGCAGCGGGCACATCGTGGTGATCTCGTCGATCTACGCGTTCTTCAACGGCGCCCTCAACGCGAGCTACGCCGCGAGCAAGGCGGGCATCGAGCAGTTGGTGCGCGCGCTGCGGGTCGAGCTCGCACACCACGGCGCCACCGCCGGTGTCGCGTACCTCGGCTTCATCGACACCGACCTCGCTGCCGACGTCTTCGCCCGCGAGCACGTCGACGAGGCGCGCCGCGCGATCCCGGGGTTCCTGACGAAGCCGATGAGCACCGAGGCCGCCGCCGCCGCGGTCGTGCGCGGCATCGAGCAGCGCGCCGGCAAGATCGGCGCGCCCGGCTGGGTGCTGCCGATGCTGCGCGCCCGCGGGTTCGTCACGACGCTCATGGACGAGGCGCTGATCCGCAACGCCCGGCTGACCCGCGTGATCCGCGACCTCGACGCCGAGACGCTGCTGCAGGACGACGGGCGATGAGGCCCGAGCTCGACCGCGCGCGACGCACCGTCGCCGGCCTCGTCGAGGTCGCCCGGTTCGGCGGCCTGCGAACCGGCGAGGAGCCGACACCGTTCACCGTCGCGCTTCGCACGCCGACGCTGCGGCTGCGCCGCTACCCCGGCCCGGCCGGTGAGGGCCCGCGCGTCGCCGCGGTGCTGGTGCCGCCGCTCATGCTCACGGCCGAGGTGTACGACGTCTCCCCCGCCACCAGTGCCGTGCGCGCGCTCGCCGACGCGGGCATCGAGCCGTGGGTCGTCGACTTCGGCGCACCCGAACTCGAACCGGGCGGCATGGAGCGCACGCTCGCCGATCACGTGCTCGCCATCAGCGAGGCCGTCGACAAGGTGCGGGCCGAGACCGGCGCCGACGTGCATCTCGTCGGCTACTCGCAGGGCGGCATGTTCTGCTACCAGACCGCGGCGTACCGGCGCGGCGACGGCATCGCCGGCGTCGTGTCATTCGGCAGCCCGGTCGACCTGCGCGGCACCGCCCCGCTGCGACTGCCCGAGCCGGTGGCCGTCGCCGGCGCCAAGCTGCTGAGCCAGGGCGGCATCCGCCGCACCGGCGCGCCCGGGTGGCTCACCCGCACCGGTTTCCAGCTGCTCGACCCGGTCGGCACCGTGCAGTCGCGGCTGCAGTTCCTGTTCGCCCTGCACGACCGCGAGGCGCTGCTGCCGCGCGAGGGCCAGCGGCGCTACCTCATGCGCGAGGGCTGGATCGGCTGGCCCGGCCCGGCGCTCGAGGAGTTCCTGCGGCAGTTCGTGCTGAGCAACCGCATGCTCGCCGGCGGCATCCAGATCGGTGACCGCGCGGTCACCCTCGCCGACCTCGAGCTGCCGATGCTGGTGTTCGTCGGCGAGCGCGCCGACATCGCGCCCGCGGCGGCGGTGCGCGCGATCCGCCGCGCGGCACCCGCCGCCGAGATCGACGAGGTGGCGCTGCCGACCGGACACTTCGGCCTCGTGGTCGGGCGGTCGGCCCTCACCACCACCTGGCCGGTGGTCGGGGCGTGGATGCGGTGGCGCTCGGGACACGGTGAGCAGCCGACCGGGGTCACCGCCGTCGCCGCACCCGGCGCCGCGACACCGGGCACCGAGGTCGCGCGAGTGCTCCCGCGCGAGGTGGCGCGGGCCGGCGTGGGTGCCGGCGTCGGCGCGGGGCGCTCGGTGGTCGACCGCCTGTCGCGCAGCGCCGGCTCGCTCGTGTCGCTCGTGCGCGACGTGACCGGGGCGCCCGGCGCGCAGCTGACCCGCCTCGCCCGCATGCAGTCGATCCGGCCCTCCACACAGATCTCCCTCGCCGCGCTGCTCACCGAACGCGCCAAGCAGGCACCCGAGAACGCCGGGCTGCTGTGGGGCGACCGCGTCTACAGCTACGCGACGATGGAGCAGGTCGTCGACCTCGTCGTGCGCGAGCTGCTCGCCGACGGCGTGCGCCGCGGCGAACCGATCGGCATCTGCATGCAGACGCGCCCGACCGCGGTGGCGCTCGCGATCGCGATCAACCGGGTCGGCGCGGTGGCCGTCATGCTGCGGCCGAGCGAGGCGCGGGCCGACGCCGAACTCGGGGCGGTGCGGCGCGTGTACGCCGACGAGCCGCTCGACCTCGGGCCGCAGATCGACGTCCGCGAGTACATCGTGCCCGACCCGGCCGCCGGCGCGGTGCTGCCGACGCCGTCCGGCGACCTGCCCGCCTGGTACCGCAAGAACTCCGGACGCGCGGGCGAGACCGCCTTCGTCCTGTTCACCGGCGGCGGCACCGTGCGGGCGCGACACGACATCACCAACCACCGCTACGTGCTCTCGGCGCTCAGCGCCGCGACCGCGGCGACGCTCTCGGCCGACGACACGATCTACGGCGTCGGGGCCCTGCACCACCAGTCGGGCCTGCTGACGCTGCTGGGAGCCGGGCTCGCGAGCGGTGCGCGCATCGCGATGGCCAGCACCTTCGACGCCGCCACCTTCTGGAGCGAGGTGCGCCGCTACGGCGTCACCGCGGTCAGCTACACCTGGAACCAGCTGGACGAGATCGCCTGGGGCCCGCAGTTCCCCGGCGAGCGGCACCACGGCATCCGGGTCTTTCTCGGTTCGGGTCTGCCGCGTGGGCTGTGGCGCCAGCTGGCCGACCGGTTCGCGCCGGCCCGCGTGCTCGAGTTCTGGGCCTCGGCCGAGTCGAACGCCGTGCTCGCCGACGTCCGGGGAAGCAAGATCGGCTGCGTCGGCCGGCCGATCCCGGGCAGCGCGGCGGTGGCGCTCGCGGCCCTCGAGCCCGGCACGTGGCGCCCGCGCCTGCGCGCCGACGGCTTCGTCCAGCCCGCCGCGGTGGACGAGACGGGGTTGCTGCTCGTGCGCGCGCCGGCCGACCAGCCGGCCCTGGTCGGCACGCTGCGCGACGTCTTCACGCCGGGCGACGCGTGGGTGGACACCGGCAGCCTGTTCCGCCGCGACCGCGACGGTGACCACTGGCTGGTCGGGCGGGTCGAGGACGTCTTCACGACCGACGACGGGGTCGTGCACCCGCGCCTGGTCGCCGAGGCGCTGAGCGACCTGCCGTGCGTGCGCTCGGCCGTGGCGTTCCGTGTCGGCCGGCTCGCCGTCGCCGCGGTGCAACTGCTCGACGACGGCGCGATCAGCGGGGTCGACCTCACCGCCGCCGTCGGCCATCTCGTGCACACCGCGCGTCCGGATCTCGTCGCGGTGGTCTCGACGATCCCGCGCACGAGCTGGTACCGCCCGCGGATCGAGGTCGGCGCGGTCGACGAGCTGCGCGCGCCGGGCACGCAGCTCTGGCGGCGCGAGGGCGACCGGTTCACCGCCGTGTCGGACGGGTGACCGCGCCCCGCTTCGTCGCGCCGGCGGGCGAGTTCGTCGGCCGTCGCGACGGCGAGGTCGTGCGGGCGACCGGTATCCGGTACGCGCGGGCCGCACGCTGGGCGGTGCCCCAGCCCGAGCCGCCGGCCGAGACGGTCGTCGACGCGACGGCGTGGTCGCCCGCATGCCCGCAGCCGCCCGACCCGGTCGGCGCGAAGCTGATCGGCGCGGGCATGCTCGGCGACCTGCCGTTCGACGAGCACTGCCAACGGCTCAGCATCACCGTGCCCGGTGACCTCGCGCCGGACGAGCGGCTGCCGGTGATGGTCTGGATCCACGGCGGCGCGTACGTCACCGGGGCGGGCGATGCGCCGATCCACGACCCGGCCGCGCTCGTGCGCGAGCACCGGGTCGTGGCCGTCAACGTCACGTACCGCCTCGGCCTGTTCGGGTACCTCGGCGACGGTGTCGACCGGCCGGCGAATCTCGGCCTGCTCGACCAGCGCGAGGCGCTGCGCTGGGTGCAGGCGAACATCGCCGCGTTCGGCGGCGACCCCGACGACGTCACGGTGTACGGCGAGTCGGCCGGCGGCGACGCGATCGCGCACCTCATGATCGCCGAGGGCACCACGGGGCTGTTCCGCCGCGCGATCCTGCAGAGCCCGCCGCTCGGCATCGCGACCGGCCGGGCGGCGATGACCCGAGCGCTCGCCCGCGTGGCCGCCCGGATCCCGGCCGACGCGACCGTCGAGCAGGTGCTCGCCGCGCACGACACGGTCACGCGCGCGGCGCTGCGGTTCGGCCCGGCGCGGGCGGCCATGCCGTTCGGCGTCCAGTACGGGCAGTACCCGCTGCCGGCGGAGGAGGACGCACCCGCCGCGTGGGCTGCCGTCGCGCCGGGGTTCGAGGTACTGGCCGGCCGCAACGCCCGTGAAGGGGCGCTGTTCCTGCCCGGGCTCGACCGCCTGCTCGCCGCGCCGACGATCGGACCACTGCTCGCGTCCGGCTACATCCCGGTGGTCACCCGTCGGGTGTACGGACGCGGGGTCGAGCGGTTCGCGCGGCACCTCGCCGCGAACGGCGGCGCGGTGCACGCGTACCGGCTGCGCTTCGGCCGCCGCACCAACCCCTACGCCGACGCGCACACCACCGACATCGCGCTGCTGTTCCCCTGCCCGGCGGTCTGGGACGGTTCACCGCTGCTCGCCGGGCTGCGCGCCGACGAGCTCGACCGGCTCGGCCGTGCGCTGCGCACGGTCTGGGCGGGCTTCGCCCGCACTGGCACGGTGCCGGTGCCCGGCGTCGACGGCCTGATCGGGATCGCGGCGGTGGACGGCTCGGACGGCCGGCGTCAGCGCTTGTCGGTGCGCCGCTCGAGCCGCACCTGGTAGAACGGCCCGACCAGGTCGTGCTTGCGGCAGCGGTGCTGCCCGGCCTGGTGGTAGGTCTCGTCCTGCACGCGCCAGCCCCGCATGCCGACCTGGTTCAGCGCACCGATCAGCCCCTTGCTGGTCGAGATCTCGCTCTCGCCGTCCTCGGTGTTGAGCAGCGCCACGTCGCGGTTCGGGTTGGGCCAGTACTCGAGCTGCGCGTACTCGTAGGTCGCATACACAGCGGCAGCCTAAGCGCTGGGCGTCGATGTGGGCCGTGACGGCTCCCCGTAGCGTGCCGTGGGTGGAACGAGATTCGCTGCGCGAACTGCGGCGCCGCCGGGCCCTCACCGACGACGCGGCCCGCCCCGAGGCCGTCGCGAAACGGCACGCGTCCGGTGGCCGCACCGCGCGTGAGAACCTCGCCGACCTCGTCGACGCCGGGTCGTTCGTCGAGTACGGGCGGCTCGTCACGGCGGCGCAGGAGAAGATCACCCCGGTCGAGGACCTCATGGCCCGCACGCCGGCCGACGGGCTCATCGGCGGGCTCGCACGGATCGACGGTCGCCAGTGCGCGGTGCTGACCTACGACTACCTCGTGATGGCCGGGACGCAGGGCATGCGCGGGCACCACAAGAGCGACCGGCTGCTCGAGCTCATCGGCCGGCTGCGCCTGCCGACGGTGTTCCTCGCCGAGGGCGGCGGCGGGCGTCCCAACGACACCGACTACCCGGTGGTCTCGGCGCTCGACGTGCGCAGCTTCGCCCTGTGGGCGCGGCTGTCCGGCGTCGCGCCGCGCATCGCCGTGGTGCACGGCCCGTGCTTCGCCGGCAACGCGATCATCGCCGGGTGCGCCGATCTCATCGTCGCGACCGCGTCGTCGACGCTCGGGGTCGCCGGGCCGGTGATGCTCGCCGCGGGCGGCCTCGGCGAGCACCGGGCCGACGAACTCGGGCCGGTGGCGGTGATGGCGCCGAACGGCGTGGTCGACGCGGTGGTGGCCGACGAGGCCGAGGGCATCGCGCTGGCCCGCAGGCTGCTCGGCTTCTTCGGCCCACCGCTCGAGGCCGGCACCGCACCCGACCAGTCGGCACTGCGTGACGTGATCCCCGAGAACGAGCGCACCGCGTTTGACGTGCGACCGGTGATCTCGACCCTGTGCGACGAGGGATCCGTGGTGTTCCTGCGCGAGCAGTTCGCGCCCGAGCTGGTGACCGCGTTCGGCCGCATCGAGGGGCGGGCGGTCGGCTTCGTCGCGAACCAGACGCTGCGCATGGCCGGTGCGCTCACCTCGCCGGCGTCGGACAAGGCGGCGCGCTTCCTGCAGCTGTGCGACGCGTTCGGCGTCCCCGTGGTGTCGCTCGTCGACACGCCCGGCATCATGGGCGGTCCTGCGGCCGAGGCGTCCGGGGTGGTGCGGCACGCCTCGCGCGTGCTCATCGCGGCCGCCCGCCTGCAGGTGCCGCTCATCGGGGTGGTGCTGCGGCGCGGGTACGGGCTCGGGGCGCAGGCGATGCTCGGCGGCAGCACGAAGGAGCCGCTGCTCACCGTCGCATGGCCGTCGGCGCACATGGGTCCGATGGGGCTCGAGGGTGCGGTGCGGCTGGGGCTGCGGCGGCAGCTGGCCGACCTGCCCGACGACGCCGCGCGCGAGGCGTTGGTGCGCGAGACGACCGCCGCCTACCAGCAGCACGTCGCAGCGTTCAATGTCGCGCGCGTCTTCGAGATCGACGACGTCATCGACCCGGCCGAGACCCGCACGGTGATCGCCACGACGCTCGCGGCGGCGGCCGGTCGCGAGGGCTTCTCCGGCAGTGGCCGCGTCGTGGACGCATGGTGAGGGGCTGATGGGACGCATCCTGCTGGTCAGGCACGGTCAGGCGTCGTTCGGCGCCGACGACTACGACGCCCTGTCCGATCGCGGCTTCGAGCAGAGCGGGATGCTCGGCGCGGCGCTCGCCGCGCGCGGCGTGCGACCCGATGTCATCGTGCGGGGCGGCATGCTGCGCCACGAGCAGACGCTCACGGCGCTGGTCGACGCAGCGGGCTGGACGGCGGACGTGCAGGTCGACGCCGGCTGGAACGAGTACGACCACGTCGACCTGCTCTCGGTCGCCGACAGCGACCCGCGCTCGGCGGCCGCCGAGGGCATGAGCGTCGCGGAGGTGTTCGACCGGGCGCTGGCCCGGTGGTCCGAGAGCGGGATGACCGACTACGCCGAGCCGTTCGCCGAGTTCTCCACACGTGTCGAGGCCGCGGCGCGGTCGGTGATGGCGACGCTCGGACGCGGCGGCACGGCCGTCGTGGTGAGCTCGGGCGGCCCGATCAGCTGGGTCGTGGCCGGCCTGCTCGCCGCCGGTCCGCCGACGTGGCGGCGGCTCAACACGACCACCGTGAACACCGGCATCACCACCGTGGCGGTCGGCCGGCGCGGACCGAGCGTCATCAGCATCAACGAGCACACCCACCTGGCGGGTGAGCTCATCACCTACCGGTGATCAGGCCACCAGCTGGGCGGCCCGGCCGGGCTCGTCGGCACGTCCGGGCGTCGGCGTCTCGACCGGGTCGCGCGGCACCCAGAGGGTGAACGTCGAGCCGGCGTCCGGCACCGAGCTGACGTGCAGCCGGCCGCCGTGCTTGGCGAGCACCGCCTTGGCCACTGCGAGGCCGAGCCCGACCCCGCGCACGCCGTGCTGCTTGGCCGTGTCGGCGCGGAAGAACTGCTCGCCGAGCCGGTCGAGCTGCGCGGGGTCGATGCCGATGCCGGTGTCGCTCACGGCGATCGCGATGCCGGTGGCGTCCGCGTCGACCGTCACGCTGATGCTGCCGCCCTCGCGCGTGTAGCGGCTGGCGTTGTGCAGCACGTTGACGAGCGCCCGCTCGAGCTGGGTGGGGTCGACGAGGAACTCCTCGTCGAGGTCGCGGTGCGGCCGGTCCAGCGTCTGCCCGCGCTCGGTGATCATCGGCTGCACCGTCTCAAGGGCGGCGTCGAGCACCGTGCGCACGGCGACTGTCCGGCGGTGCGAGGTGTCGATCCGGTCGAGCTGCACGGACGCGGTCGAGACCAGGTCGTCGACGAGGCCGATCACCTTGTCCGTGTTGGTCAGTGCGATCTCGAGCATCTCGACCTGCTCGGCCGTCAGCTCCCCGGCCGCGCCGGTGCAGACCAGCTCCTGGTAGGCCCGCGCGACGGTGAGCGGGCTGCGCAGGTCGTGCGCGAGGCGTGCCGCGGTGGCGACCCGGGCCTCGTTGATGCGCCTCAGCTCGCCGAGCGCCTTCGCCTCGACGGTCAGCGCCTCGGTCATCGCCCGCTCGGCCTCGATGCGGTCACGCAGGTCGGTGAGCTGCACGACGAGGTACGGCGAGCCGCGCTCGGGACGCACCACGTTGGCGGCCACCCGCGTGGGCAGGCGACGGCCGTCGCTGCGCACCAGCATGCGGTCGAGCTGGAACTGGTCGAGCTCGCCGCCGACCATGCGCTCGAGCATCTCGGCGAGCACGGGCGCGTCCTCGTCCGGCAGCAGGATGCCGACGTGCCGGCCGATGAGCTCGGCTGCCGGGCGCTGCACGAGCGTGCAGAGGGCGGCGTTGACGTGCAGCAGACGGCCGGGCTGCGCCGGGTCGAGGCCGATGATGTACATGCCGGTCGGCGCCCGGTCGAACGCGAGGTCGAGCAGCTGGGCCGACTCGCGGGCGAGCGCGCCGGCGTTGCGCCGAACACCGGCGAGCAGGCAGACGACGAGCGTCGCGACGCAGAGGGCGACCAGGTAGCCCTGCAGCAGCAGCAGGCGCTGCCCGTGGTCGGACGACTGCGCCAACGGCCCGCGCCCGTGCAGTGTGCCGAGGGTCGCGGCGGCGCAGGCGGCCCAGAGCACGACGGTGGCGCGCAGCGGTTCCAGCCGTTCGGCCGCCACGAGCACCGGCGCCAGCACCAGGAAGGGCATGACGTGCGCGCCGCCCGAGTCGAACTGCGGCACGCTCACTGCGAGGGTGGCGACGAGGAAGCCGAGCCACTCGAGGTTCGCGCGGCCGTCACGCAGCCACCGTGCCCAGCCGACGCGGTTGCGTGGCATGCAGAGCAGGGGCGCCGCGAGCACGAGCAGCCCGGTGAGATGGCCGAGCACGTAGGTGCGCAGCGTCAGCAGCCCCGGCGCGGTGTCGAGCACCGTACGCAGCGCGGACATGCTCACCGCGGCGGCGACCACGCCGAGCAGACCGGCCAGGGCGAAGCCCCGTGCCTCCCGCCAGCCGCGCAGCAGCGCGCCGTTCGGCTCGTCGAGGCGTGCGTCGATGCCGGTGAGTCGCAGCGTGGCGACGGCCGCGACGAGCGCCTCGACCGAGGCCGCGACGCCGAACGAGACGGCCGCACCGACGGACGAGCCGTGGGCCAGGTCGGCCGCGACGACGCCGACCGTGAACCCGCCGAGCAGCACGGCGCGCGGCACGCGGTAGGCGCGCACGAGCAGCACGACGCCGACCGGCGTCGCGACCCAGAACGCGGGCAGGTGCGTCGCGGGGTCCTTCAGGACGACGGCGCCGAACCACGTCAGCCCGAAGGCGATGGCGGCGACGAGCAGGCCGCCGACGAGCACGCCGGAGCGAGCTCCTGACCCCCTGCGTCCGCGTCTCATCGCTGCGCTCTTCCGCCCGTGTCGCATCGGACGATCGTGATTGAACGTGCCCCCCGCAGGGCGTACGACACGCCGTCCAGTGAATCCCGTGTGAAGTCCTCGTGTGGAGGGTCGAACGACCCTGCCTGCATGCGAAACGGGCCAGGGGGCGTCCCTGACGCCCGGTGCGCGCTGTTCGTCCTGTTCTGCGATGGGGGGACTCACGCCGTGCGTCGTCGCCGTCCGTCCGTCTACACTCAGTGCACACTTGTACGCTGAACCAGGAGGTTGCCGTGGACGCCCGCGCCACACTGCACGATCGATTGGGCCGCACCGCCGCCGTGGACGCGCTCTCCGACGCCGAGGCCGTGCAGGTCACCGAGCTGCTGGCCGCGGCCGAGCGTGACGAACGCCAGGCACTGGACGCGTCCATCGACGTCACCCTGCGCCATCTCCCCCGGCTCGTGCGCATGCCGGCCCGCAGGATCCTGTTCGGGTGAGGCGGCGATGACCGACTTCCTTACGCAGTCGCAGCTCGGCCTGCTCGCCCGCACGCTGCACGTCGAACCGGACGAGATCCGCTCGCTCGAGCACCTCGGCGCGGCGGCGCTGCACGAGCTGCGCGAGCGCATCAGCAACCGGCTCTTCGACCAGCACGCGGCGATGTTCGGCCGCATCAGCAAGCTCGCGCCGCTCGTGCCGAACGCCGTTGTGGCCAAGGTGTCCGAGCTCGCCGTGCCGGCACTCGTGGCCGGGCGCGCCGCGGGCGCACTCGGCGTCGACCATCCCGGCCGCATCGAGGACCTGCTGTCGCGGTTGTCGGCGGGCTACATGGCCGACTGCGCGCCGCACCTCGACCCGCGCGCGATCGCAGTGCTCGCGCCCCGGGTGTCGGGTGACGTGCTGGTGCCGGCGGCGGCCGAGCTCATGCGCCGCAAGGACTACGTGACGACGGCATCGTTCGTCGAGTTCGCGACACCCGAGCTGATCCGCGCGTTCGAGCGCGGCATCGACGACGATCTCGGGCTGCTGCACACGGCCGCGCTCACCTACTCGGCCGACATCCTGTCCGACGTCATCAGGGCCATCCCGACCGCGCGGCTCGACTCGATCATGCGCTCGAGCCTCACCACGCCCGAGTCGATCCGCGCCGGATTGTCGGTGCTGTCGCGGCTGCCCGCGGCGCAGCGGGCCGAGCTCGGCGACGCGCTGGTCGCGCACGTGACGCCCGAGGTGCGGCCCGCGCTGCTCGACGCCGTCGTCGACGGCGAGATGGCCGGCGAGCTGCTCGACCTGATCGCGGTCGTGAGCGACGAGGCGCGTCGGGTGCTCGCCGACGACCCCGCACTGGCCACCGACGCCCGGACGGCGGCGCTGGAGGCGGCGGCCGACACCGACGCACGGCGGCAGGCACTCGAGGCGCTGCGGGCGCTGCTGCCGGCCTGATCGCTCGCCCGCTGCTCGCGGGGTGTGCCACGGTGGGACCATGACGATCACGGTGCGACCGGTGGACGAGTCGTCGTTCGCCGACGTGCAGGCGGTGTTCGGCGATCGCGGGCAGGCGGCCCGCTGCCAGTGCCAGGGGTACCGGTTGAACTGGTACGCGCAACGCTCGGACGACGTCGAGGGTCGCCGCGAGATGCTGCGCGACCAGGTGGCGGAAGGCCTCGGCCTGATCGCCCACCTCGACGGCGAACCGGTCGGCTGGTGCGCGATGGCCCCGCGCACTGATTACGCGTACCTGCGCCAGACGACGTGGAAGGGACGCAGCGAGGACCGCTCGGACGATTCGATCTGGGCGGTGACGTGTTTCGTGACGCGCCCCGGGTACCGACGGCAGGGCGTCAGCACCGCCCTCGCCGCAGCGACGCCGGGTCACGCCCGCGACCGGGGCGCCCGTGCGGTCGAGGCGTACCCGATGCGTCCGGCGCCGGGCAAGGAGGTCACCTGGGGCGAACTGCACGTCGGCGCGCTCAGCGCCTTCCTCGCGGCCGGGTACCGCATCGTGCACGAGCCGTCGCTGCGTCGTGCCGTCGTGCGCTACGAGTGGTGACGGTCGCGTCCTGGGATCGCCGCGAGGATCGCCGCCTTGAGTTGCTCGACGGGTTCGGCCGCGTCGAGGCGCAAATGGTCGCCGACCCACGGCTCGAACGTCCCGGCGCGGTGCTGCACCTGCGCCCACGTCGGCTCGGGCACGTGCCGCAGGGGGCGCACGCGCCCCTCGAGGCGGCGGCGGTGCTCGGTCGCGTCGTGCAGTTCGAGCAGCGCGAAGAGCAGCGGTGCGCCGGTGCGGGTGGACGCACGGCGCCAGGTGTCGCGCGCCGGCTCGCTGTCGTTGACGGCGTCGACCACGACCGTGTGCCCGAGCGCGAGGTTCTGCTCGGCCGCCGCCCGCACCGCCTCGTAGGCGCCCACGCCCGTCTCGAACGAGGGCGGCAGCCCGGCACCGAGCAGCGCGTCCTCGGCGGTGTCGATCGAGAGGTGCACGCCGCCGCACGCACGGGCGACCGCGTCGGCGACGGCGGTCTTGCCCGTGCCCGGCAGCCCGGAGACGATGATCAGCACGCGTCCACTGTGCCGTACCGCTCGGGCACCATGGGACGGTGCGGAAGCAGTACCACTTCAGGCGGAACGGCGACGGCCTCGATGCATGGGACGTCGACCGGCTGATCGCGCTGACCGACGGGTTGCTCGTCGTCGAGGTGGCGCTGGACGAGATCACCGAACTCGACAGCGTGTACTGGTACGACCACGGCTACCGGCCGACGGTGCGCAGCGTCGCCGAGCACGCCCGGCTGATCGCCGCGGCCGACCTGCGGTGGCCGATCATCCTCGACCGGGACGGGCGCGTCATGGACGGCATGCACCGTGTGGCCCGCGCGCTCGTCGAGGGGCACACGGTGATCGCCGCGGTGCGGCTGGTCGAACCGGTGCCACCGGACTTCGTCGACTGCGATCCCGAGCGGCTGCCGTACTGAGGTCGTGACACCCGGCTCGGCCGCGCTCGGTCGGTCAGTCACCGCTCCGGCGCGCGCGACGCCCGCGCGTGCCGGGTGGGTCGGGCACCTCGTCCCACGTCGTCTCCATCTCGCCGTACACGTGGTCGTGGACGACCCGGAAGCTGAACCCGGTCCGGCCGACGGTCAGCTCGGGCGGATACCGCTGCCCGCGGAGGACGTGGGCAGGTGACCGGCCGACGGCGCGCCAGACGCGGGCCACGCTCGGCGTGAACCCCACCGCGTGCCAGGCCGTCGCCTCGGCGGCGCTGAAGCCGAAGTAGATCCAGCCGCGGCGTGCCTCGCGCACGGGCGTGCCGTCGAAGGCACGCGCCTCCGCCGACGTGAGCTCCGGGTCGTCTTCCAGCAGCTCAGCGGTCTCGCGCGCGTCGAACCCTGCTTCGCGCCAGCGCAGCGCGACGTCGAGCCCGACGCCGCCCAGCATCGCCGCCTCGTCGAGCTCGAAGCAGGCGTCGAGCCAGCGCCGCAGCTCGGCGGGTTCGCGGTGGCGGAACCTGTCCGCGCCCGGCGGCGGGTCGCCGGGGAGACCGGCGGCGCGCCACCCGGCGACGAAGGCGATGGTGTCGTCGTCCGCGCCGGTGCCGAGCGAGCGCAGCCAGGCCAGCGCCCGTGTCTCGTCGAGCCCGGTGTCACGCAGGAACCGGTCGAAGGTTGCGGGCCTGAGGTGTAGTTCGACGAACGCACTGACGTCCTCGCCGGTGCGCCCGACCACTGCCCATTCGTCGAGCAGTGTGCGCAACTCGGTGGGGCAAACGGCCAGCGCGGTGTCCTCGTTCCACGCGAAGGCCTCGACCGCTGCGCGGTACATGGCCGCGACGTCGTCGCCGCGGCGCTGTTCCACCTGTGCCCAGACGAGGGCGCAGACGGCGCTCACCGGCAGGCGAGGCCACGGTGAGCGCACCAGCCACAGTCGTCCGGGCGGTGGCGCAGGCAGGCTGGCCGCCGCGGCCTCCTCGGCGACGATGTCGTCCGCCCACGACTCGTCGTCCTCGTCGGACAGCGCGACGAACGAGCTGGAGTGCCTGTCCGTGCCGGCCATGCCGACGCGGGGCAGCCGGTCGGGCACCCAGGTGCGGCGGGCGAGCGGCCAGGCCGCGGGCAGCAGGCAGTACAGCGGCGCGTCGTCGAGCGCGCGCCATCCATCGGCGGCGAGCGCCTGCACCTCGGTGAGGCGCGCGAGCCGCGGCGGCAGCGGCGGCACATCCGTCACCGCCGGTGGTTCGGCCTCGCCCCAGGGATCGTCCACCGCGGCAGTCTCCCGCAGCAGGCGCCCGCGTGGCGGGTTGCCGCTTGGTCAGAGGCGGGTGGTCGCGGTGTCGTCGCTGGACTCCCAGGTCCCCAGCCGGCCCGGTTCGAGTCGGATCATGACGGCGTCGCCCGGTCGAGGCGGCGTACGCCCTCCCGGTCTCGTCGCCCAGGTAACGCACAGCCATGCGCTCGACGCTGGCGATCGGCGGAAGCAGCACCGTGCCGTCCGTCGGTAGGTCGCGAGCACGGGCTCGGTCAGGCGGCGTGGTGACGGCCGAGGTAGACGAGGTCGACCCGCTCGTGCCAGGACTGTCGGCGCGGTGGTGGCGGTGGGGGTGGTGCGTGTTCGGGTGGGTCGGGTGGCCGGCTGGTGTATTCGGCGCCGGTCGGGGTGCGCAGGGTGATCCGGTCGCCGTCGGCGGTCTTGGACCAGCCCGGTGCTTCGGTGGCGTAGTTGCAGGCGGCGCAGGTGCCCTGCCCGTTGCCGACGCTGGTCGGCCCGCCGTCGGTGTGCCGCCGGAGATGGTCGGCGTGCCGGATGGGGGCGTCGCAGAACGGGGTGCGGCAGGTCTGGTCCCGCAGTTCGAGGAACCGCCGCAGCCCGGCGGGGAATTCGCGCCGGTGGGTGTCCAACGTGAGCAGCTCGCTGCTGCCTGGACGGGTGTAGAGCCGCCGGACCCACCGCGGCACCGTCGGGTCGGGCCCGAGCACCAATTCACGGGCCAGCGGGGCCGGGA
>NZ_JBQCEE010000033.1:0-14287 GCF_051960575.1 Jatrophihabitans sp.
GCAGCCGGCGCTCACCTACCTGACGATGGACGAGGCGATCGCGCACTGCACGCGGGGCCTCGGCATCTGGGAGTGGGCCGGCACCACCACCGGCGAGCCGGACGTCGTGCTCGCCTGCGCCGGCGACGTGCCCACGCTCGAGACGGTGGCGGCGGCGGCGATCCTGCGCGAGCGGCTGCCCGACCTGAAGGTGCGGGTGGTGAACGTGGTCGACCTCATGCGGCTGCAGCAGGAGCGCGAGCACCCGCACGGCTTGTCGGACCGCGACTTCGACACGCTGTTCACGAGGGACAAGCCGGTGATCTTCGCCTACCACGGCTACCCCTGGCTGATCCACCGCCTGACCTACCGCCGCACCAACCACCACAACATCCACGTGCGCGGCTACAAGGAGGAGGGCACCACCACGACACCGTTCGACATGGTGATGCTGAACGACCTCGACCGCTTCCACCTGGTGATGGATGTGATCGACCGGGTGCCGTCGCTCGGCAGCTCGGCCGCGTCGCTGCGGCAGGAGATGACCGACGCGCGGCTCGCCGCCCGCATGTACACGCGCGAGCACGGCGAGGACGACCCGGCGATCGGCGGCTTCGTCTGGCGCCCCACCGATCCGAACGCGCCCGGCGCCCGCTGACGGCGGGACAAGTAGCGTCGAGGGCATGGCTGATCGACTGGACGGGACCACGGCACTCATCACCGGCGCGAGCAGCGGGATCGGGTACGCGACCGCGCTCGAACTCGCCGCCCTCGGCGCGAACGTCGCGGTCGCGGCCCGGCGCCGCGACCGCCTCGACGCCCTGGCCGCCGAGATCGGCGACCGTGCCTTCGTCATCGAGGCCGACGTGACGTCGGAGGCGTCGGCCCGCTCGGCGGTCGAGCAGGCGGCCGAGCACTTCGGCCGGCTCGACACCGTGATCGCCAACGCCGGCGTCATGCTGCTCGGCCCGATCGTCGACGCGCCGCTCGACGAGTGGGAGCGCATGGTCGACCTGAACGTGAAGGGCGTCCTGTACACGGCGCACGCGGCGTTGCCGCACCTGCTCGCCGCGGCCGAGCAGGAGCCGCGTCGGGTCACCGACCTCGTCCTCGTCAGCAGCGTCGCGGGCCGGGTGGCCCGCAACGGCAGCGGCGTCTACAACCTCACCAAGCACGGCATCGGCGCGTTCGGCGAGTCGCTGCGCCAGGAGGTCACCAAGCGCCACGTGCGCGTCTCGCTGGTCGAGCCGGGTGCCGTCGCCACCGAGCTGACCGACCACCTGCGCGACGAGATCAAGCCGATGATGGCCCAGCGCTTCGCCGACATGGAGCGCATGGAGGCGGTCGACATCGCCGAGACGATCGGCTTCATCGTCACCCGTCCGCGTCGGGTGGCGGTCAACGAGGTGCTGATCCGCCCGACGGAGCAGGACGCCTGACCCGTCCGCTCCCGCCCTGCGCAGGTTTCGCATAGATTCGAGGGATGACGCGGACGGGCCGGCATGCCTGAGGGCCACACGATCCACCGGCTCGCCCGCGACCAGCAGAAGCGCTTCGGCGGGCAGGTCCTGCACGCGAGCAGTCCGCAGGGTCGCTTCGCCGAGGGTGCCGCGCTGATCGACGGACGCCGGCTGGTGCGCACCGAGGCCTACGGCAAGCACCTGCTGCACCGGTACGAGGGCGACCGCACGCTGCACGTGCACCTCGGTCTGTACGGCAAGTTCACCACCGGCTCGGGCGAGCCGCCGGAGCCCCGCGGCGCGTTGCGCCTGCGGCTGATCGGCAGCGGCGCCTGGACCGACCTGCGCGGACCCACGGCGTGCGAGCTCATCGACGAACCCACGCTCGACGCGCTGCTCGCCCGCCTCGGCCCCGATCCCCTGCGCAACGACGCCGACGCCGACCTCGCCTACAAGCGCATCTCGCGCAGCCGCACGAGCGTCGCCGCGCTGCTGATGGACCAGAAGGTGATCGCGGGCATCGGCAACGTCTACCGGGCGGAGATCCTGTTCCGGCATCGCGTCGACCCGTTCCTGCCCGGACGCGACCTCCCGTACGAGACATGGCAGCAGCTCTGGCCCGACCTCGTCACCCTGATGCAGGCCGGGGTGCGGGCGGGGCGCATCGTGACCGTGCGGCCGGAGGACCGGCCGCGCAAGCGGGGCCCGCTGAACCGCCGCGAGGCGATCTACGTCTACCGGCACGCGAACGAGCCGTGCCGGCTCTGCGGCACGACGATCCGCACCGAGCCGCTCGTCGGGCGCAACCTGTTCTGGTGCCCGAACTGTCAGGCGCCCGGCAACCGCTGACAGCGTCACCGGAACGAGGGTCAGCCGATCGCGTCCAGCAGGAGCCACGCGGCCAGACCGAGGCCGCCGAGGCCGATGACCACGCGCAGGACGTGCGCGGGCACCCGACGGGCGATCGACGGGCCGACCAGCCCGCCGAGCACGGCACCGGCGCCGAGCGCGGCCGCGGCCGACCAGACGACGCGCCCGTTCAGCGCGAACACCACGGCCGGCAGCAGGTCGGCACCGAACAGGATCGCGTTCTTCAGCGAGTTGGCGCGGTGCAGCACGGGTTCGGTGGTCAGCAGCAGGAGCGCGACGAACAGGATGCCGGAGCCGGCGCCGAAGTACCCGTTGTAGAGGGCGACGAGCGCACCGGCGGTGACGACGGCCGACCGCGGCACGCGCCAGGTGCCCTGCGCGAGCCGACGGCCGATCGCGGGCTGCGCGAGCAGCAGCAGCGAGCCGGTGGCGACGAGGAACGGCACGATCCCGTCGAACACCGCCCCGGGGGTGGCGACCAGCAGCACCGCGCCGGCCAGCGAGCAGGTCACCGCGAGCGGCAACCAGGTGCGCAGCGTGCGGGCATGGCCGACGACGTCGGGGCCGGCTTGCAGCGTCGAGCTCGCACCGCTGCCGAGCAGCGCGACCGAGTTCGTCACGTTGGCGACGAGCGGCGGGATGCCGACGGCGAGCAGCGCCGGATAGGCCACGAGCGAGGTGATGCCACCGGCCGTGCCGATCACGCCCGCGACCGCCCCTGCCCCGGCGAGGAACAGTTCGTCGAGGGCGCCGTGCACGCCGTCAGCCTGGCAGAGCGTGCGACGGTCAGCGGCCGACGCGCGCCGAGCGGCCCTTCGCCGACCGCGGGGTGACCGCGACCCGGTGTCGGCCCCCACCGACGGTGCTGCGGACGGGTGCCGCGACCGGCTCGGTTGGCTCGATGGACGGCGCGGGGTCGGCCGGTCCGGCCGCGGCGGCGGCCACGAGCGGCGCAGCCGGTTCGGGCGTCGCCACGCCGTCCGGGTGGATGCTGCGTGTCTCGGCCCGGCGGTTGCGCGACGTGAACCAGTCGCTGACGTACACCTTCGGCAGCAGCTTCAGGATCGACAGGGCCAGGAACATCACGGTGTTGAGCAGGACGAACACGCCGAGCACCGCGAAGCCCGGCGAGTGCAGCAGCGACTCGTCGAACAGCAGGCCGTGACCCGCGACGGCCGTCGCCACCGGGCTCATGCCGCCACCGCCGGCGTGGTCGGGCGCTCGACGTGCTTCCAGCTCGCCTGACGCCCACGGGTGATGTCGAGGATGCCCTTGAGGAAGGCGGCGTTCAGGACGGCCGAGTAGTACAGCTCGGGTAGCAGCGCGAGGGCGAGCAGCCGGGCGCGCCAGCCGCCGCGCCAGACCGTCACGACGCGCTCGGCGATGAACAGCACGCCGACCCCCATCCAGAACGGGAACCAGGTCCACCGGTCGACCGACAGCGCCGTCACGGCCATCAGCACGAAGTAGCTGAACAGGGCGAGCGCGCCGTAGCCGATGCCCAGCTGCTGCGCCCAGTAGCGGAAGGTCTGCGGCGTGACGCCGTAGGCCCCAAGGTTCTCGAGCGCGCCGCGCTGCCACCGCAGCCGTTGCGCCCAGAGCGTGCGCCACGTCGGCATGACCTCGGTGACCACCGTGCACGCGGCGGGTGACTGCATCAGCCCGCCGAGGGACTTGAGCGCGATCGTCAGCTCGTTGTCCTCGGTCAGCGCGGCCGTGTCGTACACGTCGCCGGTGCGCCCGGGCAGCAGGGTGCCACGCGATGCCGCGACCGTGCGCAGCCCGACCGGGCGGAACAGCGAGGCCGTGCCGGTCAGCACGAAGACCCGTCCGCGGCGCCGGCGCACCTCCCGCGAGTAGCGGATGTACTCGTTGCGCTGGAACTGGCCGAGCACGCCCGCGCCGTCCTCGCCGTAGAACAGCCCGCCCACGGCCATGAGCGCCCGGTCGTCGGTGAAGCGGTGGACGGCCGCGGCGAGGAAGCCGTCGTCGAGGATCGTGTCGGCGTCCATCACCATCACCAGGTCGTTGTCGCCCTGCTCCGGCAGCAGCGCCGCGAGCGCCTGGTTCAGTGCACCGGCCTTCTTGTGGTGGTTGTCGCGGCTCTCGAACACCTCGACGCCGGCGGCGCGCGCGACGGTCACCGTGTCGTCGGTGCAGTTGTCGGCGACCACCACGATCCGCTGCGGTGGGGACGACTGCGCGAGCAGCGACGACAGCGTCGCCGGCAACGAGGTCTGCTCGTTGTGCGCGGGGATCAACACGGTGACCGTCACGGGTCCGGCGAAGACGCCGCGGGTGCGCTCCATGACGACGCGCGGGGCGAGCGGCGTCGCGAGGCCGTCGCGCGACCGGCGCGAGCGGTCGCTGATGCGGCGCTCCATGATCGCAACGCCGGCGGCACTGGCCAGGATGAGCACGATCGCGCCGAGCACCGCGAGCAGCGGCGGCCGCTGGTCGTCGTAGTGCACGACCCATGCACCGAACAGCACGGCACGTCGCGTGTCGTGCGGGGCGGCGACGTGCGCCCAGCGCAACGTGCACCACAGCAGGACGGCGAGCCCGGCGGCCGCGCCGAGCAGGCCGACACCGACGGTGCGGCCGAACGACCTCGGCCGGCGCGGGCCGGAGGCAGCCTTCGCCCCGGCGGGCTCGGCGCGGTCCTCGGCAGTCGTCACCCAGGACGCATCGGCTGATCACCCCCGGACGTGAGCGCACGACCACGTGAAGTGCGTCGTCGCACGGACCTCGGTCGGTGTCGTCACGTCGAGGGTGGCCGTCGCGCGGAAGCGTCCCTCACCCTGCAGCCGCCACCGCAGATGGACGACCACGCTGCGCTGCCACGGGCGCACGTGCACGTCGACCGGGCCCGAGTCGACCCCGTCGTTGCGCAACCAGTGGTAGGTGAGCAGGCCGGTGCCGCCGTCCGTCGAGATGCGACCCGCCACATCGACGGTGTCACCGCACGGCGACACCGGCGGCGCCGTGACGGTCACGTCGGTGACGTGCAGCGTGCTCAGTTCGCCCCGCCACCACAGCACGCCGAGCGCGACGGCGGCGACGAACAGCAGCGTGCCGAGTGACGTGAGCAGTCGGCGTCCGCGCCGCCGCCCCCGGCGGTGCCCTCGACCCGGCGTGGCGGCACGACGACCTGTCCTGGCGACCTCCGGCACGCCGGGGCCGGCGCGGAGCAGACCATCCGCGTCCGGCGGTGTCGGTGCGCCGCGGCCCAGGATCGTGGCGCCGGCCGGCAGCGCGCGCGGCAGCTCGTCGGTCTCAACAGGCGTTGCAACCACCGGGTCGGCCACCGCCGCCGGAGGCAGGATCTCCACTGCGCTCGCCAGGCCGGCCCGTCGCGCCCGCGCCGCGGCGCGCAGCAGCGCCGCGCAGCGGGCGTCGTCCCGCCCGGCGAGCGCTTCGGCCGATGCCTCGGCCAGCTCGGCCCAGGCCATGACGTCGGCGGCGGCGTCCTCGCCCGCACCGTCGAGCGCCGGACGCAGCCCCGCACCGAGCAGGCGCACCTCGGGCGACACCACGATGTCATCGGCGCGCAGCCCGCCGTGCGCGCGGCCGGCGGCGTGCAGCCCGGCCAGGATCTCGGCAGTGCGGGCGAGCACGGCGACCACCGTCGCCGGCGGCGCGGAAAGCGGCTCGAACGGGGGTGAGGCGGCGCCGTCGACCACCAGCCAGACCGCTGCCCCATCGGCGTCCTCGCGCTGCACGAGGTCGAGCACCCGGGCGAGCCCGGGCGGGCGCAGCGTCTGCTGCGCACGCGACCAGGCCACCACGCGCGCCCGCAGGGCGGCGTCGGTGAGGACGGCGGGGTCGAGCCGCAGCACGGCGTGGTCGCCCTCGGTCTGCCAGGTGCCGGTGGTCACGGACATGTCGGCGCTCCGGTGTAGGTCTGCTGGGTGCCGTCGTCGGCGGCAGGGTCGGTGCTGACCCGGGCGAACCAGACCTCGGGCGGGCATCCCGTCTTGGCGTCGACAGCCCAGACGTGTCCGTCCTTGAGGTCGTAGGCGGTGCGTCCGGACAGCGTCACGCTGACGTCCGCACCGTCCTGCGCGCCCGGTGCACCCTTCGTCGCGCCGCCGAGGTAGCGGATGGTGAGGGTGACCGGCGCGCTCGTCGTCGTGTCGACGTGCACGACGAGTGTCGAGTCGTCGGTGCCGCCCGCCGCGAAGGACGTGATCGTGACGAGCACGTGCTGCGCCGGCGGCGGTGGTGTCGTCGGTGTCGGTATGGTCGTGCGGCTCGGGCCCGGTCGCGGCCGGGTCGGCGGTGGCGGCACCGGTCGCGCGGACGAGGACGGTCGTGGCGCCGGGTGCGACGGTGGCGCCGACGTCGGTGTCGTCGAGGTCGCGGGCGCGGACGACGCCGGGTCGGGCGAACTCGGCGACGCGCTCGGCGAACCGCCGTGACGGCGCACCATGGGAGTCGTGCGGGTGCGTGCCGGGGTCGGGTGCGGCTCCGCGGGCGTGGACGGGCCGGTGCCGGCGGTCGATGCGGTCGTCGGGCCGCCCGGGCCGGCGACGGCACGGTGCGTGGCATGGTGTCCGCTCGAGGTCGGCACGAGCGCGACGGCGACTCCCCCGCCGGCGACGAGCGTGAGCGCGGCCGTCACCGCGAGCAGCCGTCCGCGGGAGGTCCGCACGGCGCCGAGCCTCGTGAGCGCGAGATCGGTGGCGGGCAGGCCGGCGCCGGCGAGCGGGAACAGCGCGAGCAGCAGGGCTGCGCGCCGGGCCAGCCGGTCGCGTCCACGCTCCTCCCAGTCGGCGCCGTAGGCCGCGACCGCGATGTCGTCGAGCTCGGCCACGAAGGCGCTCGCCGACGGGGGCCGGCGCGCCGCGTCCTTCGCCAGACCGTGCCGGACGAGCCCGCGCAGCGGCTCGTCGACCAGGTCGAATGCCGGCGTCGCGTGCTGGTGCTGGCGGCGCAGCTGGTCGACGTCGCCGACGAACGGCGGTTCGCCGGTCAGGCACTCGTGGAAGGTGGCGGTGGCGGCGTACACGTCGGTGGCCGGCGTGGCTGCGCCGCCCGTCCACTGCTCGGGCGCCATGTACCCGGGCGTCCCGGCGACCGACCCCGCCGCGCCCGACGGCACCGCGACGCCGAAGTCGATCAGCATGCTCGTGCCGTCGTCGGTGACGATCACGTTCTCGGGCTTGTAGTCGCGGTGCACGACACCCAGCTCGTGGGCGGCGGCCAGGCCGAGCAGCGAGCCCTTCAGCACGACGAGCGCGGCCTCCGGCTCGAGCGGCCCGTGCTCGCGCAGCATGGCGCGCAGCGGGGCGCCGTCGACGAGCTGCAGCACGATCGCGGCGTGCGGCGCCTGCTCGACGTACTCGTACACCGTCGCGACGTGCGGGTCGTGCAGCGAGCCGAGCACGCGCGCCTCGCTGCGCAGGCCGCGCAGCAGCTCGGCGTCGTCCAGCACGGCATCGGACAGGTACTTGATCGCAACCCGGGTGCCGCTGGCGAGGTGCTCGGCGAGCATCACCCGCCCGGAGGCACCCTCGCCGAGCAGACGCACGTCGCGGTAGCCCGGCACCGTCCAGCTCATGCGATCACCTCCGCCGGCTCGGCGTGGGCGACCGCCTCGCGCGTCGGGCGACGAGCGAGCCGCGCCGCCGCCTTCGCCAGCCGCACCCAGATCGGCAGCGTGACGAGCACGATCGCGGCGGCCAGCACGACGAGGTCCCAGGGCGCGGGCACCGCGCGGCGGACGAGCGGGCCGAGCCGGCCGTTCCAGGCGACCAGGGCGAGCGCCGACATGGCGACCAGCGAGACGCACGAGGCCAGGCCGTAGACCAGCAGGCCGAGCTGGACGAGACCCGGCCGGCGGCGCGCGCGGAGGTCGTGCCAGAGCCCGCGGACGAAATAGGCGATCGCCTGTTCGCGCAGCCTCGGGATGCGCAACGCGTCGACGAGGGCCTGATACCCGTCCAGCGGCATGAGCGGGTTGAAGTTGTAGAGCGTGTTCATGTACAGGCCGAAGGCGAGCTGGAACAGCAGCGCGGGCGCCACGCCGGCGGGCAACCAGGCCGCCCCGGCCGCGGCGACGCCGGCGATCGCCGCGGTCGACATCGGCCCGGAGAGCGCGACGACCACCCGCGACCACCTGCTGCCGAACCACATGTCGCTCGTGTCCATGAAGGCGAACGGCATCGCCATCATGATCATGAAGCCGCCGCGGTTGACCCGACGGCCGTAGGACTTCACCGCCAGCCCGTGCGCGGTCTCGTGCACGGCGAGGGCGAGCAGGTACCCGGCGCCGACGACCAGAGCACCGCTGAGACCCGCGCCGTGCAGCGAGAACAGCCGCTCGCGGTGCGTCGCGCGGGCGAACGCGACCAGCCCGCCGAGGATCACCAGCCAGAGCAGGACGACGCCGGTGCGCGTGAAGCATCGCCAGCCGACCGCCTGGTACAGCCGGCCGAGCGCGCCGTCGAGCCCGCGGATCGAGACCTGCAACCGCAGCAACGCGGTCAGCACCGCCCGTCCGACACGGCGCGCGAGCGACGACTGGTCGGTCGTGCGCTGGCCGGGCAGCCCCCGCACGAGATCGATCGCGGCGAACGCGCGCAAGGTTCGCTCGATGCGGGGCAGCGCCAGCTCGCCGTACTGCTCGGCGTAGGCGAACAGCAGGTCGCGCACCGCGACGTCGTCGGCGAGCTGGTTCCAGAGGAAGACGTCGCGGTCGTCGAGCTCGAGGTACTGGCCGGTGCGGGTGTTGCGCAGCACCCACGCGCGGGTCGAGCCCGGCACCTGCTTCAGCGCCCAACCGCTGCGCCGCCGCGGACGCACGGTGAGCGGTTCGGTGGCCGTGGGCGCCTCGTCGTCGGTGACGGAACCGAGCACGGTGTGCTCGGTGCCGCGGAACTCGGTGCGCCCGCCGACCATCGTCGTGCGCGGCTGGACGAAGCGCAGCGCGACGTCACCCACCGTGAGGTGCGCCCCGTCGCGCACGGGGATGCCGCGTGCGCCGGCCCGCTGCCCGTCGACCGTGGTGCCGTTGAGCGAGCCGAGGTCCTCGACGGTGAACCCGGCACGCCCCCGCACCACGGTGGCGTGGCGGCGCGAGACGCTCGGGTCGTCGAGCACGACGTCGCAGTCGGGGTCGCGCCCGATCGTCGTCCGGGGCCGGGTGAGGCTCACCGCCGGCCCGTCCGCGCGGACGAGCTGGGGTGCGGCGAAGTCGCTCGCCCGGGCACCCCGGCGAGGGGTGCCGCAGCGCAGGCAGTACGGGAAGTCGCGTCGGACATGGACGCGGCACGACGAACACAGCACGGCGGCACCTCCTCGCTCGGCCCGACCGACTCAGGACGCGGGCGACTCGGTGAGCGGTGCGGCGACCGTCGCCGCCGTCGCCGAGTTCAGCGACGCGGCGTCGACGGTGCGGGCGTCGATGCCCAGGCCGTCCAGCTTCGGCGGCTTCGGGCCATCGCCCTTCGGCTTGTCCCCACCGTCGCCGTCGCCCTTGTACCCCGCGTCGTCGTGCCCAGCGGCGCTGTGCGCGGCCGGGTTGTCGACGTTGAGCAGGCCGTCCAGCTTCGGCGGCTTCGGGCCATCGCCCTTCGGCTTGTCCCCACCGTCGCCGTCGCCCTTGTACCCCGCGTCGTCGCCGCCGTGGTGCGGCATGCCGTGGTGCACGCCGGCGTCGAGCAGGCTGATGCCCTGTACGGGGCCCTCGCCGCCGCCGTCATCGCCGCCCTCGGCCGACATCGGCGGCACCACCAGCGGCCGGAGCCCGTCGTCGCCGGCCGGGTCGCCGCCTCCGACGTGCGGCACCGCGTGATGCGTGCCGGCGTCGAGCAGGCTGACGCCGGGCGCAGCGCCGTCACCGTCGGTCGGCTGACCGCCGTAGTAGCCGCTCTGCCGCGTCTCGTCGCCGCCGGCCGCGCCGAGGTGCTCGACGACGTGGTTGCCGCCGCCGGGGGGCGCGTAGCTTCCCGCGACCGGATTGCCGCCGCCCGGTTGCGGCACCTCGTGGTGCGTGCCCGCAGCCAGCTGACCGGCTGCGTCCGACGGCTGAGGATCGGAGACGCCGTGGTAGTACGAACCGAGCCCGGCCTCGAGATGCCCCGGCGCGGTGACATCGTCCGGCGTCGTGATCGCCGCGGGCACGAACCCGCCCCCGGTCGGGTAGGACTCGTGGACGCCACCGTCGAAGCCGGACTCGGCCGGGTGGACGCCGCCGGTGAACTCGGGCTGGGCCGGGTGCAGACCGGCGGTGAAACCGGCATCCGGCGCGTGGTGACCGAACAGGGCGGACATCGTGCCGCCGAAGGCCAACGCCGACTTCGAGAGCCGCTCGCCGAGCAGCGCGGCACCGCCGGCGTCGGGGCTCTGGCCCAGCGCGGCGAGCGCGGCGATGTCGTCGGCGCTCAGGCCGAGCTCACGGGCGACGGCATCCGGATCGGTGCGCACCCGCGCGGCGAAGGCGGGGTCGGTGGCCATGCGCTCCAGCGCGTCACGGCGGGCGGTGTCGGTCATGTCTCCTCCGTTCGTCGGGCGGCCGATCGCGTCGATCGGCCTGACGGAGGCGGACACTGCTCACAGGCGGTTGCAGCGCGGTGGAAGCGGGTGCAAAACCGACAAAACGCCTGAGACGGTGCGGTTCAGCCCAGGTGCTGCAGCAGCGGCACGAGCAGTTCGTCGTCGGTGAGCGCGCCGTGGTGCCCGCGCATGCGGGCGACGCGCGGCTCCGCGCGCGAGCGGACGATCGCGCCGTCGGAGGCCGCGACGACGAGCACGTCACCGATCCGGTCGAGTGCCGTCGGCGTGACGGTCGGCCCGAACCAACCGCGCCCGACCGCGTCCTCGCGCAGGACGACGTCGAACCGGTCGCCGACGGTGTCGCGCCAGCGGTCGGCGACCGCCGCCGCCTTCCCGGCGCGGACGTGCACGTGCCGCATGCGCGCCTCGCCGGCGATGAGCTCGACGTCGGCCTTGAGGCCGGGGTCGTCGTCGTAGTCGACGCGGGCGTCGTCCGGCACCTCGACCATGCCGTGGTCGGCCGTCACGAGGAGCCGCACCCCAGCGGGCAGGCGGGCGGCGATGAGCTCGACGACCCGGTCGACGAGGCCGAGCTGCAGGTCCCACGCCGGATCGTTCGGCCCGCGCACGTGGCCCACGAGGTCGAGGTCGCCGGTGTAGCAGTAGACGAGCGGGCGAGGCAGCGCGGCCGCGTCGGCGACCCGCGCCACCAGGTCGGCCGGGGTGAAGACGCCGCGGAAGGTGCCGCCACGCAGCACGGCCCGGGTCAGCCCGGTGCCCTCGAAGCCGTGGGACGAGACGACCGAGACGTCGAGCCCGGCGCGCTCGCCGCGCTCGAGCGCGGTCGCGTGCGGCTGCACCTGCTCGGGCGGGTAAGTCTCGAGCAGCGGGGTGGCCGCGTGCGCACGCCGCCACGACAGCCAGTTCACCGGGTCGGGGTCGTCGCCCAGCCGGCTGGTGTAGCCGGTGATCGCGTGCTCGCCCGGCGGCAGGCCGGTGCCGAGCGACGCCAGGCTCACCGAGGTGGTGGTCGGGAAGCCGGCGGTCAGCGCGCGCCCGGACAGGCCGGACAGGAACGGCGCCGAGGCCGCCCGCGCGCGCAGCAGGTTCCAGCCGAGCCCGTCGACCAGGAGCACGACGACGCCGCGGGCCTCTCCCAGGCCGAGCACGTCGCGCTCGCCGGCCACCCCCATCGCGGCGAGTCCGGAGGGCAGGACGTCGGCGAGTGCGGCCTCGCCGTAGCGGACGCGGGCATCGGCAGGCAGGGGCACACCGCCGACCCTACGGACCGCCCTCCGGTGAGCGACTTCACCCGGACTTTTCCTCGGACGTCCGAGTACTTTGGACGCTGGCACCGGCCCACCCCATCACCGGCGCCGCCCACGCGCGTCCGAGGAGCAGAGCAGCCATGAGCGATTTCCACCTCTACCAGCTCGGTGTCGAGTACGACGACCTTCGCGCGAGTGTGCGCAAACTCGTCGACAACGAGGTGGCCCCGCATGCCGCCGAGGTGGACGAGGAGGCGCGCTTCCCGCAGGAGGCTTACGACGCGCTGCGCTCGGCCGGCTTCCACGCCCCGCACATCGCCGAGCAGTACGACGGCATGGGCGCCGACGCGCTGGCCACCTGCCTGGTGATCGAGGAGGTCGCGCGCGGCTGCGTGTCGTCCTCGCTGATCCCGGCGGTGAACAAGCTCGGCTCGATGCCGGTGATCCTCGCGGGCAACGACGACGTCAAGCGCCGCTACCTGCCGCCGGTCGCCCGCGGCGAGGCGATGTTCGCCTACGGCCTGTCCGAGCGCGACGCCGGCTCGGACACCGCGTCGATGCGCACCCGCGCCACGAAGACCGCCGACGGCTGGACCCTGCGCGGCCAGAAGTCGTGGATCACCAACGCCGGCGTCGCCGACTACTACACCGTCATGGCCGTCACCGACCCCGACGCCGGGTCGCGCGGCATCTCCGCCTTCGTCGTCGAGAAGACCGACCAGGGGTTCACGTTCGGCGAGAAGGAACGCAAGCTCGGCATCAAGGGCTCACCGACCCGCGAGCTGCTCTTCGACGACGTGCACCTGCCGGCCGAGCGGCTCGTCGGCGACGAGGGGCAGGGCCTCAAGATCGCGCTGCGCACCCTCGACCACACCCGCATCACCATCGGCGCGCAGGCCGTCGGCCTCGCCCAGGGCGCCCTGGACGCCGCGCTCGCCTATGTCAAGGAGCGCAAGCAGTTCGGCAAGGCCGTGGCGGAGTTCCAGGGCATCCAGTTCATGCTCGCCGACATGGCCATGAAGCTCGAGGCCGCCCGCCAGCTCGTCTACGCCGCCGCCGCGAAGTCCGAGCGCGACGAGGCCGACCTCGCCTACTTCGGCGCCGCCGCCAAGGCCTTCGCCTCCGACGCGGCGATGCAGATCACCACCGACGCCGTCCAACTGCTCGGCGGCGCCGGCTACACCCGCGACTTCCCGCTCGAACGCATGATGCGCGACGCGAAGATCACCCAGATCTACGAGGGCACCAACCAGATCCAGCGGATCGTCATCGCCCGCAACCTGCTCAAGGGTCTGCCCCACTGACCGTCGGACGACGGTCACGGGACGTGGCCGCCCGGGCCCCGGGCGGCCACAATGGACGCATGGTGCTGCTCGGCGTCGCGGTCGTCCTCGTCGGCCTGGCCGGCGGCGCGCCCGCATGGTTCGTCGTCGCGTCGGCCGCCGTCACCGGCGTGCTGGCCGTGCTCGGCTCGCGACGGCGCGAACGCCGCCGCCGCGAGCAGTACCGGCGCTGGCGCGAGTGGGCCGAGCAGGCCGAACGCGAGCTGCAGGCGCGCAAGGCCGCCCGCCAGGCGGCGCGGCGGCAGGCGGTCAAGCAGCGCACCGGCCTCGACGTCGACCTCGTCGCGGCCGCGGTGCGCGACCTGACCACCCGCTCGGGCGAGCGGGTGCGCGCCGTCGGCGAGCGCCTCAACGGTGTGCTCGAGTCGCGGTACGGGCGCGCCGCCGCCCAGGTTCCGGCCGAGCAGCCGTCACCGTCCGACGGTCGGCCCGACTGGCTCGACCTCGACACCGATCTCGCCGCCCTCGAGGCCCGCCGCCGCACCGACGAGGTGCTGCGCCTCAACGAGCAGCTGGGCGACCACCTGCGCGCTCGCTCGTCGCGCTGACCCCGAGCCCAGAGACCAGCCGGGCCGCCGCGGCCGTGACGATCGACTCGCCGCGCGTGAAGTAGTACGCGGGCGCCGCGTCGCTCAGCTGCACGACGGCGTACCGGTCGTGCTGCACGAAGCCGGTGGTGTCGAGGTCGGCCCGCAGCCGTCCCAGCACGTCCGGATGCTGCGCCCACCCGTTCTTCAGCGCGACGTCGTCGGCCACCGCCGCGAGGCCCCAGCCGTTCGGCTCGCCCGCGCTCGACAGCGGCGCCCAGTGGTGCATCGCGTGCGACAGCCACGGCCACACCACCGGGTCGTGGCGCCCCGCGGCGGAG
>NZ_JBQCEE010000034.1:0-21406 GCF_051960575.1 Jatrophihabitans sp.
CCTGGCCAAGCTGGCCGGCGGTGTTGCGGTGATCAAGGTCGGCGCCGCCACCGAGGTCGAGCTCAAGGAGCGCAAGCACCGCATCGAGGACGCCGTCCGCAACGCGAAGGCCGCCGTCGAGGAGGGCCTGCTGCCGGGTGGTGGCGTCGCGCTCGCGAACGCCGCCGTGACCGCGTTCGAGAAGCTCGACCTGCAGGGTGACGAGGCCACGGGCGCGAACATCGTCCGCGTCGCGCTGACCGCGCCGCTCAAGCAGATCGCCGTCAACGCCGGTCTCGAGGGTGGCGTCGTGGCGGAGAAGGTCAACTCGCTGCCCGCGGGTCACGGCCTCAACGCCGCGACCGGCGAGTACGTGGACATGTTCGCCGAGGGCATCGTCGAGCCGCGCAAGGTGACCAACTCGGCGCTGCAGAACGCAGCGTCGATCGCCGCGCTGTTCCTCACCACCGAGGCCGTCGTCGCCGACAAGCCGGAGAAGGCCGCTCCGGCGGCCCCGGGTGGCGGCATGGGCGGAGACATGGACTTCTAGTCCGGCCTCACCAGCTCAACGACGCGGGGCGGGTCCTTCGGGACCCGCCCCGTTCGCTGTCCCCGGCCCGGAGACCCGGTCAGCAGAGGGTGCGTCCGGTCCACCCCGACGACAGCCGGACGCGGGGGAGCAGTCCGCCCGTCCGCCCGCGGTAGAGGTACAGCACGCCGGTGGCGATGTCGACCGCGACCAGGTCCGGATGCCCGTCGCGGTCGAGGTCGCCGACGCCGACGAGGTTGCGCCGGCCCGCCCACCCGCCGCCGAGCGACACCCGCCGCGCGAAGCCGCCACGCGGCGAGCCCGGGTAGAGGTAGAGCACGCCGGTCGCGGTCTCGCGGGCGAGCAGGTCGGCCCGCCCGTCGCCGGTCAGGTCGCCGATGGCGGCGATCGCGCTCATCGCGCTCCAGCCCGAGCCGATGCGGATGCGCCCGGCGAGGGCGGTGCCGCGTCCCGGGAAGACGAACAGCGCGCCGGTGCGCAGTTCGATGGCGATGAGGTCCGGACGCCCGTCACCGGTGAGGTCGCCGACGACGGTGATCCCGCGGTAGGCCCGCCAGCCCCCGTGCCCGAGCTCGATCCGCCGTCCCCAGCCGGTGCCGGTGCCGGGGTAGAGCCACAGCCGGCCGCTGAGCCGGTTGCGGGCGATGAGGTCGTCGCGTCCGTCGCCGGTGAGGTCGCCGTGCCGGGTGAGGACGTCGTAGTCGGTCCAGTCGCCGGGCAGCGCACGGGCCGGTTCGAAGGCCACGCCGTTGCCGGCGTACACCGACAGCGTGCGGCGCGACGGGCTGCGGGCGAGCAGGTCGGTCCAGCCGTTCCCGGTCAGGTCCCCGAAGGTCGGTGTCGGCGGCGGCGCGAGATCCACGACGGAACTGTCGACGTTGAGGGTCACGCCGCCCCACGTCTCGTCGTGCCCGCCGCGGTACTGGTGCACCCGGCGGTGCGGCGCCCACATCGTGGCGGGCACCGCTGGGTTGTCCGTCGTCGCGACGCCGTCCCAGCGCGCGAGGTCGAGGTAGTCCGGGTGCGGCCGCCGCACCGAGCCGAAGTCGGCCACCAGGTCGGTGACCCCCGAAGCGATGCTCGCGTACACGCCGCTGAGCCAGGCGCGGTCGTGCAGCCGCTGCGTCCAGGCGCCGAGGAAGGTGAGCACCGCGCTGCGGCAGCGGGCGTCGCCGACGCGGTAGGCCTCCATGTCGAACACGAGGGTGCTGCCCGGCGGCAGGCCGAGCGCCGTCGCCGCGGCGACCGCGCTGTCGGCCTCGGCCACGCCCTGCGCCGCCGCCCGGGCCGGGTCGATGAGGTGCTGCTTGGTCGAGGTGGTGCACGGCGCCTGCAGGCCCAGGTAGAGCGGCAGCAGCCGCCACCCGGACGCGACCTGGTGGGCGACCCACGCGGCGGTGAGCTCGGGCTGGGCGCAGAAGCGGTTGCTGCCCCCGACGTAGACGCCGACCGTACGGTACGGCGAGGCGAGCCACGCGTCCATGCTCGCCGAGCTCGGTGCGGTGCAGGCATCGAACGCGAGACCGTGAACGGTGCCCGGCTGCGACGCGATCACCGGCTGCGACGCGATCACCGGCTGCGCCCCGACCATCCGCTGGGGTCCGTGCCCGACCGCCTGCGCCGGCCGCGCCGCCGGCGTCACGATCACGAGCACGATCGCGAGCGCGGCCGTCGCCGCCGGGACCCGTCCGATCATCGCCCCTCCTCGTCCGTCCGCTGTCAGGGCAGCACGGTCGGCATGCGCCGCCCAGGGGCGATCGCAGTCGGTGCGGCCCGAGTCGTGCCCGGGCAGGGGCCTCGTCGGCACGCGACGGCGGTGCGAGGATGCCGCGCATGGGACCGCGCGACTTCGACCCGGTGGCGCTCGGGAACGCCGAGTGCGACGCGTGGATCGGCTACTACCGCCGCGACTGGCGGGCGGTGCTCACGGCGTCCGTGCGCATGGTGCGCATCGGCTTCGGCATGAACCGGCCGCGGACGCTGCTCGGCGCCTGGTACGTACTGCGGGCCAACCAGGCGTGGGCGCCGGTGCCGGACAACGACCCGGCGAGGGCGCGGGAGTACATGCGCCGCTTCTACGCCCTGGTGCAGCGCGACGGCGGCCTCGCCCTCGACCCCGTCGAGGCCGCGCGGCGCGAGGTCGAGTGGTGGCGCGTGCACCGCGCCCACCAGCGGCAGAGCCAATACGGCGAGGACGAGCTGGCCGACTGCCTCGTCGAGCTCTACGGCTACGTCTACCGCGCCGAGCCGGACGCGGTCCGTCCGGCGGCGGTGCACCGCGTGGTCGCGATGCGGCACTCGGACGCCTGGGTCGCGGGCGGCTGCCGCATGACCGACCCACTGCTCGTCAGCGAACGTGAGGAGCTCGTCGCGTCCTACACGGCGCTGCTGGCGGCCGTGCGGCGCTGACTCAGACCGGCCACCAGTAGGGCAGATCGGGCGGCTCGGTCCAGCCGAACCGCCCGTAGAACTCGGCGTCCTTGCGCAACAGGTTGCTGCGGTGGCTCGCGTGCAGCCGCTCGTCGCCGAGCCACGGCGGCGGCACCGCAGGGTCGGGACGGGCGTGCACCTGCAGCTTCTCGAGCACCGTGTCGAGGTGGCCGCGGCGGATCCACTCCTCGCACACGACCGTCGAGTACTCGAGCAGCGCGGTCTCGTGGCCGCGCCACATCTTCACGCAGGGGTGGTGCTGCCAGCCCTTCGTGACCCCGTCGAGCGTGCGGATCACCTGATACGCCTCGACGCGCTGCTTGCCGAGCCGGGCGTCGTCGAGCACGCGGGCCGACTCGGTGTAGGACGGCGAGGGCAGGAAGGTCTGCACCCCGGAATGGCTACCCCAACAACTGGTCGGGGAAGCACCACCGCCAGGCCTCGCCCGGCTCGATCGAGCGCATGACGGGATGGTCGGTCTCGTGGAAGTGCCCGGTGGCGTGCTTGCCGACCGACGAGTCGCAGCAGCCGACGTGCCCGCAGGCCAGGCACAGCCGCAGGTGCACCCAGCGGGTGCCGTCGCGCAGGCACTCCTCGCAGCCGTCGGGTGTCCGGGCGACCGCGACGCGGGGCGAGTCGCGCAGGTGCTTGCAGTCGCCGGCGCGCACCGAGTCGGTGGTCAGCTCTTCCTCAACACGGGTTGAGGCGTCCTCGATGCGGTCGAGCAGCGACTCCTCGAGATCGATCGCGCTGAGCGCCGAGCGCAGCACGGCGTCGTCGTACTTGCCCTCGTCGCGCGCCTCGAGGATCGACGACCGCTCGGCGGCGAGCATCTGCATGCGCAGGCGGCGATAGGCCGCGCCGGGTGGTTCGAGCTCGGTGTGGGCGCGTCCGAGTTGCTCCCAGATCCGGTTCGGCCGCCGCTCGGCGCGCTGCCGCAGCTCGTCGATCACCTCGGGCGGGTCGTCGTCGCTGCGGATCTCCTCGAGCGCCGCCAACCCGGCCCGCGCCGCGTTCGTCACCAGCCCGGCCGCCTGCAACGCGTCCTCTGCGGCGTCGGGACCGGTGAGCCCGAGCCGCCGCACCAGCCACGGCAGGGTGAGGCCCTGCACGAGCAGCGTGCCGGCCACGACCGTGAAGGCGGCGAGCCGCAGGATCGCGACGTGCGGGGTGCCGGCAGGGATGAGGAAGACCGCCGCGAGTGTGACGACGCCGCGCATGCCGGCCCACGACACGACCGCGCTGATGCGGGGCGGCCAGGTCGGTGCGTGCAAAAGTCGCAGCACGCCGGATGACGCGAACACCCACAGCACGCGCGAGAGGACGGTGGCACCGAAGACCGCGGCGCAGATGCCGACGATCTGCGCCGACGGCATGCGCTCGCCCTGCACGTCGTCGAGCAGCGCGCGCAACTGCAGCCCGATGAGCAGGAAGACGACGTTCTCGAGCAGGAATTGCACCGTGCGCCAGTTGGTGTTCTCGGCGATCCGGGACGCCGCCGTCTGCAGCACCGGCGACTTGTGGCCGAGGATCAGTCCGGTGACCACCACGGCCAGCACGCCCGAGGCCTTCGCCTCCTCGGCGGGCAGGAACGCGACCCACGGGGCGGCGAAGCTCAGCGTCGTGTCGAGCACGGGATCGGTGATGTGGCGGCGCACGGCGGCGAGCACGAGCGCGGCGGCGAGACCGATCGCGACACCGCCGCCGGCGGCGCGCACGAAGTCGAGGCCGACATGCACGGTCGAGACGCTGCCGGCGAGCGCCGCCAACGCCGTGTTCAGCGCGACGAGCGCGGTTGCGTCGTTGAGCAGGCTCTCGCCCTCGAGGATCGACTCCATGCGCCGGGGGATGCCGACGCGCTTCACGACGGTCGTGGCGGCGACGGCGTCCGGTGGTGCGATGACCGCGCCGAGCGCGAAGGCGGCCGCGAGCGGCAGGCCCGCGAGCGTCCAGTACGTCACCGCGCCGACGGCGAGCGTCGAGAACGCGACGAGACCGACCGAGAGCAGGACGATCGGCCGCTTGTTGGTCCTGAAGTCGACGAGCGAGGTGCGGATCGCGGCCGCGTACAGCAGCGGCGGCAGCAGGCCGATGAGGACGATGTCCGGCTTGAGCTCGATCGTCGGCAGGCCGGGGATGAACGACAGCGCGACGCCGACGAGCACGAGCAGCAGCGGCTCGGACATCCCGACCCGGCGCGCGCCGGCGGCGACGAACCCGACGACCGCGACCAGGCCCAGCAGGACGAGGGCGACGTGCATGGTGCGGGCGGGTCAGCTCAGCCGGTCGCGACCTGGTCGGCCGGCGGCGCGGTGATCGTGACCGGTGCGCCGAACGCGCTCGCGGTGATGGTGATCGGCACCTTGGCGCCCTGCACCACGGCCTGCCGGCTCACCCGCACCGGGCGGCCCTGCGCGTCGAGCCACAGCTCGGTCGCCGAACCGGCCAACGTGGTGGTGTAGTCGTCCTTGCCGGGGAAGCCCGCGGGCAGCTTCGCTGCGTCCACCACGAGCGTGTAGTGGGTGGTGGCGGTGCCGTCGATGATCGCCGGGCCGTCGTCGGTGAGCGACTTGGCGGCGGCGATGAAGGTGACGAGGTTGGTCGGCGAGGCCGCGCCCTGGATGCCGCTGAGGGCCCCGCCGAGTTGCGAGGCGACGAGGTTCTTGCTGTCGGCGCTCACCGCCAGCCACGGCTTCCCACTGGTGTTGAGGCCGGTCGGCACCTGCGCGTACGCCTTGCCGCCGCTGAGGATCACGCGCACCTTGCCGACGCCGGCGATGCTGCCGGCCAGGTCGACACCGGTCAGCTGCCCGTTCGCGAAGGTCGCCGGGCCGCTGCCGTCCACCTTCTGGTTCAGCAGGGTCGCCTGCACCCTCAACGTGGCAGTGCTGACCGACGCGACGCCCTGCCGCACCTTCGCCGACAGCTCGGCGGGCGACGGCGCGCTCGACGTCGCTGTCGACGGGGTCGAGGAGGCCGTCGTCGGCGGGCTCTCGCGCTGCCCGCTCGACGAGCACGCGGTCAGCGCGGCGAGGCCGGCGGCGAGCAGCAGCGTCAGCGGTCGGCGCGAGGTCACGCCGCCACGTTACCTGCGTGCCGTGATGTCCCATTCGTGATGGACGAGGTCGTGCAGGAAGTAGCGGCCGAGCGAGTCGACGGTGAACGCAGCACCGTCCGAACGCCGTCCGCGACGGTCGGTCTGGTCGGGCCGCACGGCCGCGAACGCGGCACCCACCTCGCCGGCGGCCTGCTGCAGTTCGGCGGCGATGGTGGCCGGCTGCTGCGTCCAGTACCGCTCCTCCAGCGCGGTGGCGTCCTGGTCCCAGTTCGCGAACTGCGGGTCGTCCTCGGTGAGCATGCGATCGAGACGGACCGTGAACATCCGGCAGACGTCGCGGATGTGACAGGCGTACTCGACCGGCGACCAGATGTCGGGTGCGGGACGGGCGGCCGCGTCCGGGTCGGCGAGTCGTGCCGTGAAGGTCGCGACGACCCGGTCGATGCCGGCGGGGACGTCGGCCAACGACACCGTCGCGGCGTCGTAGCCGCAGTCGGCGCAGCGTTCGCCGAGCACCCAGGTCCAGTCCTTCGTGTCCGGCGGCGGGGCGGCGGGAGCGGTCATGCCCTGGATCCTGGCGAACCCGGTGCGCGGCTGCCGCCGACATCGCGTCACGCTGCGTCGGGATCACGACGGTCGGGCTCGGCGCCGACGGGCACGGCGACCGCTAAGGTCGAGCCTGGCCCCGCGTCGTGGCAGCGACGCATCGCCGAGACTCGGAGTGACCGTGACGGACAGCGCGACCGGCGAGACGCCGACGCCCCATCCCCGCATCCTCATCGCCGACGACTTCCAGGACGTCCGCATGCTGCTGCGTCTGCAGCTGCAGCGCACCGGCAGGTTCGAGGTGGTCGGCGAGGCCGCGAACGGTGAGGAGGCCGTGTCCCGCGCGACCGAGCTGCAGCCCGACGTCGTGCTGCTCGACATGTCCATGCCACGCATGGACGGGCTCGAGGCGCTGCCGCTGATCAGGGACGCGGTGCCGAACGTGCGGGTGCTGGTGCTGTCCGGCTTCGACGAGGGCAGCATGGCGCAGAAGGCCCTCGAGCTCGGCGCCGACGGCTACATCGAGAAGGGCCTGCGCATGAACCTGGCCGAGAAGATCGACTCGGTGCTGGGCTGACGCAGCTCAGGCGGCGGCGTCGGCCGCGACACTGCGCGTGAGCCGGGCCAGGCGCTCGGCCACGACCCGCATCACGTCCGGGTGCGCGCCCATGCCGTTGTGACCGGCCTCCACCTCGACCAGCTCGGCGTCCGGGTCGAGGCAGCTGTGCCAGTCGATGATCCCGTCGTACTGCGAGTAGACCGACGTGTACTGCACGCCGTCGGCGAGCGGCAGCGCGAGCTCCTCGGCGACGCGCGTCGCACACTCGCCGGTGACGCAGTCGGCGCTGATCACGCGACGGAAGCCGCGCTCGTGCAGCTTGAACAGCCACTCGAGCTGCTTGCGCACGTGCGCGGCGACGCTGAGCTGGCCGGTGACTGGCGCGCTCAGCACGATGAGGCCGCAGATCAGGTCCGGACGCCGTTGGGCGGCCAGCTTGGCGATCATGCCGCCGCGGCTGTGCCCGATCACGACGAACTTGCGGCCCTCGGCGGCGACGAGTTGCTCGACGCGGCGCAGCAGCCGCTCGACCATGTCGTCGGTGCAGCCCAGGTTGGCGCCCACCGAACTGCCGAAGGTGCGGTGGCCCTGACGGCGCAGGTGTCGCGCGAGCAGGGCGAGCGAGGCGTCGCCCGCGATGAAGCCGGGGACGAGCAGGACTGGCACGGCGGCGTCCGGTGTCGGCTGCGGCACCCGCCGGCCGAAGACGCCGAGCAGATCGCGGTAGGCGCGACGCTCGGCGGCGAGCGCGGCCGCAGTCGGCTTGTAGTCCGTGTCCGGCGCCAGCAGCGCCGGTGGCAACACCGCCACCATGTGTCATCACCCGAGTCCGTGCGGCCTCACTGTCGAGGCGTCCGAGGGTCATGTACCCGTCGGACGGGCACGATGAACCGATGTGGTCGACTCATCAACGATCGCGGGGCGCCTGATCTTCCACGAGGAAGACGCCGAGGTAGACGACGGACGCGGCCAGCTGCAGCAGCCGGTCGGCCGGGGTCTCGCCCCTGTCCCGCAGCTGCACGACGAGCAGTGCGGCCGCGGCCAGCGCGAGCAGCAGTGCGGCGAGGCCGGTCGCCCGCGCGACGCCCGGGCGCGGCGACCGCATGCCCAGGGCCACGGCGATGAGCGGCCCGCCGGCCAGGACGAACAGCAGCGGGCCGCCGATCCAACCCTCACCGGATCGCGGGTCGGCGGTCGCGGTGTCGATGACGCTGGCGATGGTCACGAAGCCGGCCAGTGCGACGACCGCCCACCACACCGCGCGGCGCGCCGTCGCCCGGTCGTCCGGTCGGGCGCGGTGGTGGGGTGGTCGCGTGCGGGTCACACGAGCGACTCGACCCGTCGGCGGAGGCCCTCGGTGGCAGCCGTGACGGCCTTCTTCATCACCTGCCGGACGAGGAAGCCCGGCACCGGGATGGACGGCTCGATGTCGAGGTCGTAGCTGACGTGCGTGGCGCCGCCGTGCTCGCGCAGCCGGTAGCTGCCGTGCTGGCCGCGCTGCTGCCCGGCCTTCACGAGCGACCAGCGCACGCCGAGGTCGCTCCACTCGTAGTCGAGCACCTGCTCGTCGGCGAGTCCGGCCGCCGTCACCCGCATCGTCGCGCGCCGGGGACGTCCGGCGTCGTCGACGCTGTCGACGTGGGCGGCCTTGTGCACCGGTGACCACGCCGGGTAGTCCGGCAGGTCGGCCAGGACCGCCAGGACGGCGGCCGCATCGGCGTGGATGTCGACCTCGGCGTGCACTGCGACCATGGCGCGACGCTACGAGCCGTCCGGGTGCCGCGACCGGGCCGTTGCGACCGCTTCGGTCCCGGCGCGCGTCGTGCCCCGGGGCATGGACACCCAGGCGCCGCCGGCCCTAGCATCCGCGCCACGCGTGCTGACCGCTCGTGTGGGGGGACGATGACCGGCTACGCACTCGACGCGAAGGCGTCGCGGCGGAAGAACAACGCGCTGGCCCTGCAGGTCGTGGACGACACGGGTGCGGTCGCGACGGCGGTGCAGTCGTCGGCCGACGGACGCCGCACCCGGACCGCCGTGCTCATGGGCTGGCGCAACGGCGGGGCCGGCCGGCACGGCGTCACCTTCGCCGACGGCCGCGAGCAGGTCGTCGAGGTGGCCGGCGGCGCCCCGACCCGGGTGCTCGACGCCGGCGGCGCGGTCGTCGCGACGATCACGCCGGGCGCACCGTCCGAGTACCGCGCGGCCGACGGCGCCGTGGTGCTGCACGTGCAGCCCGACGGGCCGCCGACGAAGGGCAAGCTGCCGATGGCGGTGACGCGTCCGGACGGCAGCGTGCTGGCCCGCGCGGTCGACGTGCGCACGAACACCGAGTGGTCGGTGCGCGACGCGCTGCGGGACGCCGGGGACCTCGTCATGCTCGTCACCGGCAGCGGTGCCGGGTCGCTGCCGATGCGGCGCTTCGGTCTGCAGGTCACCGCCGACGCGCCGCCGTCCACTGCCGAGCGTGACGCTCTGGTCGCCATCGCCGTCGCGATCACGATCGGCCTGGCCGACCTCGTCCCGCAGTTCGAGCGGACGAAGCGCTCGTGATCATTGCGGTCCGGTGTGCCGCGGGCGGTCCAGCAGACCGCAATGATCAACGGTGGGGCGCATCGACGTACCCGATGCCGAGACTTCCGAGCGCGACCTCGCCGATCACTGCCGGCTGGACGAGTCACCTGATGATGCGACCCGTGCCTGGGGAGCGCGGGCCGGGCCTACTCACTCGTCGTCGGTCGGCACGTCCGGGAGGTCGGGCAGCGGGGCCACCAGGTCGTCGGCGTCGATGATCGTGTATGCGTACCCCTGCTCGGCGAGGAAGCGCTGGCGGTGGGCGGCGTACTCGGCGTCGAGGGTGTCGCGCGAGACGACGGTGTAGAAGTGCGCCTGGCGTCCGTCGTGCTTCGGACGCAGCACCCGGCCGAGCCGCTGCGCCTCCTCCTGCCGCGAGCCGAAGGTGCCGCTGATCTGGATCGCGACGGCCGCCTCCGGCAGGTCGATCGAGAAGTTGGCGACCTTCGACACGACGAGCACCTGCTCCTCACCGCGCCGGAAGGCGTCGAAGAGCTTCTCGCGCTCCTTGTTGGTCGTCGAGCCCTGGATCACCGGGGCGCCGCCGAGGGCCTCGGACACGTCGTCGAGCTGGTCGAGGTATGCGCCGATCACCAGCACCTGGTCGTCCGGGTGCCGGTCGACGATGGCCTGGACGATCGGCAGCTTCGTCCGCGCGGTGGCGGCGAGCTTGTAGCGGTCCTCCGGCTCGGCGGTCGCGTAGGTCATCCGCTCGGCGTCGGTGAGCGTCACTCGCACCTCGGTGCAGTCGGCCGGCGCGATCCAGCCCTGGTTCTCGATGTCCTTCCACGGCGCGTCGTAGCGCTTGGGGCCGATCAGGCTGAAGACGTCGCCCTCGCGGCCGTCCTCGCGGATCAGCGTCGCGGTGAGCCCGAGCCGGCGGCGGCTCTGCAGGTCGGCGGTGAGGCGGAAGATCGGTGCGGGCAGCAGGTGCACCTCGTCGTAGATGATCAGGCCCCAGTCGCGCGAGTCGAACAGCTCGAGGTGCCGGTACTCGCCGCCGCGCCGGGCCGTCATCACCTGGTAGGTGGCGATGGTGACCGGGCGGATCTCCTTCTTCTCGCCGCTGTACTCGCCGATCTCGTCCTCGGTGAGCGAGGTGCGGGCGAGCAGTTCGCGCTTCCACTGGCGTCCGGCGACGGTGTTCGTCACCAGGATCAGCGTCGTGGCGCGGGCCTTCGCCATCGCGGCCGCGCCGACCATGGTCTTGCCGGCGCCGCAGGGGAGGACGACGACGCCGCTGCCGCCGTCCCAGAACATGTCGGCGGCCTGCTGCTGGTAGTCGCGCAGCTGCCAGCCGTCCTGGTCGAGGTCGATCGGGTGCGCCTCGCCGTCGACGTAGCCCGCGAGGTCCTCGGCCGGCCAGCCCACCTTGAGCAGCGCCTGCTTCAGCCGGCCGCGCTCGCTCGGGTGCACGAGCACGGTGTCGTCGTCGATGCGCTGGCCGAGCATCGGCGCGATCTTCTTCTGCCGCAGCACCTCCTCGAGCACGGCGCGGTCGAGCGAGATGAGGCACAGGCCGTGCACCGGGTGCTTGGCGAGCTGCAGGCGCCCGTAACGGTCCATCGTGTCGGCGACGTCGACGAGCAGCGCGTGCGGCACGGCGTAGCGGCTGTAGCGGACGAGCGCGTCGACGACCTGCTCGGCATCGTGCCCGGCGGCGCGGGCGTTCCACAGGCCGAGCGGGGTCAGGCGGTACGTGTGCACGTGCTCGGGGCTGCGCTCGAGCTCGGCGAACGGCGCGATCGCCGCCCGGGCCTCCTGGGCGATCGGGTGGTCGACCTCGAGCAGCAGCGTCTTGTCGGACTGGACGATCAGAGGGCCGTCGTTCACACGATCTCCAACGCAGACAGGGGAACGTTCATTCTGCCTTGCGGCGTGGCGCCTTTGCGCCGCGTGTGTGTGGTTCGCCGCCGTCGAGCCGACAGCTGGGGGCGCAAAGCGGCTGGCTGGGCCTGGCTTTGCGCCGCGTGCGTGCGATTTGCCGCCGTCGAGGCGACAGCTGCAGGCGCAAAGCGGGGTCAGGCGGGGGTCTCGGGGTCGTCGTCGATGTCGTCGTCGGGACTGAGCATCACGGCGGTCAGGCGGTGGACGGCGTAGCTGACCAGGCCGGCGTGGCCCTGCTCGTAGCCGCGCACGACGCCGCCGCCGAGGGAGATGGGACGCACCGTGTGCTGGCTGATGCTGCCGTCGGGCAGGGCGAGGCCGATGTCGACGCGGCGCGACTCGCGCACCGCCTTGCGCAGCAGCTCCATCGTCGCGGCCGAGGTGACGCCCGGGATGTTCGCCGCGGCGGCCGGCACGCGCCGGCTCATCGAGCTCAGCGCGTCGCCGCTGCGGATGCGGCGCACCGTCTCGGCCAGCTGCGCGTCCGACTCGGCCGGGCCGGTGGTGCGCAACGGCCGGGGTGCCGGACGCGAGGGTGAGCGCGCGGGCTCGGCGTCGAGCGCCACGACGAAGCCGTCGGCGGCCTCGGCCGCCGGGGCATAGCCCGCGGCCCTCAGCACCTCCAGCACCCGGTTCACCGGCGCGGTCGAGATGGCGACGGTCGGGGCGAGCAGCCGCAGGTCGAGGGCGGCGGTCGACCGGTCGGCGACCACCCGGGCGAGCACCGCCTCGTCGTCGCTGCGCAGGTAGGCCGACGCGGCGCCGGTGCGCAGCACGCCGTGGCGCCGCGCGGCGTCCTCGATGAGGTAGGTGAGCGCCTGCGGCACCGGCGTGCGTGACCGCATGCCGACGAAGTCGAGCAGGTCGGCTGCCTGCCGTCCGGCGTCGAAGGCGCGGCGCACGCTGGCCTCGGTGATGCGGTAGACGTGGGCGCCGCCGGTCGACTCGAGGTCGGCGAGCAGGTCGAGCTCGGCGGCCACCGGCGCGGTGGGCGGACCCGGCACGACGACGGTGAGATCGGGCTGCACCACGAACTCGTCGACCGGCACGGGCAGCGCCGAGGCGAGCGCGGCCAGCGCGGACTCCTGGGCCGCTGCGGCCGTGGCGCCGGACGCCGGCGGCGCGGCGAGCAGCGTGCGGCCGAACCCGGTCGGTCCGCCCGCGGCGGTGAGGCCGAGCAGGTCGGCCTCCTCGAGCACCGCCATCGCCATCGCGCGCTGCCCGGCCGCGCGCCGCGGCGCGAACCACGCGAGCTGGTCGAGCACCGCCTCGCGGTTCGGCGGGGCGCCGCCGGGCGGCAGCGCGAGCAGCGTGTCGAGCACCTGGCGCCGCAGCGCCGGTCCGGTGCCGCGCTCGGCGTCGGGCGACAGCACGTTGATGAGCCGCTCGCGGTCGCCGCGCTGGTTCACCAGCATCGGCTGCCGGGTCATCGCGAGCCACGCGGTGGCCAGCGGCACCCAGCGTGCGGCCGGCTCGCGCGAGCGCCAGGCGTCGTACTCGGGGGTGGGCAGGAACACCGGCTCGACGGTGTTGGTCGAGTTGATCAGTCCGGCGGCGTAGGCGACCTCGATGACGACGGCCGTGGTCGCTTCGTCCAGACCGAGCGTGCGGGCGGTGCGGCGCAGCTCGCGCACCCCGACGCCCCCGGCACGAAGCAGCGCGGGCGGCTGCGCCGTCCAGCTGTCGGCCAGCGCCTCGACCCGACGCAGCAGGTCGAGCACGGCGGTGGTGGCGATGCGGTCGAGCTCCTGCGGGTCGCGCTGCACGGGCTCGTAGCGGGGCGGCTCGGGCGACACGCGTCCGAGGGGATGGGGGCGCAGCGCGATGCCGACCTCGCGCGGCAGCTCGACGGTCTGGGCGTCGATCGCCACGAGCAGCGCGCGGCTGATCAGGCGGTGGGTCACCGAGGTCTCACCTGTGACGACGGCGAGCTGCGCGCGGCGCACCGTGCCAGCGGGGGGACCTGCGGCGAGTCGTTCGAGCAGCGCCCGCTCGTCGGGCACGAGCGCGGCGAGCTGGTCGCGCAGCCAGTCGGGGTCACCGACCCGCTCGGCCACCGCGATGCCGCTCGCGGGCTGCTGGCCCGGCGGCAGCCCCAGGGCGGCCAGCACCGGCCGCAGCTGCACGTCGGCGACGGTGCGGAACAGCAGTGCCGCGGGGCGGCCGAGCCCGGCGGGGTACGTGCCGACGGCCTCCCGCGCGCTCGGCACGAGCCGCAGCGCGGGCGCCTCGCCCCAGATCAGGCCGCGGGCGAGCAGCGTGTCGATCGCCGGATCGGCCGGCAGCCCGTCGAGCAGCCGCGCGGCCGCCTCCGGGTCGACGTCGTCGCGTGCGTCGGCGGCCAGCACGAGTGCCTCGAGCACGCGCAGGGTGAAGGCGTCGAGCGCATCGACCGCACGCTGCACCGAGGTGCGCACGCCCAGGCGCCCCGCGACCGCGGCGAGATCGCTCGGCAGCGGCACCGCCAGGTCGGGTCGGGCACGCAGGAGTTCGGCGAGCTCGCGGTCGCTTCGTCCGCGCAGCCAGTCGGTGAGCGTCGGTCGCGGGGCTGCGTCGTCCCGCGCCGGCGGTTCGACGCTCACGCGGGCTCCGGCTGGGTCAGTGGTCGCCCGCCAGGTTGGGACGCGACTCCGGGCCGGGGTGCACGTAGTGCAGCTTCTCGACGGGCAGCGGGAAGATCATCTCCGGGCCGAACGGCGAGTGCGCTCCGGCCTCCGACCCCAGCAGCTCCGAGACCACGAAGTCGTCCGGGTGCGCGGGCGAGACGATGGCGGGGGTCCGCTCGGTGGCGCCGGCCATGAGGGGTTCCTTTCGGGTCCGGGTCGAAGGTTCAGTCTGCCAGAGGACGCTGTGCGGCGGCTCGGCGTACGGCCTCGCGCTGCTCCTCGCGTCCGGCACGCAAGGCCGAGCCGACCGCCATCGCGCCGCCGATCGGCGCCAGCAGGCAGAGCAGGTTCAGCCAGAGCGGCCGGTTGTGGTCGTCGACGAAGAACGGCAGCACGTCGATCGCGATGAAGACCAGGCCCAGCACGAACAGCACCAGACCGATGCGCACGGTGCGGGACGTTCGGCGACCGGTGTCCGGGTCGGCGTCGGTGGCAGGCACCCGTCCAGTATCCCCTGTGAAGTCCGGGGCGCCGCGCAGTAACCTTGGCAGCTGGACGAGGCACCGTCGCTCCGACGGTGCCTCCAGTCGTGTGAGGAGTAGGTCGTGCCGACCGGCAAGGTGAAGTTCTTCAATGCGGACAAGGGCTTCGGGTTCCTGTCCAACGACGAGGGCGACGACGTCTTCGTCCACAAGGACGCCCTGCCCGCCGGGATGGCCGAGCTCAAGCCCGGCCAGCGCGTCGAGTTCGGCATCGTCTCGGGTCGCAAGGGGCTGCAGGCGATGCAGGTGCGCGTGCTCGACCCGCTGCCGTCGGTGACCCGGGCGTCGCGCAAGCCGGCCGAGGAGATGGCCCCGCTCGTCGAGGACCTCATCAAGCTGCTGGACGGCATGTCCAACGCGCTGCAGCACGGCAAGTACCCCGACCGTGCCCACGGCAAGAAGGTCGCCGGCGTCCTGCGCTTCGTGGCCGACCAACTCGACGCATAGCCTTCTCCGCCCTGGTGCGGATCCTCCTCGGGAACCCTCGCTGGCGCTCGGGTCCGTCGTCGGTCCGCTGCTCGCTTCGCTCGCGCCGCATGGCGGCGGGCGGGCTCTTCGCGCGAGCGCTCATCGCGTTGGTGGTCGACCCGACGGCCCTTTTGCGTCGCCGGTGATCAGCGCAGCGCGGGATTGCGCGGCACCAGGCCGGCGGCGTGCGCGCGGCCGAGGAGGGCTTCGGCGGCGGCGTAGCCCTCGTCGCCGAGGTCGCGGGTGAACTCGTTCACGTAGAGCGCGATGTGCTGCGCCTGCACGGTGGGCGACAACTCGTCGGCGTGCTCGGCGACGTAGCCGGCCGAGGCGGTCGGGTCGGCCCAGGCGTGCTCGACCGAGGCGCGGACGACGCGGGCGAGGCGGTCGGCGTCGAGCCCGCGGCGGGCCAGGATGGCGCCGAGCGGGATCGGCAGGCCGGTGTCGCGTTCCCACCACTCGCCGAGGTCGACCATCGCCTGCAGGCCGAAGTGCGGGTAGGTGAACCGTGCCTCGTGGATCACCAGCCCCGCGTCGTACCGGCCGTCGCGCACCGCCGGCATGATCTCGGCGAACGGCACGACGTCGATCGCGGCCGGGTTCGCGCCGGCCGCCCAGAGCCGGAAGAGCAGGTAGGCGGTCGAGCGCTCGGACGGGACGGCGACGGTCCGGCCGTCGAGCGAGTCCAGCGGCTCGCGCGTCAGCACCAGCGGGCCGCACCCACGGCCGAGCGCGCCGCCGCACGGCAGCAGCGTGTACTGGTCGAGCAGCCACGGGAGCGCCGCGTACGAGACCTTCACCACGTCGAACTCGCCGCGCTCGGCCGCCGTGTTCGTGACGTCGATGTCGGCGTAGGTGACCTCGACCGGCGGTGCGCCCTCGATCAGGCCGTGCGTCCAGGCGTGGAAGACGAACGTGTCGTTCGGGCAGGGCGAGAAGGCGAGCCGCAGCGGGGACGTCATGGCATCCAGTCTGCGACGGACGCGATCGCCGCGGCCAACGCGGTGAGGGCCTGCGGGATGCGCCATGCGTCGCGGTCACGCGGGCCGACCGGGTTGCTGACCGCGCGCAGCTCAGCGCAGGGCACGCCGAAGCGCGCGGCGGCGGCCGCGACGCCCGCACCCTCCATCCCCTCGGCGACGGCGTCGGGGTAGCGCTCGGCCAGCGCGTCGGCGGTGGCAGCGGTGCCGGTGACCGTGGCGACGGTGAGCACGGTGCCGAGGTGTCCGCCGGTGCGGTCGGCCAGCTGCACGGCGAGCGCGGGCGGCACCTCGTAGGCGACCCTGCCGAAGCCGAGCGACGGCAACGGCACGAAGCCGTCGGCCGTCTCGGCGCCGAGGTCGGCGAAGACGATCGAGGACGCGACGGCGATGTCGCCGTGCGTCAGCGGCGCGAACCCGCCACCGATGCCGGCGCCGATCACGAGGTCGACGCCCCCGTGCGTGAGCCGGGCGGCGGTGGCGGCGGCGGCCTCGACCGGCCCGACCCCGCCCACGATCACCTCGGCGCTCGTCGCGCCGATGGCGTCACGCTCGGCCTCGACGGCGCAGACCACCAGCAGGGTCATCGTAGCGGCACGGTCAGTTGTCGACCTTGACCTCGGCGACCCACTGACCGACCTGCGTGCCGTTCGCGCTCGTGACGACCAGGTAGTAGTCGTTGACGCTGGTGGCGACCTGCAGCCGGGCCGTGTGGGTGTCCTTGCGGACGCCCGAGTTGACGCCCGGGTCCTGCAGCGCCTTGGCCGTGCCGTTGCCGACGAACTGGGCCGACCGGACGCTCCACTGGCCCTTCGCGATCGCGCGGGGCACGTCGACCAGGATCGTGGCGCCCTTCGCGACGTGCAGCGTGCCGCCGGCGCCCTTGCGGTAGTGGCAGTGGTCCTTGTCGAAGCAGAAGCTCAGGTAGTCGACCGTCGTGCTGTCCGAGCCGCTCTGCACGGTCACCTGGGGCACCGGCTTGTCGCACGCGGCGAGCAGGCCGACCGAGGCGACCAGCACGCCGGCCAACGCCAGCGGGCGCCGGGAGGACGAGCGGAGGCGGCGGGCCCGAGCGATCACGAGGACTCCTGCGAGGTCACGACTGGTACGGATCGCCCGCCACGGTACCGGGGCGCTCGGGCCACTCACGCCGGGCGGAGGCCTGAGTGAGAGCCCGGTGACGCAGTGCCACGACGGCCCCGACCCCGCCGAGTACGACCGTCGGGACGATGTAGCCCCAGCGGCCGTTGCTGGTGGGCAGCACCACCCCGACGGCGGCGCCGACGACCCACGCCAGCTGCAGGAAGGTCTCGGACTTGCCGAAGGCGGTCGAGCGCAGCGTCTCGACGACGTCGCGCTGGATGAGGGCGTCCAGCGCGATCTTCGACAGGGCGTTGGTGATCGCCGCGACGAGCATGCCGAGGATCGCGACGAGGATGTCGAACAGCAGCGCGACGAGCAGGCAGGCGAACGCCGCGGTGCAGACCGAGATGACGATGATCAGTTCGGGACGGTGCATGGCCAGCCGGGTGCCGATGGCGGTGCCGAGGAAGTTCCCGACGCCGGCCGCGCCGACGACGCCGCCGAGCTGCAGTACGCCGGTGAGCCCGTGCTGGGTCGACTCGACGTAGAAGGCGAGGTAGATCGTCAGCAGGCCCGACAGCAGCCGCAGCGCCGACTCGCCCTGCAGCGCGATGACCAGGTGGTCGTCGAAGCCGCGGCGGGCCCACGACTGCAGGCGGGTCAGCGGCGGCACCCGATCCTGGGTGCGCGGGCGTGGCGGTTCCTGCGGGTGCCGGGCGGCGCCGACGGCGGAGTCGACGTTCGCCGGCAGTTTGAACGCGAAGACGGCGCACGCGAAGAAGCCGATGGCCGTGACGAACAGGCCGAAGCTGTACGAGCCGGTGACCTTGATCAGCACGCCGACGAGGCCGCCGAGCACGATCGTCGAGCCGAGCCCGAAGATGGTCAGCCGTGCGTTCGCCTCGGTGAGCGTCATCGTCCGTGGCACCAGCCGCGGTGCGGCGGCCGCGCGCACGACGCCGTACGCCTTCGACATGACCAGCGAACCGAGGGCACAGGGGTAGAGCACGAGCAACTCGCTGCTGTACTTCGCCATGATCAGCGCGAGGACGCCGCGGACGACCGCGGTGCCGGCCATCGTCCAGCGCCGGCCGTGCTGCAGCCGGTCGAGCAGCGGGCCGATCACCGGCGCGATCACCGCGAACGGCGCCATCGTGATGAGCAGGTACAGCAGCACGTTGCCGCGCTGGGCGTGGGTGGACGCGCCGAAGAAGACCGTGCCCGCCAGCGCGACGGTGACCATCGCGTCGGTGCCGTAGCTCAGCACCTGGTTCCAGATGAGGGCGGTGAGCCCGGACTCGTGCGCGCCGTCGGCCTTGCTCGCGGTGATGACCTTGCGGGTGACCGTACGGGCGACCTTGTTCGTGCCGCGCGCGGCGGCGACGGTGATCGCCATCGCCGGGCTGCGCGGCTTGTCGTCACCGTGATAGGTCGGGTGGCCGAACTCGTCGACGCCGTCGAGGGGGACGCGGGCGGTGCGCGGCCCGGACGACGGGGGTGGGCCGGCGTGGCCGTACCCGCCGTGGTGACCCTGGTCGTACGGCGGCGGGTACGCCGGGGGCGGGTAGGCCGCCGGGGGCGCGTACTCGGGCGGGGGGTAGGCCGGGGGCGGCGCCATGCGGCGTGTCGGCGGACCGGGCGTCGCGTCGGGCAGCGGGTCGCGGCGGTGGCTCGTGTGGCCGGACTTCGAGAACCGCCCGGGCGGTTTCGGGTCGCGTTGCTTGGCCACGTCCCCATCCTGCCCCAGAGCCACGACACTTTCCGTCGACGCGGCGCGTCGCCCGCGCGGTGGAGGGCACGCGCCGGCGGGGCGGTCTCGTGCCGCGTCCGCGCGGCAGGGACAATGGATGGGTGACCGAACCCGGTACCGCGACCGCTGCGCTCGACGACGTCCTCGCGGCGGCGGTCGAGCTCGCCCAGCAGGCCGCCCGCGAGGTGGGCGGCGACTCGGTCGGCGCGCACCTCGCCGTGCTGCCCGAGGACGAGCACGTCGTCTCGCACGCGTTCGTCTCGACGCTCCCCGGCTACACCGGCTGGATGTGGGTCGTCACCCTCGCCCGCGTGCCCGGCGCCGAGCCGACCGTGGACGAGGTGGTGCTGCTGCCCGGCGAGGGCGCGCTGCGTCCGCCCGCCTGGGTGCCGTGGCACCAGCGGGTGCGTCCGGGCGACCTGAGCCCGGGCGACCTCCTGCCGACGGCGCCCGACGACCCGCGGCTGGTGCCCGGCTATGTCGACTCGGACGATCCCGAGGTCGAGCAGGTGGCCTTCGAGCTGGGCCTCGGGCGCGAGCAGGTGCTCTCGCGCGAGGGGCGGCTGCAGGCGGCCGAGCGCTGGATCGACGGCAACGGCCCCGCGGCGCCGATGGCCCGGCAGGCGCCGGCCACGTGCGGCACGTGCGGGTTCCTGGTGCCGCTGGCCGGGTCGCTGCGCGCCGGCTTCGGCGTCTGCGCGAACGAGGTCACCGAGGTCGACGGCCAGGTGGTGAGCGTCGAGTACGGCTGCGGCGCGCACTCGTCGGTGCGTGCCGAGCCGACGATGACGGCCGAGGCTGCCGCGGTGGTCTACGACGACGGCGAGATGCCGCTCTCGCTCTGATCGGTCCGACGGTCAGAGGGTGCGGCCGGCCAGGCGGTGCCGGTAGGCGAGCGCCGAGCCGAACAGGCCCTCGACGAATCCGGCCAGGCTCGTCCAGAGCCAGATGCGGTGGCCGTGGTCGCCGAGCCAGCCGGTGAACGGCAGCAGGGCGACGAAGGCGACGAGGAAGGCGATCGTGCCGATGAGCGCGATGGGGCCGGAGCGGATGGGCGCCGGCGGCGGCACCACCAGCGCCGGCTTCGCGCCCTCGGACGTGCTCACGGGCCCGACTCTAGCCGGGGGACGCCCGGTGCCCACCGCGCTCGACCTCGCCGGGGTGCTGCGCGTCCTGCGCGACGAACCCGACCTCGTCTGCCTCACCGGTGCGTGGGCCGGCGGCGCGACCGTCGTCGCCCGCGCGCCGACGCGCGTCGCCGACCACCTGCCGCCCGGCCCGGCGGACGGGTGGTGGCTCGGTGTGCTGCCGTACGACGGACCGCCGCGGCTGACCCGGCACGACCACCTGCTCGTGCTGCGCGCCGGGCAGTGGTCGGTGGTGGCGTCCGGGCCGGTGGACGAGGCCGACGAGCTGGCCCGCCGGCTGGCCGCGCCCCCACCGGCGGCGCGCCCCTTCGGCAGCGGACCGTTCGGCGGCGCGGACGCCGCGCGGCATCTCGCCGCCGTCGAGCAGGCGATCGGCAGCATCCGTGCGGGCGAGCTGTACCAGGTGAACGTGTGCACGCGGCTGTCCGCTGACTTCACCGGCGACCCGGTCGAGGCGTTCCTGGCCCTGCTGGCGCTGCGTCCCGACCGGGCGGCCTACGTGCGCGCGGGCGACCGGCACGTGCTCAGCGCGAGTCCCGAGGTGTTCCTGCGCCGCGTCGGACGCACCGTCTCGACACGGCCGATCAAGGGCACGCTGCCCCGGGTGCTCGGCGCTGATGAGCGGTTGCGGCGCTCGGTGAAGGACTGTGCCGAGAACGTCATGATCGTCGACCTGCTGCGCAACGACCTCGGCCGCGTCTGCGTCACCGGCTCTGTGCGCGTGCCCGAGCTCTGCGTCGTCGAACCGCACGCGGGCGTGTGGCAGCTCGTGTCGGCCGTCGAGGGGGAGCTGCGTGCCGACGTCGACGACGCGTCGCTGCTCGCCGCGACGTTCCCGCCCGGCTCGGTGACCGGCGCGCCCAAGCACAGCGCGGTGGCGGAGATCGCGGCGCTCGAGGCGGCGCCGCGGGGCGTGTACACCGGCGCGATCGGGTACGCCGGCGCCGACGCCGCCGAGTGGAACGTCGCGATCCGCACCTTCGAGATCTCCGCTGGACGCATCGAACTCGGCGTCGGGGGTGGCATCACCGCCGACAGCGTGCCCGTGCGCGAGTGGCACGAGTGCCTGCACAAGGCGGCCCCACTGGTCTCGGCGCTGGGATCGTCGGTGACGGCCTCGCCCGAACTGCGGCCGAGCGCGTCGCACGTCGCGGGCGGCCTGCTCGAGACGCTCGCCGTGCAGGGCGGTCGGCCGGTGCGGGTGGTCGAGCACCTGGCCCGGCTCGATCGATCGGCGCGCGAGCTC
>NZ_JBQCEE010000035.1:0-3935 GCF_051960575.1 Jatrophihabitans sp.
AGTACGCGGTCCTGCGGGCGCGCGCCGACCCGAACCGGCGCGAGATCCTGCGGCGCGAGCGGCACGACGAGCTGCCGGCCGGCCACATCGCCGCCCGGTTCACCCTGACCCAGCAGGCGGTCAGCCAGCATCTCGGCGTGCTCAAGCAGGCCGGTCTGCTCAGCGAGCGCCGCGACGGCACCCGCCGGCTCTACCGGCTGCGCCCCGAGTCGCTCGAGCCCGTGCGCGCCTTGCTCGCCGAGTTCTGGCCCGATGCCCTCGGCCGGCTCAAGCGGGCCGTCGAGACCGCCCATCCCCGATCGTCCGAGCAGGAGCGATGACCGCCGACCCAGCCGAGCCCGACGACGCCGTCGTCGCGACCGTCGTCATCGACGCGCCGCCGCACGTCGTGTTCCCGTACTTCACCGACCCATCGCTCGTCGTCACGTGGTTGGCCGACGCCGCCCGCCTCGATGCGACGCCCGGTGGTGGCTTCGCCGTCGACATGGGCGACGTCGGCGTGCGGGGCAGCTACCTCGCCGTCGAGCCGCCGCACCGGGTGGTGTTCACGTGGGGCGTCGAGGGGCAGACCGGTCTCCCGCCGGGGTCGTCCACGGTCGAGGTCGTGCTGTCGCCCGAGGGCGACGGCACGCTGGTCACGCTCACCCACACCGGGCTGACGGGCGAGTTCCGCCGCACGCACCGCGCGGGCTGGCGCGAGAAGCTGGCCGGGTTGCGTCCGCGATGAACCTCGCGGCGCTACCCGAGGAACTGCGCGGCGACGCGCAGGTCGGCCACGAACGCGGCCCGTGCCTCGGCACGCAGGTCGTCTGGCGCCCGCAGGATCGACGACGGGTGCACGGTCACGAGGAACGCGCCCGGCCCGAGCGCGCTGTCGCGCTCGAGCACCGCACCCCGGTCGCGCAGCACCTTGACGTCGGTGCCGAGCACCGACCTCACCGCCGTGCTGCCGAGGCAGACGGTCAGCTGCGGTCGCAGGGCGGCGTACTCGGCCACGAGCCACGGCCGGCACGCCGACACCTCGGCCGCCTTGGGGGTCTGGTGCAGTCGGCGCTTGCCCTGCCGGGTGAACGAGAAGTGCTTGACGGCGTTGGTCACGTATCTCGGCGTCGCGTCGAGCCCGGATTCGTGCAACGCCTGGGCGAGCACGCGCCCGGCGGGCCCGACGAACGGCTCGCCCTCGACATCCTCGACGTCGCCGGGCTGTTCGCCGACGAGCAGCAGCGGTGCGTCCGCGGGGCCGGCGCCGAAGACGGTCTGGGTCGCCGGCTCCCACAGGTCGCAGCCGCGGCAGCCGTCGGCGGCCGCGCGCAACTCGGGCAGGGTCGTCTCGGGCGGCAGGAACCCCTGCGCACCCGGATGCTTCGCGCGCGGCGGCATCAGGCCCGCTGCTGCAGGGCGGCGTAGAGGTACTGCAGGAAGTCGGCGCCGGCCACGGCGGTGAACGTGGCCATCACCAGCCGGGTCTGCCGCGGTGCGAACACGAGCCCGGCGGCGAACGCCGTGGCGACCCACTGCGCGAGGCACATCGGGCAGGTGATCAGCTCGCCGAACGAGTGCCCGAGGCCGTCGTGGCGGCGCACCTCTTCGTGCAGTTCGGCCGCCGCGCTGACCCCGTCGTACTGCGTGAACGGCGAGCGGATCGGACTGGTCACCGGGTCCTTCGCGATGGTGCGGGCGAGCCGGTGCGTCGCGACGGTGAGCAATGTGAGGTCCCAGGGCCGCACCGTCTCGGGCACCGTCCGGCGCGTGAGCCGGCCGGCGAGCGTCGCCGCACCGACCCCGCCGCTGTACGCGCTCATCAGCGCCAGGTAGCCGGACAGCGGCCGCTCGTCGCCGTTGCGGTACTCGCGGCCCTGCTCGGCCAACCACTCGCGCACGCCGGTCATCGCACCTCGTCCCTCACCGTCCCAGCTGATCGTCGGCAGCCCTACCCCGTCGTGCGCCGGGCGCAAACGACGGTTACCGCCGGGGCGACCCGGGTAGCCGAGGGGCGAGCCGGTCCGATCGAGCAGGAGTGCACCCATGAAGGCAGTCACCTGGCACGGCAAGCGCGACGTCCGCGTCGACGAGGTGCCCGACCCGGGCATCAAGGAGCCCACGGACGCGATCATCAAGGTCACGTCCACCAACATCTGCGGCTCCGACCTGCACCTCTACGAGGTGCTCGGCCCGTTCATGGGTGTCGGCGACATCCTCGGCCACGAGGCGATGGGCGTCGTGGAGGAGGTCGGCTCGGGGATCACGAACCTGGCCGTCGGTGACCGCGTGGTCATCCCGTTCCAGATGTCGTGCGGCCACTGCTTCATGTGCGACGAACAGCTGTACTCGCAGTGCGAGACGACGCAGGTGACCGAGCACGGCACCGGCGCGGCGCTGTTCGGCTACTCGAAGCTCTACGGCGAGGTCGCGGGCGGGCAGGCCGAGTACCTGCGCGTGCCCCAAGCGCAGACGACGCACATCAAGGTGCCGCACGGCCCGCAGGACGAGCGCTTCGTCTACCTCAGCGATGTGCTGCCGACGGCGTGGCAGGCCGTCGCCTACGCGGACGTGCCCGAGGGCGGCACGCTGCTCGTGCTCGGCCTCGGCCCGATCGGCGACATGGCCTCGCGCATCGCGCTGCACCAGGGCCAGCGGGTGATCGGCGTCGACCTCGTGCCCGAGCGGCTCGAGCGCGCGCGGGCGCGCGGTGTCGAGGTGATCGACCTCAACGAGCACGGCGACGGCCTCGGTGACGTCGTGCGCGAGCTGACGCAGGGACGCGGTGCCGACTCGGTCGTCGACGCGGTCGGCATGGAGGCCCATGGCTCGCCGGGGCCGAAGTTCGCGCAGACCGCCGCAGGACTGCTGCCCGACTTCCTCGCCCGGCCGATCTTCCAGAAGGCCGGTGTCGACCGGCTCGCCGCGCTGTACTCGGCGATCGACGCGGTGCGCCGCGGCGGCACCATCTCGCGCTCGGGCGTCTACGGCGGCGCCGCCGACCCGCTGCCCCTGCTGACGATGTTCGACAAGCAGATCCAGCTGCGCATGGGGCAGGCCAACGTGCTGCGGTGGGTGCCGGACATCCTGCCGCTGCTGACCGACGACGACCCGCTCGGCGTCGACGGCTTCGCGACGCACCGCCTCACGCTGGACGAGGCGCCGGGCGCGTACGAGACGTTCCAGAAGAAGGAGGACGGCATGGTCAAGGTGGTGCTGAAGCCGTGATCTTCGGGCTGGGCGCCGCGTCTACCTCGGCCCTGGTCCTCGTCTGCCCAACCGGAGGAAATGATGCTCGCCCCACTGCAGAAGCTCGTCGACGCCGTCGAGCACGCCGAGGTGCTCGACAAGGTCGCCCTGCCCGCCCAGGCCACCATTCGGAAGGCGATGTCGGGGCCGGTCGAGCCGATCCTCGGCGGTGAGCCGATCGGCCACTCGTTGCACCCCGCCCTGGTCACCGTGCCGATCGGCGCGTGGGTCGCGGGGTCGGTGCTCGACCTCACGCGCGGGAACGAACGCGCCGCCCGCACGGTCATCGGCCTCGGCGTGCTCGCAGCGCTGCCGACCGCCGCCACCGGCGCGCACGACTGGGCCTTCCTCGACCCGCGCACCGACCCCGCGACGCGGCGGGCCGGGCTCGTGCACGCCGCGCTGAACTACGGTGCGCTCGGCCTGTTCGCCGCCAGCTACCGCGCGCGCCGCCGCGGCGGCCAGAAGAAGGCGGCGGCGCTGGCGCTGGTCGGTCACGGCGTGGTCGGTGCCTCCGGCTGGCTCGGCACGCACCTGGTCTACGCCCGCGGCGCCGGCGTCCAGCGCCCCACCTGATCGGGCCTGGCGCGGGGGGACCCCCGCCCCGGGGGGGGGGGGGGGGGGGGGCGGCCCCCCCCACCCGCGGGGGGGGGGGGGGGCGGGCGGGCGCGGGGGGGCGCGGGGGCCGCGCGGGGGGGGGGGGTGCG
>NZ_JBQCEE010000036.1:0-7686 GCF_051960575.1 Jatrophihabitans sp.
GCCCACGCACTGAAGGTGCGCAGCGCGGCCGAGCGCCGCGCCAACGTGGCGCGGGACGCACCGCGGGTGCGCAGCAGCGCGAGCCACGAGCGCAGGTTGCGCAGGTCCATGTCCTGCGGGGACATGCCACCGAGCCGGCTCAGGTGGTCGAGGGAGCCGACGACGTCGCCGAGGTATGCCCGCACGGTGTGCGGCGAGCGGTTGCGCTGCAGTGCCAGGTGGCGCTCGAACCCGTCGACCGCCTCGGCGAGCCGTCGCGGCAGCGCCGCCCGCGCGGCACGGACGTCGAACCGCGCTGCGGTCGGCGCCGCGCCGTCCCGCATCGCACCGGTCGGCGCTGCACCTTCCGGCATCGCGTCGGCCGGCGCCGCACCGTCCGGCATCGCGTCGTCGACCATCCGTCGACCGTGCGGCCGGGCGTGGCGCAGGTCAAGCCGCCACGCGGGTCGACGACCGGCGGGCGTCCCCGCCGCGGTCGGTTCCGGGCGTCGAGGATGCCGGGGACAGGGGACCTGCCGCACTCACCGCAGCACCGCCCGGACCGGCCGGGCGCGGTAGCCGTCCGGCTCGGCGACGACGATGCCGAGCCGCTGCAACGACGGCAGCGCGCCGAGCACGTCGCCGAGACCGAGGCCGGACACCACGACGAGTTCGTCGATCGTCGCGGCGCGGTGGGCCGGCACCGCGTCGAAGACCCGCTGGTCGACGAGGTCCAGCCCGTCGAGCACGCTCGTCCGCTTCTCCCCCGCCGGGTCGCCGCCCTCACCCATCGAGCCGACCAGTTCGAGCACCTGCTCGACCGAGGTGACCAGCACCGCGGGGTCGTCCGGCCGCCGCAGCAGCGCATGGCAGCCGGCCGACGCTGCCGAGCCGACCGGCCCGGGCACCGCCATCACCGGGCGGCCGAGGCGCCGGCAGTGCGTCGCCGTGTTGATCGCGCCCGACCGCAGCGCCGCCTCGACGACGACCGTGCCCGCCGTCAGGGACGCGATGAGGCGGTTGCGGGTGAGGAAGCGGCGACGCTGGGGTGCCGAACCGGGCGGGCTCTCGGACACGACGGCGCCGGTCTCGCGCGCCAGCCGGAACAGCTGCTCGTTGCCCGGCGGGTACGGGCGGTCGAGGCCGCCGGCCGAGACGAGGACGGTCACGCCGCCGGCGCCCAGCGCCCCGCGGTGGGCCGCGGCGTCGATGCCGAACGCACCCCCGGACACCACGGCGACGCGCGCGTGGGCGAGCCCGAAGGCGAGGTCGCCCGCCACCCGGTTGCCGTAGGCCGTCGACGCCCGCGCTCCGACCACACCCACGGCGCGGACACCGAGGTCGGGCCCGAACGCCGGCCCCTGCACCCACAGCGCCAGCGGTGGGATCGGCTCGCCGGACTCGTCCGACGAGCGCCGCCGCTCGCGCCACTCGACCAGCCGCTCGTGCCCGACCCGCTGCAGCGCCTGCATGGCGAACGCCGGCCAGTCGGGCGACTCGGGCACCACCAGTCGGATGCCGTGGCGCTCGGCCGCGAGCAGGTCGGCCTCGGGGTCGACGGTCGAGCGGCGGGCGTCGGTGGGTCCGCGCACCTCGTCGGGCATGACGCCGGCGCGGATGTCGCGGGCTGCCTGCACCGGCCCGACCTCTTCGACGAACCCCCAGAGCGGCACGCAGTCCGGCTCGGCGACCCGGTTGAGGTAGGCCCGCGCCAGCAGCACCTCGGGATCGACGCCGTTCACGCCGCCCACGACTCGCCCCGTCCCGTGCGGTAGAACAACGCCTGGCCCACGTCACCCGCGTCGGGCGAGGCATGGCCGTGCAGGTCGGCCAGCGTCCAGGCGATGCGGAGCACCCGGTCGAAGCCCCGCGCCGTGAGGAGCCCGGCGTGCAGGTCACGCTGCGCATCGCCGATGACGCTCGTCGGCAGCGCCCACGGCCGTGCCCGCAGCACCGACCCGGGCACGTCGGCGTTCGTCCGCCAAGGTTCGCCCCGCCACCGATCGAGCGCGGCCGACCGCGCCGACGCCACCCGGGCTGCGACGACCGCGCTGGTCTCCGGCGGTTCGGGTGGTTCGAACAGGTCGGCGTGCCCGATCGGTTCGACGTCGACGCGCAGGTCGACGCGGTCGAGCAAGGGTCCGGACAGCCGTTGCAGATACCGCCGCTTCGTGGTCGCCGGGCAGATGCACTCGGACGAACGCAGCCCGCACGGGCACGGGTTCGCCGCAAGCACCAGCTGGAAGCGCGCCGGGTACGCGACGGCTCCACCACTGCGGTGCAGCACGACCTGCCCGGTCTCGAGCGGCTGGCGCAGGGCGTCGAGCGTCTCGGCCTTGAACTCCGGGGCCTCGTCCAGGAAGAGCACACCGTGGTGCGCCATCGAGATCGCGCCGGGCCGGGCGAGGCCCGAGCCGCCGCCGACGAGCGCGCTGGTCGACGCGCTGTGATGAGGCGCCTGCCAGGGTGGCCGCCGTAACAGCCGTGCGTGCGGGCCGAGGACGCCGGCGACCGAGTGCACAGCGGTCACTTCGAGCGCGGCCTCCTCGTCCAGCGGCGGCAGCAGGCCGGGGAGCCGCTGGGCCAGCATCGTCTTTCCGGCGCCCGGTGCGCCGACGAGGTAGAGGTGATGACCACCCGCGGCGGCGATCTCGACCGCGCGCTTCGCCGCCCGCTGCCCGGCGACGTCGCTGAGGTCGGGCAGCCCGGGCGCGTCGGCCGGTTCGGGCACCGGCCGCGCCCGCGGGGGCGGTGGAGCGTCGCCGCGCAGCCAGGCCACGAGGTCGGCGAGGTGCTCGCCCGCGCGCACGTCGAGGCCGTCGATGAGGGCCGCCTCGGCGGCGTTGCCGGGCGCGACCACCGCCCGCCGGAAGCCCGCCGCGCGCGCGGCCACGAGCGACGGCAGCACGCCGCGCACCGGGCGCAGCCGGCCGTCGAGCCCCAGTTCGGCCACCCACACCACGCCGTCGAGGCCGCCGATCGGGATCTCGTCGGCGGCCGCGAGCAGCGCCATGGCGACGGCGAGGTCGAACCGCGAGCCCACCTTCCGCACGTCCGCCGGCAGCAGCGCCACGACCGTGCGACGGTTCGGCCAGTCGATCGCCGAGTTCTGCAGCGCCGAGCGGATGCGGTCGCGCGACTCGTTCACCGAGGTGTCGGGCAAGCCGGTGAACGACAGCCCGGGCAGGCCGGCGCCCATGTCGACCTGCACCTCGATGGGCTGGCCCGCGAGCCCGGTGAGGGCGACGCCGTGGGTGCACGCGAGCCCCATCACGCCACCCCGGCGAGGTGCTCGACGACGGGGCCGGTGGGCGAGCGGCGCAGCACCGAGACGACGTCGAAGCGCACCTCGCGCCACCGCACCTCGTCCGTCTGCTCGGCCAGCCAGTGCGCGGCCAGCCGCCGCAGCCGTGCCAGCTTCACCGGCGTGACCGCCTCGCTGGGGCGCCCGAAGGCGAGTGTCGAGCGGGTCTTCACCTCGACGAAGACGACGGTCGCACCGTCGAGCGCGACGATGTCGAGCTCGCCGCGCAGGTCGCGCGTGTGGCAGCGCCAGTTGCGGTCGAGCAGCGTCAACCCGGCCTGTTGCAGATGGCGGGCGGCCAGGTCCTCACCGAACCGGCCGACCGCGTCCTTGACTCGCATACAGCGACGGTGCCCGATCGGGCGAGCCCGCAGGACGCGCTGCGCCCGGAGCTGTGGACAACCGCCCGATGTGGACGACCGCCCGGAACTGTCGCAGGGTGCTGCTAGCGCGCCTCGTCGTCGCGGGGCAGCTCGAGCTCGGGCTTGTCCAGCTCCTCGATGTTGACGTCCTTGAACGTCACCACCCGCACGGTCTTCACGAACCGGGCCGGCCGGTACATGTCCCAGACCCAGGCGTCGCGCATGGTGAGTTCGAAGTAGATCTCACCGTCGACGTTGCGCGGGACGAGATCGACCTCGTTGGTCAGGTAGAAGCGCCGCTCGGTCTCGACGACGTAGCTGAACTGCGCCGCGATGTCCTTGTACTCGCGGTAGAGCTGCAGCTCCATCTCGGTCTCGTAGTTCTCGAGATCCTCAGCACTCATCGGGCGACCTCGCTGGCGCTCGGTGCGCGATTCGCATGGCGCAGTGACATCGATTCGCTCGCCAGCTCGCTCATGCCATCTCCAGCTCGTCCACCCCGACATTGTCCACCGCCCAGTCACCGCCGAGCACGCGCCGCACGTTCACGTAGCGGCGGCGGTGCTCGGGACACGGCCCGTGCTCGCCGAGAGCGGCGGTGTGCACCGGCGTGATGTAGCCCTTGTGGCGGGCGAAGTCGTACTCGGGCCACTGCTCGTGCAGACGCAGCATGATCGCGTCCCTCGTCACCTTCGCGAGGATCGACGCGGCCGCGACCGAGGCCACCGTGGCGTCGCCCTTCCACACCGCCGCCGACGGCACGCCGAGCCCCGGCACCGGGAAGCCGTCGGTGATCGCGTAGTCGGCCGCGGGCACGAGCGTGCCGATGGCCCGCCGCATGCCCGCGAGGTTCGCGACGTGCAGGCCGTACCGGTCGATCTCGGTGCAGCTGATCGACACGATCGAGTACGCCAGCGCCCGCCGGGTGATCACTCGGTAGAGCTGCTTGCGCACGGCGGCGGTCAGCAGCTTCGAGTCGTCGAGCCCCTCGATGCGCCGGCCGGGCGGCAGAATGCACGCGGCCACGACGAGCGGGCCGGCGCACGCGCCGCGTCCGGCCTCGTCGGCACCGGCCACGAGCGGGAAGCCCGCCCGTGCGAGGGCCGACTCGTACCCGCCCATCGGCCCGTCGCGGCGCACGACCAGGCGGGGCGGACGGAAGGCGAGACCGGGTGCACGGACCTTCGTCATGACGCGCCGACGATACCTGTCGCCGGCGGGGCGGGAGCCGGGGTCGAGCCGCTCAGGCGCGACGGCGGCGCCGCCGCCGGACGAACCACAGCGGCAGGACGCCGAGGAGCCCGGCACCGGCAGGGACGACCCGGTTCGCGGCGGCCGCCAGCCCGCTGAACGTCGTGGGCGTGCCGAGCGTGCGCCAGTGCGACGGCGGCCAGGCCACCACGAACGCCTTGCCGATCACGTTGTCGACCGGCACCGTGCTGCCGGTCGGGTTGCACTTCGGGCCGTAGCTCGCGCCGTCACCGCCGTCGGCGTCGCAGTGGTAGCGCGAGTCCTGCGAGTCGTTGCGGTGGTCACCCATCACCCACAGCCGGCCCTTCGGCACCGTGACGGGGCCGAAGGTCTGGCGCTGGTCCGGGCCGTCCTCGAACACGTAGGGCTCGGTCAGGACCTTCTCGCGGCCCGCAGCCGTGCGCACGTGCACGTGCCCCTGCGCATCGCCCCACACGGTCTGGCCGCCGGTCGCGATGACCCGCTTGACCCGCACCTCGCCGTCGGGCGGCACGAAGCCGACGAGCTGACCGAACCAGTGGATGCCGTGCAGGATCGGGTTGCTGGGCGGCGTGGTCGTGACCTCGTTCCAGCCCGGCGGCGCGTTGAACACGACGATGTCGCCGGGGTGCGGGTCGCGGAAGTCGTAGATGACCTTGTTGACCAGGATGCGGTCGCCGCCGTCGGTCGCCCCGTAGAGCGTGTGCTCCATCGACGCCGACGGGATGTAGAACGGCTGCACCACGAAGGTCTTGACGATCACCGCGATGAGCACGGCGAGCGCGATGAGCGCCGGCAGTTCCCACCACGGCGCCTTGCGGTACTCGCGCTGCCGCCGCTTGCCGGCCGCCGCGGCCGGATCGTCCGGCGTCGTCGCGTCCTCCGAACCTCGAGGTGCTGCAGCGGCGTGCTGGTCCTCGTCGTCGCCGGACCGGAGCGGCTTGTTCAGCGACACGGACTGCTCACCGGCCCCGTGCTCGCCGGGCTCGTGCTCGCCCGCCTCGGCGTCCGGGTCGGGATCGAAGGTCGGCTCGTCGTCGAACTCCCCACCGTCACCGGACGCGGGCGTGCCGCGAGAGGAGTCGGACATCCGCCGGCTTGTCGTGGGGCTCGAGCGTCAGCGCGCGACGGTGTCGCGCTTCTCCTTGATCTTGGCGGCCTTGCCGCGCAGGTCGCGCAGGTAGTAGAGCTTCGCGCGACGGACGTCACCACGGGTGACGACCTCGATCTTCTCGATCACCGGGGTGTGCACCGGGAAGGTGCGCTCGACACCGACGCCGAAGCTGACCTTGCGGACGGTGAACGTCTCGCGGATGCCGCCGCCCTGGCGACGGATGACGACGCCCTGGAAGATCTGGATGCGCGAGCGGTTGCCCTCGATGACGCGGACGTGCACCTTCAGCGTGTCGCCGGCGCGGAAGTCCGGCACGTCCGAGCGCAGGGACTCGGTGTCGAGCACGTCGAGGGTGTTCATCGCGAGATCGCTTTCTATCGCTTGCTACAGGGGCTCAGGTGTCGCGCGCCGCAGGCAACCGCGGTCCGGGCAACCCCACGATGATGCCACATGCACCTCGGCGATCCCCAATCGCCTCGCAGCGGCGGGTCGGCCGCTCAGGACTCCAGCAGGTCAGGGCGCACGCGGGCGGTGCGCTCGCGCGACTGCTCGGCACGCCACGCGCGGATCGCCGCGTGGTGCCCGGACAGCAGCACCTCCGGCACGTCGAGGCCGCGCCAGCTGGCCGGCTTGGTATAGGCCGGCGCCTCGAGCAGGCCCTCCGCGCCGGCCGCGAACGAGTCGTCGACCGCCGAGTCGGCGTTGCCGAGCACGCCGGGCAGCAGCCGGGCCACCGCCTCGACGATGACGAGCACGGCCACCTCACCGCCGGCGAGCACGTAGTCGCCGAGGCTGAGCTCGTCGACGGCCATGCGCTGCGCCGCGTACTCGCCGACGCGGGCGTCGATGCCCTCGTACCGCCCGCAGGCGAACAGCAGCCACGGCTCGGCGGCGAGCTCGGCGGCGACCGCCTGGGTGAACGGGCGCCCCGCGGGCGAGGGGACGACGAGCCGTGGCTGCGGGCCGCCGGGCGGCGCGAGCTCGTCCAGGGCGCGCCCCCAGGGCTCGGGCTTCATGACCATGCCCGGGCCGCCCCCGTAGGGCGTGTCGTCGACGGTGCGGTGCACGTCGTCGGTCCACGACCGCAGGTCGTGCACGCCGAGCTGCAACTGCCCGCGCGCGATCGCCTTGCCCACCAGGGACTCGTGCAGCGGCGCGAGGTAGCCGGGGAAGATCGTGACGACGTCGAGTCTCATTCGCCGACACGTCCTTGATCGACACCCGCTGGGACCGGCAGGGGCCGGGATGAACGGGAGTTCATCGCTTCACAGGTCGAACAGGCCGTCGGGCGGGTCGACGGTGACGGTGCCGCCGGCGAGGTCGACGGTGGGGACGATCGCGGCGACGAACGGCACCAGCCGCTCGCGTCCGTCGATGTCGAGGACGAGGTAGTCGGCGCCGCCGGCGTGCACCATGTCGACGACGGGCCCGAGTGCGGCGCCGTCGACGGTGTGGGCGGCGAGGCCGATCAGGTCGGTGTCGTAGAAGTCGTCCGGGTCGTCGAGCGCGGGCCGCGCGGACGCGGCGACGAGCAGCTCCTGCCCGCGCAGCGCCTCGGCGGCGTCACGGTCGTCGACGCCGTCGAAGTGGACGACCAGCTTGCCGCTGGCCGTCGACGACGCGGCGACGACGAGCGTGCGGTCGGCGGCGCGGACGGACGCACCGGGAGCGAAACGCTCGTCCGGTGCGTCCGTCCA
>NZ_JBQCEE010000037.1:0-9933 GCF_051960575.1 Jatrophihabitans sp.
GCGCCGCGCGCGGCCGGCGGCATCGTCGCCTCGGACGTCGGGGCCCGCCTGTCGTTCGTCAACGGGGCGTGCGCGGCGAGCGTCGGGCACGCGCCCCACGAGCTGGTCGGGACGGGATGGTTGCGCCGCATCGTGACCGACGACCTGCCGGCACTGCTCGGCGACCTCGAGCGCGTCGTCGTCGGCGAACCGGTCGACCGCACCCTGCGCATGTACGGCCGCGACCGGCCGGTGCGGTGGGTGCGGCTGCGGCTGACCCCGACCGCCACCCACCACCGCGCAGGCGGGTTCATCGGCACGGTCGAGGACGTCACCGGTCGCCGCGCCCGTGAGTCGAAGCTGGCCTACGACGCGACCCACGATGCGCTCACCGGCCTCATCAACCGCCGCAGGCTGATGGAGCTGCTGAAGGACGTGTACGAGAGCCCGGCCCGTCGCCGCCACGACATGGCCCTGCTGTTCTGCGACCTCGACGGCTTCAAGGCCGTCAACGACCGCTTCGGCCACGACGCCGGTGACCGGGTACTCGTCGAGGTGGCGTCCCGCCTGGGCGCGGAGGGCCGTGAAGACGACCTGGTGGCCCGGCTCGCCGGTGACGAGTTCGTCGTCGTGCTGCGCGACGTCACGGCGGTCGACCAGGCCGTCGCCGCGGCGCAGCGCCGGTCGAGCGCCCTGCGCCGGCCCATCACCGTCGAGGGTCAACTCCTCACCGTCGGCGCGAGCATCGGTGTCGCGATGCTGCGCGACCACGGCGACCTCACGGCGCTGCTGCGGGCGGCCGATGCCGCGATGTACCGGGCGAAGGTGTCCGGCGGGGGTGTCGCCGCCCGCCAGGCGACGCCGGAGCAGGAGTCGGCGTGAGCGCCGAGACGGTCGTGTCGCCGGTGCGGACGGAACCCGAGGACCTGCCCACGCGTCCGGGCGCGGTGCACCACGTGCTTGCCGTCGCCGACGATCCGGACGCCGGGGTCACCGACCTGGCGCGGGCGATCGCCGTCGACCCCGCGCTGACGGCGAGCATGCTGCGGCTGGCGAACTCGTCGTACTACGGCCTGACCGCGCGCATCGGCCGGGTCGACCTCGCCGTCGCCGTGCTCGGCTTCACCACGGTGCGCACCGTCGCGCTGCTCTCGGCCGTGGGCACCGAGGGCGATGTGCCCGCCGGCTTCTGGGACCACGCGGCCGTCACCGCCACGGCGGCCGGCCTCTGCGCGCCGCTGCTGGACGTCGACGCGTCCGACGCGTTCTGCCTCGGCCTGTTGCACTGTGTCGGCGCCCTCCTGCTGCACCGCGTGCGCGAGCTGCCCGCGCTCTGCCTGCCCGAACCCGCCGACATCGACGCGCTGCGCGCGCGGGAGGTCAAGCGCTACGGCGTCGCCCACGACACCATCGGCGCCCAGACGCTGCGCGCCTGGAACTTCCCGGCGACGCTGTGCGACCTGATCGGCGCCCACCACGACACGTCGCGCCGCGACCCGCTGGCGCGCGTGCTGGCGACCGCACGGCTGTGCACGAACCTCGCCGCCGTCGATGCGCCCGCGTCGCCGGACGACCTCGCCCGCGTCGAGACCGCGAGCTCCGGCCGCGTGCCCGCGGAGGACGTCGGCCGCTGGACGCGCCAGGTCCAGCGCCGTTCGGCCGATCTTCTGCAGGTGTTGCAACTGCTCTGACGAGGCCTCAACGCTCGTCGAGACGCGATCGCCCGCACTGCCGGACGTCGTGCGTGTCGGCAGCGTTGCAGGGCGATGAGCACATGGTGAACAGGCCGGACGAGCGGTGTACAACACGGCCGAGTTGGGTCGAATGGCACTGCGGTCGGGCGCGGAAGGGCAACATACTGAGGCTCCCCCGCCACGATCGCCGCTGCGGTCGCCCTCCCGCAGGAGCCGTCGATGACCGTCCACCACGTCCCGCCCGGATCACCCCCCTCACCGCACACGAGCAGTGACGACGAGATCCGCTGGGCGACCGGCCGCGCGAGCCGGGCCGTCCTCATCATCGACGCGCAGGGCACGGTGCACGTCGCCAACCCGGCCGCCCACGAACTGCTCGGCTACGCCGAGCCGGAGCTGATCGGCCGCTCGGCCACCACGCTCATCCCCGGCGCCTTCCGCGCGCCGAGCCCCGCCGGCCGCGCCATCCTCGACGAGGTCGTGCTGCCGCAGCCGCGATCGACGTCGCACTTCCACGCCCGCCGCGCCGACGGCTCACGCTTCGCCGTGCAGGTCGCCCGCAAGGCCATCCACTTCGGTGGCGAGGTCATGGCGCTGACCACCGTCAACGCCGTCGCCGACGCACCGCGTGACGCGCTCGTCGAGCGCAGCGTCGACGTCACCGCGGCGGCGCGGCTGCAGCAGCGGGTGCTCGACGACCTCGGCACGGCGCTGCGGGGCTCGCTCGACACCGTGCTGCGCGCCAGGCTCGAGCGGGCCGCGGCGTCGGCGCGTGAGGTGCTGGCGCTGCTCGAGCCACCGGCGGCCGCACCCGTCGCGCCTGCCCGCACCGTCAGCGCCCACACCGGCCCGGTCACCCGCGTCGTGCTGGCCGACGACACCGACGAGATCCGCGACTCGCTGCGGCGCTACCTGTCCCGCCGCGCCGACATCGAGATCATCGGCGAGGCCGTCGACGGCGCGCACGCCGTCGAGGTCGCCACCCGCCTGCAGCCCGCGCTGGTGATCATCGACTACTCGATGCCGGTGCTCGACGGCCTGCAGGCGCTGCCGCTCATCCGTGCCGCCGTGCCCGGCGTGCAGGTCATCATGCTCTCGAGCTACGGCGACGACGTGCTCGGCGCGGCCGCGATGAAGCACGGCGCGATCGCCTACGTGCAGAAGGGCAGCGCCAAGAGCCTCGGCCGCATCGCCGCGCTCATCGACGAGCACTTCCCCGCCGCCGCGGACAGCACCGCCGACCGCACCGCCGGCTGACCCGTCCGCGTCGCCCGGCCGTCGGCCGCCTCAGCCCGCTGCGGCGTCGGCGAGCGCGCCGACCCGACCGGTGACATCGCCCGCGCTGCAATACGTGCCCGGGCTGTGCGTCTCGTGCACGACGCGCAGTTCGGCCGCCCGGTCACCGATCAGCACCGGCCGCAGCGTCTCGTCCGGACGCCAGTCGAACTGCACGGCGCCCGGCCGCGCCGCGGCGTGCGCCTCGAGGGCCAGCGGCAGCAGGCGCAGCCGCCGGTCGACCCAGGCGGCGTCCCACGGCCCCTCGGCGAGGATCTGCTCCGCCGCGCGGAACTCGTAGTAGAGCGTGCGGCGCAGGCGTGCGTCGCGCACCGGCGGCGACCCGTGCACGACCATGACGTCGTGCAGCAGCACGTCGCCCGCCCGCAGGCCGACCTCGACGGCGCCGGGCACGTCCCAGCCGTGCTCGTGCTGCACCGCGCAGACGTCGGCGACCGCGCGGTGCGAGCCCGGCAGCACCCGCAGTGCGCCCGCCCCCGGCACCGAGTCGTCGAGGTAGACGTCGATGTTGACGATGCGCCGGCTGCGTGGGTGCACGGCGTCCTGGTGCCAGTCGATCGGCGCGCCGTCGCCCTCGGCCTTGAACACCATCGACTCGTAGGTCGGCACGAAGTTCGCCCCGGCGAGGCTCTCGGCGAGGCCGAGCAACTCGGGCGACCCGAGCAGTTCGAGTGAGGCCGAGCGTCCCTTCGCGTGCAGGTAGTCGACGCGGAACATCACCCGACCGGACGGTCGGTCGGCGAACTTCCAGTCGTCGCTGCCGTCGCTGTCGGCACCGTCGGCCATCCACTGCTCGGACGCCGCCCGCAGGCGGCCGAGCAGATCGGTGGGGATGCGGCCGGGCAGCACGAGGAAGCCGTTCGTGTCGTACTCGGCGAGCTGCTCGGCCGTGAGATGGAAGGCCGAGCGGCCGACCGGGGTCGGCGGGAACGCCGTCATGGGGGTTTGTCGCATGCGTCGACGCTAGGGCGCGAGGCGGAGAGACTTCCTCCGCTAGTCTCGCCGGATGTTCCCGGATCCTCCGGTCGGGCTGGGCGGTGTGCTCGACGAGTCGTTCGGGTTGCGGTGCTGGCAGGGCGCCCCCGCTCCGATGCGCGCGGCGCACCGCCACGACGACGTCGAGGTCAACGTCGTCACCGGGGGCGAGGTCGTCTACCTGTTCGGCGGACGACCGGTGCGCATCGCCGCCGGGCAGACCGTGGCCTTCTGGGCGACGATGCCGCACCAGCTCATCGACGCCTCCCCCGAGGCCCGCAGCCACTGGCTCACCGTGCCGATGCCGACGGTGCTCGGCTGGCCGTTGCCGGCGGCGGCCCGCGACCGGCTGCTCGCCGCCGAACCGGTCGTCGACCACGACCCGGCCGCGGTCGCCGGTGACGACGCCCGGTTCGCCCAGTGGCAGCACGATCTCGCCGTCGGCGGCGAACGGCAGGAGGTCGCGCTGCTCGAGATGCAGGCGCGGTTGCGCCGGCTCGCCCTCGGCGCCGAGCGACCGCCGACCGCAGCGCCGACGACGGCGGCCTGGCCGCACGCCGCCGGCACTGCGCCGCGCACGGGGGACGCCGGGCCGGGCGTGACGCACGCGCTGACGATGGCCACCTTCATCGCGCACCACTACGACGAGCCCATCACGTCGTCCGACGTCGCGGCCGCCGCGCACCTGCACCCGCACCACGCGATGACCTCGTTCCGGCGCGTCACCGGCACGACCATCGGCGACTACCTCACCCGCTGCCGCGTCGCCGCGGCTCAACGGATGTTGTTGACGACGGACCTGCCGGTCAGCGACGTCGGCGCGCAGGCCGGGTTCACCTCGTCGTCGCGCTTCTACAGCGCGTTCACCGAGGTCGTCGGCTCGTCGCCCGGGCGGTACCGGCGCGCGGCGCGGGCCTGATCAGCGCGTCGAGTGCACGACCGCCGCGCCGCCCGCGGGCAGCGCCAGCGCACCGTCGACCTGCCTGCCGGTGAACACCTCGGTGCCGTCGGCCGCGACGGACACCTCGTCGCCGGTGTGGTTCACCAGGAACAGCCAGGCACCGTCGCCGCCGACCCGGCGCACCGCTTCGACGCCCCGGGGCAGGCCGGCGACGACGGGTTCGACACCCGCTGCGGTCAGCAGGTCGTCGACCAGCCGGCCGAAGCGCTCGTCGGACAGCTCGGTGCCGACGTACCAGGCGTGCCCGCTGCCGTGCCCGTGCACCGTGAGCGCCGGTGAGCCGGCGGTCGGCCCGTCGGCGTAGGTGAGCACGGCGGTCGCCGTCGTGGTGCGGCCGTGCTCGCTCCAGAGCGTCGCCGTCGAGCCGTCGGACAACCCGACCGACTGCCCGGCGAGCAGCGGCGCGAACTCCTCGATGCGCACGCCGAGCAGTTCGGCGAACGCGCCGGGGTACCCACCGAGCCGCACGTGGTCGTGCTCGTCGACGATGCCCGAGAACCAGGTGATGACGACCGTGCCGCCGCCGGCGACGAACTCGGTGATCACGCGCGCGGCAGCGTCGTCCACCAGGTACTGCCCCGGGACGACGACCAGGTCGTAGCCGTCCAGCGACGCGCCCGGCCGCGCGAAGTCGACGCCGACCGAACGCCCCCACAGCGCGCCGTACCAGCGGCGCAGCTGCGCGAACGGCGAGAAGTCCTGGGACGGGTGCGAGTCGAGCTCGCCCGCCCACCACGACTCCCAGCCGTGCACGATCGCGACGCGTGGCCGATCGACCCGGCTACCCGTCACCGCGCCGAGTTTGCGCAGATCCGCGCCGAAATCGACGACCTCGTGCCACACCCGCGAGTCGGTGCCCGCGTGCGGCACCAGCGCGCTGTGGAACTTCTCGGCGCCGGCGCGCGACGCCCGCCACTGGAAGAACAGCGCACCGTCGGCGCCGCGGGCGAGGTGCTGCAGCGAGGTGCGCCGCAGCTCGCCCGGCGCCTTCGCCCGGTTGCGCGGCTGCCAGTTCACCGCCGAGGTCGAGTGCTCCATGAGCAGCCACGGCTCGCCGGACGCGAGCGAGCGCATGAGGTCGGCGGCCATCGCCGTGCGCTCGGCCGGGTCGCGGTCGTCGACGATGAGGTAGTCGTCGTTGCTCACCAGGTCGACCGCGTCGGCGAAGTCCCAGTAGTCGAGCGGCTTCCAGAAGCTCATGAAGTTCGTGGTGACCGGCTGCGTCGCGCGCGCGGCGATCACCTCGTGCTCGGCGCGGTAGAGGCGCACGTGCTCACCCGAGCTGAACCGCCACCAGTCGAGCTGCTGGGTCGGGTTCGCGAACGAGTGGTACGACACCGCGCGGGGCGGCAGCACCTCGCGCCAGTCGCCGTAGTGCTGCGACCAGAACGCCGTACCCCACGCCGCGTTGAGGGCATCGATCGTGCCGTAGCGCGCCTCGAGCCAGTGCCGGAACGCCTCGGCCGACGCGTCGCAGTAGCAGTGCCAGTTGTGGTTCGCGTACTCGTTCGAGACGTGCCAGAGCACCACGGCCGGGTGGTCGGCGTAGCGCTCGACCATCGCCCCGGCCATGTCGACCGTGGCCTCGCGGAACGCCGCCGACGACGGGCAGTACGCCTGCCGCGCCCCGTGGCTTCGTCGCGCACCCGTCACGTCGACCAGCGCCGCCTCGGGGTGGCGGGTGGTGAACCAGGGTGGCGGGCTCGCCGTCGCGGTCGCGAGGTCGACGGCGATGCCGCCCTCGTGCAGCCTGTCGAGCACGCGGTCGAGCCAGCCGAACTCGAAGCGTCCGGGGGCGGGTTGGAGCAGACCCCACGAGAAGACGCCGACGGTGACGAGGTTGACGCCGGCCTCGCGCATCAGCGCGATGTCCTCGGCCCAGATCTCCTCGGGCCACTGCTCGGGGTTGTAGTCACCGCCGTAGGCGATGCCCCCGAGCCGGGCCGTGACCTCGTCGAGCCGTGGGCTCACTTCACCGCCCCGGCGGACAGGCCGGTGCGCCAGTACCGCTGCAACGCCAGGAACGTGATGATCAGCGGGACGACCGAGACCAGCGAGCCGACGATGACGGCCACCTGCAGCTCGGGCACGCGCGAGATCTGCGACTGCCACGAGTACAGGCCGAGGGTCACCGGGTAGAGCTTGCTGTTCTGCAGCATCACGAGCGGCAGGAAGAAGTTGTTCCAGATGGCGACGAACTGGAACAGGAAGATCGTCACCAGCGCCGGCGCCATCATGCGCGTCGACACCTGCCAGAAGATGCGGAACTCGCTGGCACCGTCGAGGCGGCCCGCCTCGATGATCTCGTCGGGCACCGACGCCGCGGCGAACACGCGTGAGAGGTAGACGCCGAACGGGCTGACGATCGAGGGCAGCAGCACCGACCAGTAGGTGTCGGTCAGCTGCACCTTCGCGAACATCAGGAACAGCGGCAGGGCGAGGGCCGTGGCGGGCATCAGCACGCCGCCGAGGACGACGTTGAAGATGAATTCGCGGCCGCGGAACTGGTACTTCGCGAGCGCGTAGCCGGCCAGGGCCGCGAGGAAGGTGGCGATGGTGGCACCGCCCACGGCGTAGAGCACGCTGTTGAGCAGCCAGTCGACGTAGATGTGGTCGTCGCGTCCGAACAGGCGGGCGATGTTGTGGGCGAGCTGGCTGCTCGGCGCGAGGCTGCTGCCCTTCGCGATGTCCGACTGGGTCTTGGTCGACGCCGTGAACAGCACGTAGACCGGGGCGAGGAAGTAGACGGCCATGATGACCAGCACGGTCATCGCCATGGCGATCGACCAGGGGCTGTCCTTCGGCCCGCGTCGTCCGGTCGCCGTCTCGGCCGGCGGCGGCGTGGTGATCGCCCCGGCCGTGTTCGTCAGCAGGCTCATTGCGCCGCCTTCCGCTGCGTCGCCTTGAGGAAGGCGAAGGAGAGGATGAACGTCGAGACGGCGAGGATCACCGAGAGCGCCGCGGCGTAGTCGTAGTTGTTCTGGCCGGCGTCGAACACGACCATGTTCGGCGTGTAGGTCGAGGTGATCGTCGTGGCGATCTTGCTGAAGACGACCGGCTCGGTGAACAGCTGCAGCGTGCCGATGATCGAGAAGACGCCGGTGAGGACGATCGCCGGCGCCACCGACGGGATCTTGATGTACCGGGCCGTCTCCCAGTTGCTCGCACCGTCGAGCTTGGCCGCCTCGTACAGCTCCTGCGGGATGGCCTGCAGCGCCGAGTAGATGATCAGCATGTTGTAGCCGGTGTAGGTCCAGGTCACCACGTTGGCGATCGACCAGAGCACGAGGTTCGACCCGAGGAAGTCCGGCTCGATCGAGAGCTTGCGCAGCAGCGACACGATCGGCGAGAGGTTCGGGCTGTAGACGAAGCCCCAGATGAGCGCCGCGATCACGCCGGGGATCGCGTACGGGATGAAGAACGAGATGCGGAAGAACCGCTTGGCCCGCGCGACCGTCGAGTCGAGCATCAGGGCCAGCCCGAGCGCGAGCAGCAACATGATCGGGATCTGGACGATGCCGAAGGTCAGCACCCGCCACACGCTCGAGCGGAAGTCGCCGTCGTGCAGCACGCGGCTCAACTGGGAGGTGCCCGCCCACGCCTCGGTCGGCTTGCCGTAGATGCCGCCGGTGCGCTGGATCTTGTGCAGGCTGCGCCAGAGCGCGTACAGCACGGGCACCAGGTAGAAGAGGATGAACGGCACCAGGAAGGGCGCCATGAACAACCACGGGGTGCGCCCGTTGCGCAGCCCGGGCGTCCGGCGCCGGGCCGGCGCGGCCCTGTCCGCGGCCTCGGTGGCGGCGACCGGGACGGTGACGTTGGCGACCATGACGACCTCCGACTGGCGGCGGGGCGGTCGGGGAGGACGACGAGGGGGTCGGCCCGGGTGGGGGCGCGGTTTCACCCCACCCGGGCCTCGTACCGATCAGTTGGCGATCGGGACGTTCTGTGCCTTGAGCGACGCGATCGTCTTCGTCTGGGCCGACTGCGTGGCCGCGTCGAGCGTGCCCGAGCCGGAGAGTGCCCCGACGATGCCGTCCTTCAGCGCGCTGTAGGTGTCGGTCATGGTCGGGCCCCACTGGAAGTTCGTCGCGACACCGGCGCTCGCCTGCTTGAAGACGTCGAAGATCTTCTCGCCGCCGTAGAAGTCGACACCCTGCTGCAGCGACGGGATGTCCAGGCCGGCCTTGGCCGCCGGGTACAGACCGCCGAGCTTGTTCTCGAGCGCGAGGGCGTCGGGGTCGGTGTTGAGCCACAGCGCGAACTTCGCCGCCTCGGCTGGGTGCTTGCTGCTCGAGAAGACCGCGGTCGACGAGCCGCCCCAGTTGCCGGAGGTCGTGCCGCCGGCCGTCCACTGCGGGATCGGCGCGACGGCCCACTTGCCGCTCGTGTCCTTGGCGTTGTCACGGATGGTGCTGTAGCCCCACGCCGCGCTGATCCAGCTGAGCACGGTCCCGTCGTTCCACGCCTTGTACAGCTCGGGCGAGAAGCCCTGCAGGTTCGTGGCGACCAGCTTCTGCGAGATGAGCTTCTGCCAGTACTGGTTCACCTGGGTGACCTTGGGGTTGTCGGCGATGCTGACCTTCACCTTGCCGCCCTGGTCGGAGAACAGCTGCGCGCCGTTCTGCCAGAGCAGGCCCGTGTACCAGTTCGGGTCGCTCTGCGAGAAGAAGGTGATGTACTGGTTCGCGTTCGCCTGGTGGATCTTGGCCGCGTCGGCCGCGTACTCGTCCCAGGTCTTCGGCGGCGTGGTGATGCCCGCCTTGGCCAGGATGTCCTCCCGGTACAGGTTGCCCATCGGTCCGGAGTCCTGCGGGATGGCGTAGACGGCGTCGCCCTGCTTGACCTGGTTCCACACCCACGGCACGTACTGGTCGCCGAGGCCGGACGCCCCGTACGGGGCGAGGTTCAGCAGGCTGTCCGTGACGGTGAACGAGGAGATGTACTGGAACTCGACCTGGGCCACGTCCGGGGCGCCCTTGCCCGCCTTCAGGGCGGTGCGGAGCTTCTGGTAGTGCGCGGCGCCCT
>NZ_JBQCEE010000038.1:0-3178 GCF_051960575.1 Jatrophihabitans sp.
TGGATGACCGCGGTGAGCATCCGCTCGAGGCCGGCGGCGTGCGTGCCGATGCGCTCGGCCTCGACGGGATCGCGCAACGACTCGGCGTCCAGGCGCAGGGCGGTGAGCGGCGTGCGCAGCCGGTGCGACAGATCGGCGACCGTCTCGCGCTCGTCGGCGATGAGCTGGTCGATGCGGTCGGCCAGCCGGTTGAGCGCCGCGCCGACCTCAGCGACCTCGGGCGGCCCCTCGACCGGCGCCCGTGCGCCGACGTCGCCCGAGGCGAGCTGCTGGGCCGTCTCGGCGGTGCGCAGCAGCGGCCGCACCAGCCGGCGGGTGAGCACCTCGGCGCCGACGACGCCGACGAGCAGCAGCGCGAGGCTGGCCCCGCCGAGCAGCAGCCACCAGCCCGTCTCACCCGCGTGCAGCTGGGCGTCGGTGGCGTAGACGCGGACGACGTAGACGGTCTGGAAGGACGGCACGAACTGCTGGGTGAGCCGGCCGCCCGACCACGCCGTGGTCGTGAGGATCGGGCCGTCGGGACGCGTGCCGGGGCCGCCGCCGGACGGGCCACCGGCCCCCTGGCCGGGCACGGGTGGCACCTGCGTGAGGTCCCCCGGCGGTCGGCGGCCGAGGACGGTGCCGTCGGCGAGCTCGACCGAGGCGGCCCGGTCGGAGCGCAGCCCGGCGAGGTAGGTGCGGATCTGCGCCGTGGTCGGCTGCGTCGGCGAGCGCAGGAAGTAGACGATGTCGCCGGCCTCGCGCGGCAGCGTCTGCACCGCGTCGTCGTAGACCTTCTGCCGGATGACGAGCGCGAGCGGGATGGCGAAGGCCAGCACCACCAGCGTCGTCATGCCGACCACGAGCGCGACGATGCGGCGCCTCACGCGACGACCCCGGTCACGGCGGCGGCGCCAGGCGTACGCCGACGCCGCGCACGCTGTGCAGGTAGCGCGGCGCCGCGGCGGTCTCGCCGAGCTTGCGGCGCAGCCACGACAGGTGCACGTCGACGGTGCGGTCGCTGCCGCCCCACGCCTGCTGCCACACCTCGGCCAGCAGGTCGCGCTTGGTGACCACCTCGCCGGCGCGGCGGGCGAGCGCGACCAGCAGCTCGAACTCCTTGCGGGCCAGCTCGACCGGACGCCCGTCGACGGTCACCTCGTAGCCGCGTGTGTCGATGACCAGGCCGCCGACGGTGATGACCGGGTCCTCGTCCGCACGACCGGTGCGGCGCATCACCGCGCGGATGCGGGCGGTGAGCTGCGCGGCGGTGAAGGGCTTGATGACGTAATCGTCGGCGCCGAGGTCGAGCACCCGCACCATCTCGGCCTCGTCGTCGCGCGCCGTGGCCACGATGACCGGGATGTCGCTCACCGCCCGCAGCATCGACAGCACGTCCGCGCCGTCGACGTCGGGCAGGCCGAGGTCCAGCAGCACGACGTCCGGCTTCTGCTCGACCGCCGCCGACAGCGCCGCCATGCCCGCGCCGACGGACGAGACCACATGGCCCTGGTCGCGCAGCGAGCGGGTCAACGCGGTGCGGATCGCGGCGTCGTCCTCGACCAGCAGCACGTGGGCCATGACGCGCGACCGTACCGCGTCCGGTTCGGTACGGGCGGCGTCGGCATACTCGACAGGTGAGCTACCCCGACCTGCAGAGCTTCCTCGCCGCCCTCGAGCGCGACGGCGACCTGGCCCGCATCTCGGCCCCGGTCGACCCGCATCTCGAGGTCACCGGCATCGTGCAGCGCGTCGTGCGCGAGCAGGGCCCGGCGCTGCTGTTCGAGCACCCGACGCGGGGCCGGCTGCCGCTCGCGATCAACGTCTTCGGCACCCAGCGCCGCATGGCGAAGGCGCTCGGCGTCGAGTCGCTGGACGAGATCGGCGAGCGGATCGGCGAGCTGCTCAAACCCGAGCTGCCGCGCGGGCTCAGCGGGTTCAAGGACGCGCTCGGCAAGGCCGCCCAGCTGCGCAACGTGCCGCCGCGGCGGGTGAAGACCGCGCCGTGCCACGAGGTCGTGGCGCGCGGCGACGACATCGACCTGGTCGGGCTGCTGCCCGGCATCAAGGCCTGGCCGGACGACGGCGGCGTCTTCCTCAACCTCGGGCTGACCCACACGAAGCACCCGGTGACCGGTGCGCGCAACCTCGGCATGTACCGCCTGCAGTTGCAGGACGAACGCACCGTCTCGCTGCACTGGCAGATCCACAAGGACTCGACCTCGCACGCGGCCGAGGCCGAGCGTCGTGGCGAGCGGCTGCCGGTGGCGATCGCGTTCGGCTGCCCGCCGGCGGTCACCTACTCGGCGTCCGCACCGCTGCCGCCGGAGATCGACGAGTACCTGTTCGCGGGGTTCGTCGGCCAGGAACGCATCGAGATGGTCGACTGCGTCTCGGTGCCGCTGCAGGTGCCGGCCGCCGCGCAGGTCGTGCTCGAGGGCTGGGTCGAGCCGGGGCAGCGGCTGCCGGAGGGGCCGTTCGGCGACCACACCGGTTTCTACACACCTGTTGAGCCGTTCCCGTTCGTCAAGGTCGACGTCGTCACGATGCGCTCGGACGCGATCTACCAGTCGATCATCGTCGGGCGGCCGCCGCAGGAGGACGGCCCGATCGGCAAGGCCACCGAGCGGATCTTCCTGCCGCTGATCCGCACGATCATCCCCGAGATCGTCGACTACGACCTGCCCGAGGCGGGCGTCTTCCACAACTGCGTGATCGTGTCGATCGAGAAGCGCTATCCCAAGCAGGCGCAGAAGGTGATGAACGCCGTCTGGGGCGCGGGCCTGCTGTCGCTGTCGAAGCTGGTCGTGGTGGTCGACGCTGATTGCGACGTCCACGACTACGCCGAGGTCGCGTGGCGGGCGTTCGGCAACGTCGACTACGCGCACGACGCGCTGCACACGATCGGGCCGGTCGACCATCTCGACCACGGCGCCTACGAGCAATTCTACGGCGGCAAGCTCGGCATCGACGCCACGCGCAAGCTGCCCGGCGAGGGCTACCGCCGCGGCTGGCCGACCGAGTGCGTGCTGGACGCGTCCACGCAGGAACTCGTCGACCGGCGCTGGAAGGAGTACTTCCGGCGCTGAAATGCCGCTTGTACCCCCCCCCCAGCCCCCCACCCCGAGAGAGTGTGGCAGGGGCGGGGGACCAACAGCCACAAGGGATAAAAATAAACACCCCACCGGGTTGTAGATGT
>NZ_JBQCEE010000039.1:0-13880 GCF_051960575.1 Jatrophihabitans sp.
CTCGCAGACGCGCAGGCCGCGGGCCAGGTCGCGGGTGAAGACGTAGCCGGTGAGTCCCATCTCGGACGCGTTGGCCAGCGCGATCGCGTCCTCGTCGTCCCTGACCGGGATGATCGGCGCGACCGGGCCGAAGATCTCGTCGACCGCGACGGGCGACGAGCGCGGCACGTCGACGAGCACCGTCGGCGGCACGAAGAACCCGGCGCCGTCGTGCCGGTGGCCGCCGATGAGCGCCCGCGCGCCTGCGGCCACCGACCGCTCGATCTTGTCGACGATGCCGTCGGCCGCGCGCCGGTTGACCATCGGGCCGAGCTCGGTGTCCGGCGACGTGCCCGGCCCCATGCGCAGCCCCGCCATGCGCTCGGCCAGCCGGCGTCCGAACTCGTCCGCCACCGACTCGGCGACCAGGAAGCGGTTGGCCGCGGTGCAGGCCTGCCCGCCGTTGCGCATCTTGGCGAGCATCGCGCCCTCGACGGCCAGGTCGAGGTCGGCGTCGTCGAGCACGAGGAACGGGTCGTTGCCGCCGAGCTCCATCGAGCAGTTCACGATGCGGTCGGCAGCCTGCTTCAGCAGCAGCCGCCCGACGTTCGTCGAGCCGGTGAACGACAGCTTGCACACGCGGGCGTCGGCGAGCGCGACGTCGACCAGCTCGGCCGGGCGGTCGGTGGTGACGACGTTGACCACGCCTGCGGGCGCGCCGGCGTCGTGCAGGATCTGCGCGAGCAGCAGGGCGGTGTACGGGGTGTCCTCGGCCGGCTTCAGGACGAAGGTGCAGCCCGCCGCGAGCGCGGGGCCGATCTTGCGGGTCGCCATGGCCGCGGGGAAGTTCCACGGCGTCAGCAGCAGGCAGACCCCGACGGGCCGGCGGAAGGTCAGGATGCGGTTCGTGCCCGACGGCGCCGTGCGCAGTTCGCCGCCCACGCGCACCGCCTCCTCGGCGAACCAGCGGAAGAACTCGGCCGCGTAGGCCACCTCGCCCCGCGCGTCGGTGAGCGACTTGCCCATCTCGAGCGACATGAGGTGCGCGATCTCGTCGGTGCGCTCGATCATGGCGGCGAACGCCCGGCGCAGCACCTCCGCGCGCTCGCGCGGCGCGGTGGCCGCCCAGCCCGGCAGCGCACCCGCCGCCGCGTCGACGGCCGCCCCCACGTCGTCGGCGCCGGCGCGCGGCACGTCGCCGAGCGGCTCGCCGGTCGACGGGTCGAGCACCGCGAACGACCCGCCGGAGCCGTCGCGCCAGGTGCCGCCGATGAACTGCTGGGTGGGGATGCCGGCCGGCAACGTCATGCAGGTCTCCTGGAACTCGCACGGCTGAGATGTGCGACAAGCTTGCCACCCTCCGGTCTTGCCAAGTCGAGTGCACGACTGTTCACTGGACGGATGCGACCCGACGAGATCCGCGACGCCGGCGCCCTGACGAGCACGGCGCTGTCCGAGCTCACCGAGGTGGCCCGCGACATGCACAAGGCCATCGCCGGACGGCTCTTCGGCCTGGCCGGGCGGCCCGGGCAGGCCATCGGGCTCGTGCACGACGGCATCGCCGCGATCGCCTACGAGTCGACGCGGCTCGGCCTCAAGTACGGTCCGGCGGCCGCGGGACTCGTCGGCAGCTACGTGCGTGACGAGCAGGCGCCGTCGGCCCACGACGCGCCGAAGGGACGCCTGGTGCTCGGCGCCCTCAACGGCTTCTGGGGCGACCGCATCGCCGACGAGCGCGACGCCCTCGCCCCCGTGCTGCGCGCCCGCCTGCACGACGGCGCGCTGCGGCGCGTCCCGGCCAATCTCGCGTGGGACGCCCGCGAGACGGCCACCGGGCGGCTCGTGCTCTTCGCCCACGGCCTCTGCGAGACCGATCAGTTCTGGTGGCTCGGCGCCGAGCGGAACTGGGGCGACGCCGACGTCACCTACGGCCGCAAGCTGCACGAGGACGACGGCTGGACACCGCTCTACCTCACCTACAACACCGGCGCGCACATCTCGGCCAACGGCGCTGAGCTCGCCTGGCTCATCGGCGCGATCGTCGACGAGTGGCCGGTGCCCGTCACCGAGATCGCGCTCGTGGGGCACTCGATGGGCGGGCTGGTCGTGCGCAGCGCGGCGCACCAGGCCGACGAGCAGGGCCTGCCCTGGGTGCGGCACCTCACCCACGTGGTCGGGCTCGGCACGCCGCACATGGGCGCCCCGCTCGAGCGGTTCGCCAACTGGGGCACGCACCGGCTCGCGCGGTTCCCCGAGACGCGCCCGCTGGCGCAATGGCTCAACCGGCGCAGCGTCGGCATCAAGGACCTGCGCTACGGCTCGTTCATCGAGGCCGACTGGGACGGCCACGACCTCGACGAACTGCTCACCGACCGCTGCACCGACGCGCAGCTGGTGCCCGGCGTCGCGTACTCGATGGTGAGCGCGACGCTGTCGCGCGAGCCGGAGGGGATCTTCGCCCACGACCTGCTCGTGGCGCACACGAGCGCGCACGGCCGGGGCCGGCGCGAGGGCGACCGGTCGATCCCGTTCGAGACCGACCGCGCCTTCCACATCGGCGGGCGGCGCCACCACTTCCACCTGCTGAACGACCCGGCCGTCTACGAGCAGCTCCGGACGTGGCTCTCGGGCGAGGTGCCGGTGCCCGTCGCCCGCGATTCCCGGCGGCGTGCGCCACGCGCGTGGCGGCGGCGGCGCACGGCCTGATCGGCCGCGTCCGGTTCGAGATGTGCACCGGGCCGACCTGTGGTGTAGTCCGGGGATGGACGCGACGACCCTGGCCGAGCTGTCCGCGCTGAAGTACCGCTACCTGCGCTGCGTCGACCTCAAGGACTGGGACGGCCTCGCCGACACGCTCACCGCCGACGTCGACGCGAGCTACGGCGACCGGCTCGCCTTCACCGGGCGCGACGCGGTCGTCGACTACATGCGCTCGACGCTCGGCCCGCAGATCATCACCGTGCACCAGGTGCACCACCCCGAACTCAGCGCCGACGGTGACGTCGCCACCGGCCGCTGGTACCTCGACGACCGCGTGCTCGTGCTCGAGCACCGCCTGCTCATCACCGGCGCGGCCTTCTATGAGGACACCTACCGACGTGAGGCCGACGGGCGCTGGCGCATCGCGCGCACCGGCTACATCCGCAGCTACGAGGCGATGGAACCGCTCCCCGAGGGCTGGCAGCTCACCGCGAACCGGTGGGCGGAGGCGGCCGCCGGGCAGGGATCATCGTGAAGGCCAAACCCGATGGCCTCGACGCGCCGTATGTCACGAAGGTGTTGAAGTACATGGGCCTGGCCCACACGCGTCTCTACCGCCTCACCGGCGGTCGGCTCGGCCGCACCTGGCGGGTCGGCAGCGGACTGCGCCAACCGGCACCCGTCTGTCTGCTCACGACCACGGGCCGCAAGACCGGCCGGCCGCGCACCGTGCCGCTGGTCTACTTCGAGGATGACGGGGACATCGTCTTCATCGCCTCGCAGGGCGGCCGGGCCGAGAACCCGATGTGGTACGGCAACCTCGTCGCGAACCCCGAGGTCGAGATCGAGATCGGACGCGACAAGCGGGCCTACCGCGCCCGCACGGCCACCGGCGCCGAGCGGGCCCGGCTCTGGCGCCGGGCGGTGGCGGTGTACGCCGACTACGACAACTACCAGTCGTTGACCGAGCGCGAGATCCCCGTCGTCGTCTGCGAACCGATCACCTGAACCACCGCTTGTCCCCCGCCCCAGTCGTTCCCGGGGCCTCCGGATGACTGGGGCTGGGGACAAGCGGTTCGTTCAGCGCAGGCCGGTGCGGCGGAGCAGGTCGTTGCCGACGCGCATGGCGGTGGCGAAGTGCTCCTTCGGCAGCCAAGCCGGGGCGTCGAGCGGCACGACGGCCTGGGCGACCGTCTGCGCCTCGGTGTACTTGAGCAGCCCCTCGGCGCCGTGCCGGCGGCCGACGCCGGAGTTGCCCATGCCGCCCATCGGCGCGTCGATGCTCGCGTAGGCCGCGCCGAAGCCGTCGTTGACGTTCACCGTGCCGGCGCGCAGCCGCGCCCCCACCTCGCGCGCCCGCTTGGTGTTGCGGCCCCACACCGAGGCGTTCAGGCCGTACTCGGTGTCGTTGGCGAGCGCGACGGCCTCGTCGACGTCGTCGTACGCGCGCACGGTCACGACCGGCCCGAACGTCTCGTTGCGGAAGCAGCGCATGCCCTCGGTGACGCCGGCGAGCACGGTCGGCTCGAAAAAGCTCGGGCCGAGGTCGGGCCGGGCGCGCCCACCGACCAGCGCGGTGGCGCCGCGCTCGAGCGCGTCGTCGACGTGTGCGGTGACGGTGACGAGCTGGCGCGGCGAGATGAGCGAGCCGATGTCGGCGCCGTAGTTGTAGCCGGGGCCGACGGCGAGCGCGCGCGTGGCCTCGACCAGCTGCTCGACGAACTCGTCGTGGATGCTGCGGTGCACGTACAACCGCTCGATGCACAGGCAGACCTGGCCCGCGTTGGCGAAGGCGGCGGTGAGCGCCCCGGGCACGGTCGCGCCGAGGTCGGCGTCGGGCAGCACGATCATCGGGTTCTTGCCGCCGAGCTCGAGCGAGTAGCCGATCAGCCGGCCGGCCGCGCGCGACGCCACCGCGCGCCCCGTGGCGGTCGAGCCGGTGAAGCCGACGTAGTCGCAGGTGTCGACCACCGCGCCCCCGGTCACCGGGCCGTCGCCGACGACGATCTGGAACAGCTCGCGCGGCAGTCCGGCGCGGATCAGCAGCTCGCGTCCGAACAGCACGGTGAGCGGTGTCTGCGCGTCCGGCTTCAGCACCACGGCGTTCCCGGCGAGCAGCGCGGGCAGCGAGTCGGACAGGCCGAGTGCGAAGGGGAAGTTCCAGGGACTGATGATGCCGACGACGCCCTTGGGCTGGCGCAGCTCCTGCACCTTCACCATGAGCGGGAACAGCCCGGCCCGGGCCTGCGGCGCGAGCAGTGCCTCGGCGGTGCGCACGTAGTACCGGCCGGTCAGCACCGGCTCGAAGGCCTCGATCTCGGCGTGGAACCGTGCCTTGCCCGTCTCGGCCTGGATGAGGTCGAGGATCGTGTCGCGCTCCTTCGCAACCTCCTTCAGCCAACGTTCGACGACACCGACCCGCTGCCTCACCGGGACCTGTGCCCACGCCCGCTGGGCGCGTCGGGCCCGCTCGACGGCGGCGGCGACGTCGTCGGGTGTCGCGGTCGGGACGTCGACGAGCGGTCGGCCGGTGAAGACCTCCACGACCGTGGAGGGTGCACCGTGTCCCGCCGCCTCGTGGGCGAGACGCTTGAGCAGGACGTCGGTGAGGCGGTCAGGGCGCTCGACCGTGGGCAGCGTGGCGGTCATCGGCTCAGAGTCCCGCCGCCCGCTTCTCGTAGGCATCGCGTTCGGGGGCGTGGGCCGCGGCGATCATGACGGTGTCGCTCTTCACCAGGCGTCCGAACGCCTCCATCGGGCCGCGCGGGAACAGCCGCATCACCTTGGTCATGCCGTTGATCGCCTTCGGCACGTAGACGTCGAAGTGCGGGCGGTGCAGCGCGTCGAGGATCGCGGCCGCGACGTCCTCGGGCGACGACGACTTCATCAACGGGTGGTCCTTCACCCCGTCGGTGAGCTCGGTGCGCACGATCGCCGGCATGACGCACGAGACCTCGATGCCGGTGCCGTGCAGTTCGAGGTGCAGCGCCTCGCTCAGCCCGACGACCGCGTGCTTGGTGGCGCAGTACGTGGCGACCCCCGGGAAGCCGAACTTGCCGGCGGCGGACGCGACGTTGACCAGGTGGCCGCGGCCGCGGGGCTTCATGCGGCGCACCGCCTCCTGGCTGCCGTGCACGACGGCGCGCAGGTTGATGGCGATCTGCCGGTCGATCGAGGCCGCCGACTCCTCGTCGAACTCGACCACCGGCATGATGCCGGCGTTGTTGATCAGGATGTCGAGCGGCCCCAGGTCGTGCTCGACCGCGTCGAGGACAGCAGTGAACGCGGCGGAGTCGGTCACGTCGAGCTGGTAGGCGACGGCGCCGCCGATGTCCTTGGCGGTGCGCTCGGCGAGCTCGAGGTCGAGGTCGGCGATGGCGACGCGGACCCCGTCGCGGGCGAGGGCGCGTGCCGTGGCGGCGCCGATGCCCCGGGCGCCACCGGTGACGAGGGCGACGCTGCCGGTGAGGTCTTTGCTGCGGGCCATGCGGGATCTCCTGTCGACGACGGACGGGTCTGACTGGCACGGTCGGCGAACTCGACGATGAGCTCGGCGACCAGGTCTGGACGCTCGACCTGCGGGCAGTGCCCGAGGCGCGGCAGCACCCTGAGTTCACTCCCGGGCAGCGCGGCATGCAAGCGTCGGCTCGAGCGTGTCGGGATGACGCGGTCGCGCGCACCGTGCGCGACGAGCACCGGGCAGGTGATGCGGTCGAGGGTGTAGAAGTCGGGCGCGGCGAGGGCGAGCTCGCGCACCTCGCGCAGCACCGGCCACGGCGTGCCGCCGGCGAGCAGGTACTCGGCGATGCCGCGCAGCTGCGCCCGGCCGGCCCGCGGGCTGGTCGGGTACATGATGCGCGCGCCCGCGCCGAGCACCACGCGACGCGCGAGCTCCGCCGGGAAGCGCGGGTCGCGCGCGGCCAGGCGCAGCAGCCAGGGCTCGTCCGGGGTGGTGAGCATGCGCTGCGTCCAGTGGCCGCCGTGGGTCGGTTCGCTGAGCGTGACGACGCCGGCGACCGGCAGGGTCGGGTCGGCCGCGGCACGCAGGGCGGCCACGCAGCCGAGCGAGTTGCCCACGAGCACCACCGGGCCGCCGACGTGGGCGATCAGCGCGCGCATCGCGACGTCGAGGGCGGGCACGATCGGGCCGTCCGGTCGCGGCGCCGCGTGACCGAAGCCCGGAAGATCGACCGCGACCGCACGGCGGCCCCTCGCAGCCAGGTGGCGCAGCACCCCGCGCCAGGTGTCGGCCCGGTCGCTGTAGCCGTGCAGCAGCAGGATCGGCGGGCCGTCGCCGTGGGTCTCGAGCAGCCGGGTGCGTCCCGTGGGAGGATCGAGCCACGCCACCGAGGTCACCATGTCACATACCGTCCAGACCGTATGTAACATGACTCGGATGACGAGCACCGCGCCCCGCCAGCGCCGCACGCAGGAGGAGCGCAGCACCGCCACCCGTGAGCGGTTGCTCGACGCGACCATCGACTGCCTCATCGAGTTCGGCTACGCCGGCACGACGGTGGCCCGCATCGCCGACCGCGCCGGGGTCACCCGCGGCGCGCAGGTGCACCACTACCCCACCAAGGCCGATCTCGTGCTCGCCGCGCTGCGGCATCTCGTGGCCAAGCAGGTGCAGGCGAGCGTCGACGAACTGCCGCGGCTGCAGCGCACGAACGACATCGTGGGCGCGACGCTCGAGATGCTCTGGCGCATCCACCGCGGCCCGCTGTTCGCGGCGATCGTCGAGCTGTGGGTGGCGGCGCGCACCGACCCCGAACTCGCCGCGCACGTCGGCGAGCTGGAACCGATCGTGACGATGGCGGTGCCCGACCTGCTGCAGGGCCGGGTCGCCGAGTACCTCGCCGACCCGGTCGTGCGCAACGGGCTCTACCTCGCCATGGACGTCATGCGCGGGCTCGTCGTGAGCACCTGGCACCTCGAGCCGGCGCAGGTCGAGGCCCGGTGGCGCCGGGCGAAGAAGCAGCTGCGCCCGATGTTCCCGGACCTCGACCTCTAGCAGTCTCACCGTTCGAGGACGCCCTTGGCGATGTGAGTCGCCTGGATCTCGTTGCTGCCCGCGTAGATCATGAGCGACTTCGCGTCGCGCGCGAGCTGCTCGACCGGGTACTCGCTCATGTAGCCGTTGCCGCCGAAGAGCTGGATCGCCTCCATCGCCACCTCGGTGGCCGCCTGCGACGAGTAGAGCTTCATCGCCGACGCCTCGGCGAGGCTGGGCTGCTTGCCGGCGGCGGCGAGCTCGAGCCCGCGGAACACCATGTTCTGCACGTTGATGCGGGCGATCTCCATTTGCGCGAGCTTGAGCTGCACGAGCTGGTAGTCGGCGATCGGGTGGCCGAACTGCACGCGCTCCTTCGCGTAGCGGGTGCACTGCTCGAGGCACTCCTCGATGATCCCGAGGCTCATCGCCGCCACCCCGGTGCGCTCGGCGACGAAGCCCGACTTGGCGCTCGCGCGTCCGTCGCCGCCCTTGTGTTCCTCCGTCTCCCCCAGCAACCGGTCGGCCTCGACGAAGACGTCGTCGAAGAACAGCTCGCCGGTCGGGGACGAGTGGAAGCCCATCTTGCGGAACGGCTTGCCCTGCGTGAAGCCCGGCATGCCGCTGTCGAGGACGAAGGTGAGGATCTTCCGGTCGCGCGGCGCGGTGACGCCGTCGTCGAGCTTGGCGTAGACGACGACCGTGTCGGCGTAGGGGCCGTTGGTGATGAAGGTCTTCTGCCCGTTGAGCCGGTAACCGCCCTCGACCCGCGTGGCGGTGGTCCTCATGCCGCCGAACGCGTCGGAGCCCGAACCGGGTTCGGTGAGCGCCCACGCCGCGATCTTGCCCAGCGTGACGAGTGGCGGCAACCAGCGCCGCTGCTGGGCGACGGTGCCGCGGCTCATGATGGTGGACGCGCCGAGGCCCAGGCTCACACCGAAGGCACCGACGAATCCGGGCGACACGCGGCAGATCTCCTTGATGAGGATGACGCCCATGCCCGCTTGGGCCCCGAGGGCACCCATGCCACCGTCGCCGGACCGGTCACGCTTCGGGGTCTCGACGCCCTCGGCGCGGGCACGCTCCTTCGCCTCGGCCGTGTCGAGGATGGCGCTCAGTGCGTCGGACGCCATCGCGTCGATGCCGAAGGTCTTCCAGAGCTTGCGCAGGATGTCGTAGGGCGGCAGGTCGCCGAACTCGAGCTCCTCGCGCCGCGGGCGGATCTCCGCGTCCACGAACTGGCGGATCGCGTCCTGGATCGCCAGTTCCATCTCCGACCACTCGATCACGGCGTCACTTCCAGTCCGCGGTGCGCGCCGCGATGTCGGCGATCGTCCAGGGGCCGTCGGCGTCGATCGAGTTGACGGCGCTCCAGGTCTGGAACTGCTGGATGTTGCCGCCCGTGACGCCGAACAGCTTGCCGGTGTGCGGGCAGTCGGCACTGGCGAGGTAGGCCACCAGCGGACTGATGTTGGCCGGGTCGAAGGCGTCGAACTCGCCCTCGGCGACGGGCGCGGCGAAGATCGCGCCCATGCCGGGCGTGTTCACGGTGAGCCGTGTGCGGGCCACCGGGGCGATGGCGTTGACGCGCACGCCGTAGCGCTCGAGCTCCTGCGCGGCGACCAGCGTGAGCGCGGCGATGCCGGCCTTCGCCGCGCCGTAGTTCGCCTGGCCCGCGTTCGGCACGTACGTGCCCGAGGGGGACGCGGTGTTGATGACCGCGCCGTTGACCTCGACGCCCGCCTTGCTTTGCTCCTTCCAGTACGCCGCCGCGTGGTGCAGCACCGCGAAGTGCCCCTTGAGGTGCACGTCGAGCACGGCGTCCCACTGCTCCTCGGTGAGGCTCGCGATGTAGCCGTCGCGCAGGATGCCCGCGTTGTTCACGACGACGTCGAGGCGGCCGAACGTGTCGATCGCCTGCTGCACCATGCGTTGCGCGCCGGCCCAGTCGTCGACGCCGTCGGTGTTGGCGACCGCCTCGCCGCCCGCCGCCACGATCTCGTCGACGACCTGCTGCGCCGGGCCGGCGTCGGCGCCGCTGCCGTCGGCTCCCCCGCCGAGGTCGTTCACCACGACCTTGGCGCCCTCCTTCGCGAACAGCAGCGCGTGCTCGCGTCCGATGCCACGGCCCGCGCCGGTGATCAGCGCGACCCGTCCGTCCAGTGCTGCAGTGTGCCCATCGCTCTTCGCGCGAGCGCTCATCGCCGGATTCGCTCCGCTCCTCGCTCGTTCCTCGCTGCGATGCTCACTCATCCCCTGCTCCTTCGTCGGTGATCTCGGCGAGGCCGTCCTTGATGACGACCTGCGCGGCGTCGCCCTCGCCCGTGGTGGTCTCGAAGGCGTACGTGGTGACGCCGCCGCACGACCCCGCGCGCCAGATCGTGGTGGTGATGTCCTGGCCGGGCAGCACGGGCCGGGCGAAGCGCACGGCGTGCCGCCGCAGCCGTGACGAGTCGCCGCCGGCCACGGCCTGCAGCACCGCCCAGGACGTGAACGCCTGGGTGCAGAGGCCGTGGGCGATGATGCCGGGCAGGCCGGCCTGCTTCGCTGCGTCCTCGTCGAGGTGGATCGGCATCGGGTCGCCCGAGGCCGGCGAGTACCGGAACGTCTGGTCGTCGTCGACGTGCTGGGTCACGACCGCCACCGGCGCGTCGGCACGCACCGCGTCGTCGAGCCGGTGCGGCGGCGCGAGCTCGCCGACCGTCTCGCCCACGTCGACGCCGCGGAAGAACGCCGTCATGGTCTGCTCGTTCACCAGCGCACCGTCGGTGTCGCGGCACTCGAGCAGGAACGCCGCGGACGTGCCGTTGGCCGCGCCGCGGTAGCCGAGCGCCTTGGCCCGTGTCGTGATGACGTCGCCCGGACGGATCGGCCGGTAATAGCGGAAGTCCTGCTCACCGTGCACCACCCGCAGCGCCACCTCGGGCGGCGCCACGACGAAGGCCACCTGCAGCATCGACATGAACGCGGGCACGACGGCGAAGACCGGCGGCGCGACGTCGCCGCTGCGGTGGGCGGCGATGGGGTCGTTCGTCGCCTCCGCGTAGGCGGCGATGCGGTCGCGCGTCACCTCGAAGGCGTCGGCGTCGCCCCAGACGCCGATGCCCGTGGCGTCGAAGCGGACCTGCGTCGAGGTCATCGTCAGCCGACGAGCTCGCCGAGCTTGGCCAGCGACTGGTCGAGTTCCGCACGGCCGGCCTTCTCGACCGCGGCACCGATCGCGCCGACGATCATCTGCCCCTCGAACTGCGCGGTGATGGTGACCTTCGAGCCGTCGCCGTCGGCCTCGACGTCGAGCCCGATGCTGACCTTGACGCCTGCCATGCCGGTGCCGGACATCTCGACGCGGTGCGGCGGGGCGAACTCCCCCACCGTCCAGGTGATGGTGTTCGGCATGTTGAGCAGGCTGACGATCGCGGTGGCCTGGGTGCCGGTCGTGATCTCGGACGGCACCTCGCCCTTCCACGACTTGTGCATCGACAGCCACTCGCCGAAGCGGTTGAGGTCGGACACGACGGACCAGACCTTCTCGGGTGCGGCGCCGTACTCGACGGTCTTCTCGATGGTGCCCATGGTGATCTCCTTGCTGACGGACGGTCGGGTGGCTAGCGGTTGGCGGGACGGTAGGCGGTGACGACCACGGCACCGCCGAGGCCGATGTTGTGCTGCAGGGCGACGCGGGCGCCCTCGACCTGACGGGCGTCGGCCGTGCCGCGCAGCTGCCAGGTGAGCTCGGCGCACTGGGCGAGACCAGTCGCGCCGAGCGGGTGCCCCTTCGAGATGAGGCCGCCGGACGGGTTCACCACCCAGCGTCCGCCGTAGGTGGTGTCGTCGTTGTCGACGAGCTTGCCGGCCTCGCCCTCGCCGCAGAGACCGAGCGCCTCGTAGGTGAGTAGTTCGTTCGCCGAGAAGCAGTCGTGCAGTTCGATGACGTCGACGTCATCGGGTGTGAGGCCGGCCTGCGCGTACACCTTGTCGGCCGCCGCGCGGCTCATGTGCTTGCCGACGAGCCCTGCGGCCGTGCCGTCGAAGGTGTTCGCGAGGTCGGTGACCATCGTCTGGCCGACGATCTCGACGGCGCGGTCGGCGAGCCCGTGCTCGTCGACGAAGCGCTCGGACGCGAGGATCGCAGCGCCGGAACCGTCGGACGTCGGCGAGCACTGCAGCTTGGTCAACGGGTCATAGATGGTGGGCGCGTCCAGGATCTCCTGCAGGCTGTACTCCTGCTGGAACTGCGCGTACGGGTTGTTGACCGAGTGCTTGTGGTTCTTCCAACCGATCTTGGCGAAGTGCTCGGGCGTGGTCCCGTACCGATCCATGTGCTCGCGTCCGGCCGCGCCGAACATGTACGGCGCCGGCGGCATCGCGAACTCGTACAACTCGGCCAGCGCGAGCAGGTGCTTCATCATCGGCTGCTCACGGTCGGTGTAGGTCGAGGTGAGCGAGCCGGGCTGCATCTTCTCGAACCCGAGCGCAAGCGTGCAGTCGGCGAGGCCGCCGCGGATCGCCTGCGCGGCCAGGTACAGCGCCGTCGAACCGGTCGAGCAGTTGTTGTTCACGTTGACCACGGGGATGCCGGTCATGCCGAGCTCGTAGACCGCACGGTTGCCGGAGGTCGACTCGCCGTAGACGTAGCCCACGAACGCCTGCTCGACGTCGCCGTAGTCGATGCCGGCGTCGGCGAGCGCGTTGCCGCCCGACTCCTTCGCCATCGCCGGATAGTCCCATCCTTCGCGGCGTCCCGGCTTCTCGAACTTCGTCATGCCGACCCCGACGACGAACACCTTCTCGGGCACGGATCGCCCTCCTCTCGATGCGGTGACGGGACGCTAACATACAGTCCGGCTTGCAGGTAAGTACCTGCTTCGTCGTGTCGCAGCAGTTCCGGCGACACGCCCAGGACGGCGCGTCGGTTGCGCGCCCGGGCCCGAGCCGGTGCGATGGGGCTGTGAGCGTCGACCTGACCCGGCTGCGCCCGCGCCGGCGCTCGGCCGCGCGGCGGCCCGTGCCTGCCGACAGCACCGCGCCGTCCCCCGCCTCGACGCACCGCCGGCCGTCGGTGGTCGACACGGCCGTCTACTGCGACGGCCGCCGCGAGTGCACGCCCGCGACGTTGCAGGACACCTTCCGCGCCCTGCGCGAGCGTCCCGGCGGCATGGCGTGGATCGGGCTGTACCGGCCGGACGAGGCCGAGCTGCAGGTGCTCGCCGGCGAGTTCGGCCTCCACGAGCTCGCCGTCGAGGACGCCGTCGCCGCCCACCAGCGGCCGAAGCTGGAACGCTACGGCGACACGCTGTTCGTGGTGCTGCGCGCGGCCAGGTACGTCGACGAGCGCGAGGAGGTCGAGTTCGGCGAGCTGCACGTCTTCGTCGGCAGCGACTTCGTCATCACCGTGCGGCACGCCGAGAGCCCCGACCTCTCGGTCGTGCGACACCGACTCGAGGAAGACCCCGAGCTGCTCGAGCGCGGGCCGGAGGCCGTGCTCTACGCCATCCTGGACGCGGTCGTCGACGGCTACGGCCCGGTCGTCCAGGGTCTCGAGAACGACATCGACGAGATCGAGGCGCAGGTCTGGCAGGGCGACGAGCGGGTGTCGCGGCGCATCTACGAGCTGTCGCGCGAGGTCGGCGACTTCCAGCGCGCGTGCGGCCCGCTCACCGGCATGCTCGCCGCCCTGCGCGCCGGCTTCGACAAGTACGGCGTCGACGTCGAACTGCAACGGGCGTTGCGGGACGTCGACGACCACGTCAGCCAGGTGACCGAGCGGGTCGAGAACTTCCGGGCCCTGCTGCGCGACATCCTCACCGTCAACTCGATCCTCGTCGCGCAGCGGCAGAACGAGGAGATGACGCGCCTCGGCCAGACGAGCAACGCGCAGAACGAGGAGGTCAAGAAGATCTCCGCCTGGGCCGCCATCGGCTTCGCCCCGACGCTCGTCGGCACCGTCTACGGCATGAACTTCACCCACATGCCCGAGCTGAACTGGGTGCTGGGGTACCCGATGGCGATCGGGCTGATGCTGCTGTCGAGCATCGTGCTGTACGTGCTGTTCAAGCGCCGCAGCTGGCTCTGACCCGTGACACGATGGTGTGCGAGATGAGCGCACCGGACGACACCCCCCGCCCGACGCCGGACGTCGAGGCACTCGCGGGGCTGGCGCGGGCCGGCGCCGAGTCGCTGTTCCGCACGCTCTCGCTGGTCGCCCGGG
>NZ_JBQCEE010000040.1:0-8635 GCF_051960575.1 Jatrophihabitans sp.
GGAATCGAGGCCGGTGATGAGGCTGGCGGATATGATGCTGCCCGCCATCACCTCATAAGGCGAGACCGGGGTTTGCAGGCCGTGTCCATCGTAGATGCTATCGGTGGCGTTACGGCTTGCGAAGTCGATCTTGCGCTGCTGGGCGTTTTGGTCGCTGTCGGGATCGAGGGCGAGCTTGTCGCCCTTGTCGGCAGGCGTGGTGTCGAGGGGCGCGACGGCCGGAGCGGCGGGTGCCACCGCGCTCGCAGGCGGGCGGGCTGACGTTTGCACCAACACCCCCGATTCTCGCGCCTGGTTTGCTTGCTGGGCGAGCTGCTGGCGCGCCGCTTCGGCGGCTTGCTCCCCCGGTGTGATCGTCGGTGGCGCCGGAGCGGCGCCCCCGCCTGCCCGCCGCGGGGCAGGCCCGCGGCGCGCCCGCGCTGCACCGGCGGCTGGCCGGCGTCGACCCGGCGGCCGCGGCGGCGATCCTGCCGTCGAACGGGCGCCGCATCGTCCGGGCGCTCGAGGTCGTCGAGCTCACCGGACAGCCGTTCCTGGCCCGCATGCCCGGCTTCGAGAGCGTCTACGACACCGTGCAGCTCGGCCTCGACCGCCCCGATCTCGACGAGCGGGTCGCCGCCCGGGTGCACCGCATGATGGCCGCAGGCTTTCTGGACGAGGTGCGCCGGCTGCTGCCGAACGGCCTGCGCGAGAGCCCGACGGCCGGCAAGGCGCTCGGGTACGCGCAGCTGCTCGCCGTGCTCGACGACGAGGGCCGGCTCACCGGCGACCTCGACGAGGCCGTCGCCGTGACGATCCGCGCCACCCGCCGGTTCGCCCGCAGGCAGCGCTCGTGGTTCCGCCGCGACCCCCGCGTCCGGTGGCTCGACTCGTCGACGACCACGCTGGAAGCCGACGCACTCCGTACCCTCGAGGCATGCGGCTGGTGAAGGGGCACGGCACCGAGAACGACTTCCTGGTGCTGCCCGACCTCGACGGCGAGATCGACCTCTCGCCGGCGGCCGTGCGCGCCCTCTGTGACCGGCACGCCGGGCTCGGCGCCGACGGCGTCCTGCGGGTGGTCCGGGCCGCGAACGACCCCGAGGGCAAGCCGCTCGCGGACGAGTGCGAGTTCTTCATGGACTACCGCAACGCCGACGGTTCGGTGGCCGAGATGTGCGGCAACGGGATGCGCGTTTTTTATCGGTATCTCCAGCGCGAGTCGCTCGTTGGACAGGACGCCGCGGGGGCGACACGCCGCGGGATCGTGTGCGTGCGTACCGAGGAGGGCCAGGTCGAGGGCAACGTCACCCTGGCGCTCGGATCGCCCCGGGGCCTTGCCGCCCGGCCGGGCGCCACCGCCGCACCCCTTGCGCCCACCGGGGGAGTGGCGCTCGAGATCCCGAACCCGCACGTCGTCGTGCCGGTGCCGGACACCGACACCCTGGTCGCGCTCGACCTGTCGCGTCCGCCCGTGGTCGAGCCGCCGCTGCCGACCGGGCAGAACGTCGAGTTCGTCGTTCGCCTCGGCGAGCGGCACCTGCGGATGCGGGTGCACGAGCGCGGCGTGGGCGAGACCAGGTCGTGCGGCACGGGAATCTGCGCCGCCGCCGTGGCTGTTGCACACACCGACGGCGTCGGCGCCGACGGCAGCACGTGGACGGTGGACGTGCCGGGCGGACGCTGTCAGGTGGTCTGGCGCCCCGACGGCGCCGTCGAGCTCACCGGGCCGGCCGTGCTGCTGGCCGACATCGAGGTCGACGACGCGTGGCTGCGGCAGGCCGCCGGTTCCGATCTCTCCGCAGCCGGGTAAATCGCACCCCACCGGCTGCCACCATGAGAGGCACCAGGCCGATCCAGAAAGGCACCATGCCAGAACGCTTCAGCACCGACGTCGACGAGTTCCCCGACGTCCCCCTCGACGGTCGCTTCGACGACGACGCGGCCGCCTTCGGCACCGGCGAGTTCGAACTCGAGGAACGCCAGGCGCTGCGCCGCGTCGCCGGCCTGTCGACCGAACTCGAGGACATCACCGAGGTCGAGTACCGGCAGCTGCGCCTCGAGCGCGTCGTCCTCGTCGGGGTCTGGACGACCGGCACCCTCGTCGAGGCCGAGAACTCCCTCACCGAGTTGGCCCGCCTCGCCGAGACCGCCGGCTCGCAGGTGCTCGACGGCGTCATCCAGCGCCGCGACAAGCCCGACCCCGCCACCTACATCGGCTCGGGCAAGGCCAAGGAACTGCGCGACATCGTCGCCCACCACGCCGCCGACACCGTCATCTGCGACGGCGAGCTGACGCCCGGCCAGCTGCGCCAGCTCGAGGACGTCGTCAAGGTGAAGGTCGTCGACCGCACCGCCCTGATCCTCGACATCTTCGCCCAGCACGCCCGCAGCCGAGAGGGCAAGGCGCAGGTCGAGCTCGCGCAGATGCAGTACCTGCTGCCCCGCCTGCGTGGCTGGGGCGAGTCGCTGTCGCGCCAGGTCGGCGGCCGGGCCGCAGGCGGTCTGGGCATCGGCGGCCGCGGCCCCGGTGAGACGAAGATCGAGATCGATCGCCGCCGCATCAACCAGCGCATGGCGAAGCTGCGGCGCGACATCAAGGAGATGAAGACCGCCCGCGACGTCAAGCGCTCGTCGCGGCAGCGCGGCGCCGTCCCCAGCGTCGTGCTGGCCGGGTACACCAACGCCGGCAAGTCGTCGCTGCTGAACCGGCTCACCGACGCCGGCGTCCTGGTCGAGAACGCCCTGTTCGCCACCCTCGACCCGACCGTGCGGCGCAGCGAGACCGCCGACGGCCGCGTCTACACCCTCGCCGACACGGTCGGCTTCGTGCGGCACCTGCCCACGCAGCTCGTCGAGGCGTTCCGGTCGACCCTCGAAGAGGTGGCGGACGCCGACCTGCTGCTGCACGTCGTCGACGCCAGCGACGCCGACCCCGAGGCCCAGATCCGGGCGGTACGCGAGGTGCTCGCCGACATCGACGCCCTCGCCGTGCCCGAGCAGCTGGTCTTCAACAAGGTCGACGCCGCCGACGGCGACCTGCTGCTGCGGCTCAAGCGGCTCGCGGCCGACGCCCTGTTCGTCTCGGCGCGCACCGGCGCCGGGCTGGACGAGCTGCGCGAGGTCATCGAGGCGCGCCTGCCCCGACCGGCGGTCGAGGTCGACGTGCTGGTGCCCTACACGCGGGGCGACCTGGTGGCCCGGGTGCACGACCACGCCGAGATCCTCGCCAGCGAGCACACCGGCGACGGCACCCGGCTGCGGGCGCGCGTCGACCCGATGATGGCCGCCGAGCTCAAGCCGTTCGCCCTGGCGGCCGATCAACGTTCGTAGGCCCTCCCCAGGTCGTCCACCGTCCGTTCACCGGGACGCCGGCCCGCGAGCGCGTACCCTGGAGCCCATCGCCGTCCCACCGGCCGAGGAGATCGCATGGAATTCTTCAGTCCCGGGCACCTGATCGTCATCGCCATCGTCGCCCTGGTGCTCTTCTTCGGCTGGAAGCAGCTCCCCGACATGGCCCGCTCGCTCGGCCGCTCGATGCGGATCTTCAGGACCGAGATCAAGGGCATGAGCGAGGACGACAAGAAGCGGGCCGAGCACGCCGAGCGCACCGCCGAGCAGCCGAAGGCCATCGAGGCCCCGCGCGTCGTCGAGCCCGAGGGCGGGCTCGCCCACACCGTCGCCGAGACCGCGCCGAGACCGCGTCCGCGCCCGACCCCGCAGGGGTCGCAGGGCTGACCGGGCCCGCACGGCAGGGACGCCGTACTGCACGACCGAGGCCGGCCGCAACCGCGGCCGGCCTCGTGGGCTGTCGGGGTGGTGGGGGCAGAGGCGCCGCAGCACCGCCGTGACCTTGGCGAGGATGGTGGCCTCGTCGCCGGCGATGGGGGAGTAGGCCTCGTTGTGCGGCAGCAGCCAGACGTGACCGTTCTTGCGCTGGAAGGTCTTCACGGTCGCCTCGCCGTCGAGCATGGCCGCGACGATGTCGCCGTTGTCGGCCGTCGGCTGCTGGCGGACGACGACCCAGTCGCCGTCGGCGATCGCCGCGTCGACCATCGAGTCGCCGCTGACCTTGAGCAGGAACAGCGTGCCCTCGCCGACGAGTGCCTTCGGCAGCGGGAAGACGTCCTCGATCTGCTGCTCGGCGAGGATCGGCCCGCCGGCCGCGATGCGGCCGACGAGGGGGACGAAGACCGGCGCGTCGCCGCGCGGGGCCTCGGCGGTGACGGCCACGGCCCGGCGGGCCGCCTTGCCGCGGCCGATGCCGGTGCCACCGGTGCGCACGTCGACGGCACGCGGCCGGTTCGCGTCGCGGCGGATGAAGCCCTTGCGCTCGAGCATCGCCAGCTGGTGGGCGACGCTCGAGGTGGACGCGAGCCCGGCCGACTCGCAGATCTCGCGGATGCTCGGCGGGTAGCCCCGACGCTCGACCGAGTCACGGATGACGTCCAGGATCGCCTGCTGGCGCCGGGTCAGGCCGGTGACCGGGTCGGGGAGCTCGGTGACCTTCGGGCGTCCGGGCCGCCGGCGCTCGGGCTCGGCGGCGGGCAGGGCCACCACCTCGGCCTCGGGGGCGTCTGCGGCGCGCTTGGTGCGGCGCCCGGTGGTCGCGGCAGCGGCCGCGGCGGGCTTCGCCGGCTTCTGGGCCTTCGGCGGCATCGTCATCTCCTCACTGGAGTGGGTCTCGCGGGTTGATCGTCCGGCCCCGAACGCTAGTGCGAACGGTCACGAATCTCAAACATTTGTTCGAAGACACGCCGACGACCTGTTTCTTGTCAGAGGGTCCTGGTACACATTCGAAAAGGCGTTCTATCGAATGCCCGTTCGACCAGGAGCCAGGGAGAGCATGTCATGTCCGTCGCCTACGACCTCGCAATCTGCCCCGACGTGTCGCCGTTCCCGGCGGCGCCTCCGCCGGCCCGCGCGCCCCGGCCGGCGGGGCGCCGCCGCGGGGGTCGGCCGGCCTCCGTCACGTACCTGGTGCCGCCCGCTCGCACGACCACCTGGCGACTGACCCGCCGCGGCGTGCGGGTGGCGACGTTGGCCGTCGCGGTGCTGTGCCTGGCGCTCATCGCGCTCGCGCGGCACGACGCACCCGCGGCCTCGCCGTCCCACGCCGTCCCAGCCGGCTCGGTCGTCACCGTCGGGCCGGACGACAGCCTCTGGACGATCGCGACGCGGGTGGCGCCCGACCGCGACCCGCGCGCCGAGGTGGCCGACCTGCAGGCGGCGAACCACCTCCGCGACGACGTCGTGCGCGCTGGTCAGCAGCTCCGCGTCCCCTGATCGCCCGGGCTCTGGGGATCGGCGCGACGCGCCGGAACTGACCCTTGCGTGCTGCGCGTCACGTGGCTACCGTGACCCCTACATCTAGTAGTTACACTGATGTAAGTCATCCACATGATGGGTCCGGTTGTCCACAGTCTGGGAAGGCTGCACACAGGATCTGCACAAGGCGGTGCACAGCTCCGTGCACAGGCCGGCGGATTCCGGACATCACACGGCCGGTCGAGACGGACGCGGGAAGGAGGGGAACGGCGATGCGATGCCCGTACTGCCGCCACCCAGACTCGCGCGTCGTCGACTCCCGCGAGCAGGACGAGGGGCAGGTCATCCGCCGCCGTCGCTCGTGCCCCGAGTGCGGCCGGCGCTTCACCACCCTCGAAGAGGCGACCCTCGCCGTCATCAAGCGCAGCGGCGTCACCGAGCCCTTCTCCCGGGCCAAGGTGATCCACGGTGTGCGCCGGGCCTGCCAGGGCCGGCCGGTGGACGAGGACGCCCTCGCCCAGCTCGCCCAGACCGTCGAGGACACGATCCGCGCCCAGGGTGTCGCCGAGATCCCGAGCGACGAGGTGGGCCTCGCCATCCTCGGCCCGCTGCGTGAGCTCGACGAGGTCGCCTACCTGCGCTTCGCGTCCGTGTACCAGGCGTTCAGCTCGGCCGACGACTTCGCCAAGGCGATCGCCGAACTCCGCGCCGCTCGACCCACCACTGCTTCTCCCTGATCGGTTCCACCCCGGCCGCCCCTCCCGGGCCGGGCGCTCTGCGCTGTGCACCACCGCACGACACCGCACCATGCCGTCCCCACACCCCCGTCCGCAGCACGAAGGAAGGACCTGGCCCATGACCGAGGCCGACGTCACCGCATCCCCTGCTCCGCACTACTCGTCGCGCGGCCTGCGGGTCGAGCGCATCTACACGACCGAGGGCGTGCACCCGTACGCCGAGGTGACCTGGGAACGACGCGACGTCGTGATGACGAACTGGCGCGACGGGTCGATCAACTTCGAGCAGCGGGGCGTCGAGTTCCCGGACTTCTGGTCGGTCAACGCCGCCAACATCGTCACGACCAAGTACTTCCGCGGCGCCGTCGGCACCGAGGCGCGCGAGTGGTCGCTGCGCCAGCTGATCGACCGCGTCGTCGGCAAGTACCGCGCCGCGGGTGAGCAGTACGGCTACTTCGCGTCCGAGGTCGACGCCGAGATCTTCGACCACGAGCTGACCTGGATGCTGCTGCACCAGGTGTTCAGCTTCAACTCGCCGGTGTGGTTCAACGTCGGCACGACGTCGCCGCAGCAGGTCAGCGCCTGCTTCATCCTCGCCGTCGACGACACGATGGACTCGATCCTCAACTGGTACCGCGAGGAGGGGCTGATCTTCAAGGGCGGCTCCGGCGCCGGCCTCAACCTCTCGCGCATCCGCTCGTCGAAGGAGCTGCTGAGCTCCGGCGGCACCGCCTCGGGCCCGGTCAGCTTCATGCGGGGTGCGGACGCGTCGGCCGGCACGATCAAGTCCGGCGGCGCCACCCGGCGCGCGGCGAAGATGGTCGTGCTCGACATCGACCACCCGGACATCCAGGAGTTCGTCGAGACCAAGGCGCGCGAGGAGCAGAAGATCCGCGTGCTGCGCGACGCGGGCTTCGACATGGACCTCGGTGGTGCCGACATCACCAGCGTCCAGTACCAGAACGCGAACAACTCGGTCCGCGTCTCGGACGAGTTCATGAAGGCCGTCGAGCAGGGCACCGAGTTCGGCCTGCGCGCCCGCAGCACCCACGAGGTCATCGAGCACGTCGATGCCAAGGGCCTGTTCCGCTCGGTCGCGAAGGCGGCATGGGAGTGCGCCGACCCGGGCATCCAGTACGACGACACGATCAACGACTGGCACACCAACCCCGAGACCGGGCGCATCACCGCGTCGAACCCGTGCTCGGAGTACATGAGCCTCGACAACAGCTCGTGCAACCTCGCGTCGCTGAACCTCATGAAGTTCCTCGAGGCCGACAACCGGTTCGCGACCGAGAAGTTCGTCAAGGCCGTCGAGCTGATCATCACCGCGATGGACATCTCGATCTGCTTCGCCGACTTCCCGACCGAGGCGATCGGCACGAACACGCGCGCCTACCGCCAGCTCGGCATCGGCTACGCCAACCTCGGCGCGCTGCTCATGGCGTCCGGCCTGGCCTACGACTCCGACGGCGGCCGCTCGCTCGCCGCGGCGATCACCTCGCTGATGACCGGTGTCGCGTACCGCCGCTCGGCCGAGCTCGCCGGCATCGTCGGCCCGTACGAGGGCTTCGCCCGCAACGCCAAGGCGCACGCCCGGGTGATGCGCAAGCACGCCGCCGCGAACGACCAGGTGCGCCCGCTGCACACCAACGACCGCGCGGTGCTCGCGGTGGCCACGGAGGAGTGGCAGCGCGGCAACAAGATCGGCGAGAAGAACGGCTGGCGCAATGCGCAGGCCTCGGTGCTGGCCCCGACCGGCACGATCGGCCTGATGATGGACTGCGACACCACCGGTGTTGAGCCCGACCTCGCGCTGGTGAAGTTCAAGAAGCTGGTCGGCGGCGGCTCGATGCAGATCGTCAACCAGACCGTGCCGCGCGCGCTGCGCGTCCTGGGCTACCAGGAGGAGCAGGTCGAGGCGATCGTCGAGTTCATCGGCGAGCACGGCCATGTCGTCGACGCGCCGGGCCTGCGCCCGGAGCACTACGAGGTCTTCGACTGCGCGATGGGCGCCCGGGCCATCAAGCCCATGGGTCACGTGCGCATGATGGCCGCGGTGCAGCCGTTCCTGTCCGGCGCGATCTCGAAGACGGTCAACCTGCCCGAGACGGCGACCATCGAGGACATCGAGGACGTCTACTTCCAGGGCTGGAAGCTCGGCCTCAAGGCCCTCGCCGTCTACCGCGACAACTGCAAGGTCGGCCAGCCGCTGTCCGCGGGCAAGGACGCCAAGAGCAGCAGCACCGCCGAGGCCGAGGAGACGACCGCGGTCGTCGAGTACCGCCCGGTGCGCAAGCGCCTGCCGAAGTCGCGTCCGTCGCGCACGACGTCGTTCACCGTGGGCGGCGCCGAGGGCTACATGACGGCCGGCTCGTACCCGGACGACGGTCTCGGCGAGGTGTTCCTCAAGCTCGGCAAGCAGGGCTCGACCCTGGCCGGTGTCATGGACGCCTTCTCGATCGCGATCTCGATCGCCCTGCAGTACGGCGTGCCGCTCGAGACCTACGTGCAGAAGTTCACCAACATGCGCTTCGAGCCGGCCGGCCTCACGGACGACCCGGACATCCGCATGGCGCAGTCGGTGATGGACTACATCTTCCGGCGCCTCGCTCTCGACTACCTCGACTTCGACACCCGCTCGGCCCTGG
>NZ_JBQCEE010000041.1:0-7997 GCF_051960575.1 Jatrophihabitans sp.
ACCGGCCGGGGCCGTCGCCTTCCGGGCCCGCTTCCGCGGGGCCTTCTTCGCCGGGACGGCCGGCGCCTCGGCGGTGGCGGCCTCGTCGGCGGGCGGCACGAGCTCGGCGGCGGCCTCGACCGCAGCAGCCGCCTCGGCCGCCTCGGCCTCGGCCGCAGCTGCCTCGGCGGCGCGGGCGGCGGCGGTCTTGCGCGGCGCCCGCTTGCGGGCCGCCTTCTTCGCCGGGGCCGCGGCCTCGGCGGCGGCTGCGTCAGCCGCGGCGTCGGCGGCCTCGGGCGAGACGACGACGGGCACGTCGGCCGCGTCGGACGGCGCCACGGCCGGCAGCGGCACGTCCGCGGGGACGACCGCCTCGACCGGCGCCTCGGCCGGCGGGGCCGCCTTCTTCGCGGCCGCCTTGCGCGGCGCCCGCTTGCGCGGCGCCTTGGCCGGCGCCGCTGTCTCCGCCGCGGCCGTCTGGCCCGCGTCCTGCAGCGTGCCGGTGTCCGGCGTGCTGTCGGTGGTGGTGTCGGTGCTGTCGGTGGGTTCGAGCATGTGCTCGGGTCACTCCGTTCGGCCCCCGGGGGCGTCCAGGTCGAACGCCACCGCACAGGGGCGGTTGTGGCGAGCGGCCGATCCGGCGGGAGGGTCCCGCGGGGCGGACCGACCGTCCGCGAAGTCTTCATCGGGACCGCTGGGTGCGGCCCGGTTGCACTGCTGTCGAGCGATCAGGCTTGCTACGCCGACGGGGCCGTGTGACCGGCGGATCGGTCGGCGGCCAGCGGGTCACCGACAACCACCACCGGGCCGGTGTCGTCGAGCGGACCCTGCGCCACGCGCACCGCCAGGGGCGGCGCCGCGGGGGCGAGACCGGCGACCGAACGCAGCGCGGCGAGAACGTCGTCGGGTCGGACGGTAGGGGTCACCTGCCGCACGACCACGTCCAGTATCGCACGCGCCACACCCGGGCCGTGATCAGCAGCGCCGCTGACCCCGGCGGAGATCACCGCGGCACGCACGTCGATCGTCCGCAGACCGGTCTTGAGCATGCGCTCGATGGGCACCTCGGCCCGCGCCAGGAAGTCGTCGACGGCCTCCTGCAGCGTCTCGACGGACACCCCGGGCAGCTCGATGCGCCAGTGCGAGGCCTCCATCCGGTCGGCCAGCGACCCGGGGCCGGCCGGCACGACCTCGACGATGTCGATCCCATCGGGCAGCGCGGCGTCCAGCGCCGCCCGCAGCGCCTCGGGCGAGCGCTGCTCGGTCAGGCCGATCTCGAGGTACTCGGCCTCGCTGGCGACACCCGTCGGCGACGCGCCGACGTAGCTGATCTTCGGGTGGGGTGTGAACCCCGCCGAGTAGGCCATCGGGACGTCGGCGCGGCGCAGCGCACGCTCGAACGCGCGGGCGAAGTCGCGGTGGGACGTGAACCGCAGCCGTCCGCGCTTGGCGTAGCGCACCCGCAGCCGCTGCACCGTGGGCGCCGGCGGCGGGCCCTCGGGAACACGGCGTGCCATGCCGGTCAGTCTGCCAGCCGGGCCATCACCACCCGTCGGCGAGCGTGCGGCTGCGCTGGTCGAGGCCCAGCTCGCCGTACGGGTAGTCGCCGACCGGCGGCGCGCTGACCTCGTCCAGCCGGGCGGTCTCGTCGGCCGTGAGGTGCAGGTCGGCGGCCCGCAGGTTCGTCTCAAGCTGCTCGAGGGTGCGCGCGCCGAGGATCGTCGAGGTCACGCCCGGCCGGTCGGTGACCCACGCCAGCGCGATCTCGGCCATCGACACGCCCCGCGCCTCGGCGATGTCCTGCACCGCGGCGATGACGTCCCACGTGCGGTCGGTGGCACGGCGGTCCCACGCCTCCATGCCGCGGCCCGGGTCCTCGCCGAGTCGCGTCGCGCCCGTCGGCCGCTGGTCGCGCCGGTACTTGCCCGAGAGGTAGCCGCCGCCCAAGGGGCTCCACGGCAGCAGGCCCAGCCCCGCGTCCAGCGACGCCGGCACGATCTCCCACTCGATCTCGCGCACGAGCAGGCTGTACTGCGGCTGCAGCGTCACCGGCGGTGCCGCGCCGAGCGCACGGGCGACGTGCACCAGCTTGGTGAGCTGCCAGCCGGTGAAGTTCGACAGGCCGTAGTAGCGGATCTTCCCGGCCCGGACGAACCCGTCGAGCGTGCGCACCGTCTCGTCGATCGGCGTGCAGGGGTCGAACGCGTGCACCTGGTAGAGGTCGACCGCGTCCACGCCGAGGCGTCGCAGCGACGCGTCCAGGGCGCGGGTGAGGTGCCGCGCCGACAGCCCGGTGCTGTTCGGCGAGGTGCCGGTCGGGAAGCGTCCCTTCGTCGCCAGCACCACCGCCTCGGTGACGTCGGCCGGACGCGAGGCGAACCAGCGGCCGATGATCTCCTCCGACACGCCGGCCGAGTACACGTCGGCGGTGTCGACGAACGTGCCCCCCGCCTCGACGAAGCGGTCGAGCTGGGCGTGGGCGACGTCCTCGGCGCTCTCGGCGCCGAAGGTCATCGTGCCGAGGCAGAGGGACGAGACGGCGCAGCCGCTGCGTCCGAGGGTGCGGTACTCCATGCCATGGAACCTACGCAGCGGGCGCCCCGGCTAATCGGTGACGAGCTCCTGCACGTCGTAGACCGGCAGCTGCAGCTGCGAGTACTTGACGAACTGCGCGAGCACGTGGGTGCCGGCGCGGTCGGCGTAGTACACGGTCCAGTGCACCGACGCCCGGAACGGATAGACCTTGCCCGGCTGGCCGGCCGACGACTGCGGATAGCTCCACCAGCAGGCGTCCGGCGCGGTGTCGGGGGTGTCGTCGGCCTGCACGTCGGCGGTGAGGCGGCACTGCTTCCGCGGTGCGACGCCGGCACCGTTCGGCTCGATGTACTGGTCGTCGAGCACGGCCCAGACCCGCACGCCCCCGATCTGGCGCACCGGGGTGTCGAGCAGCCGGTTGGTGTCGACGAAGGCGGTCGGCTGGTCGGTGCGCACCTTCGGCGAGGGCCGCTCGGCGATCACGACGCCCGGGATCTCGGCGCCCGCGGTGATCACGTGGCTGACGACGTCGTGCTGGTGGGCGGTGAGCCACTGCACGCACTTCCCGACCTGGTCGGTCGTGAACGGGCGCGGGCACCGCGCCGCCGGGTCGGGGATCTCGATGACGCTCTGCGAGAGGTTGAGGTCCGGCTGGTAGAACAGCGACCGGTTCACGTCGAGCCCGGTGATGCACGAGTGCAGGTAGTAGGTGACGCCGTCGACCTTCTCGTAGCCGTAGATGTGCTGCAGGTCGCTGTCGCTGATGGGGTCGTCCCAGCACGTCGGCACCGGGTCGCCGTGCAGGAGATCCTTCACCGTGGTGATGTCGCCCTCGCCGCCGCCGATGCACGACAGGCCGATGTCGGTGGGCGTCGCGTACACCGAGCAGTTCTGCGTCGTGGTCTGCGCGTTGCCGCCGGACGATCCGCCCGACTGGTCCGACGGCGGCGGGGTGGGGTTGCCGCCGCCGCCCGGCGGCTGGTGACCGAACGCCCACGCGGACGGTGCCGCCGCGAGGAGCACGACGGCGACCAGCGCGAGGACGGTTGCCGCACGGGCCCGCCAGGACGTCAGGACTGAGACCATGTCGGCTCCTGGATCGTCACGCCGGCGCACGAGAACGACGCGCCTTCGAAGGTGTTGACCAGCCACACCCCGCCCTGGCGCACGACCGTCGCGTCGATCGCCTGGACGGCGCGCTTGGTGACCGGCTTGCCGGTCTTCGGGCTGACCGCGAAGCCCTGCGCCACGATGCACAGCCGCACCTCGCGCTCGGTGCCCGACCGCACCTGCACCCGGACGGGGGTGAAGGGCAGCGGCCCCGGATAGCGCAGGCCACGCTCGTCGCCCGTGAACAACTTCGCGTCCGGACGCAGGGTGGGGGTCATCGTCGCGTCGAAGGCGGGCGTCGTGACCTTGCCGGCGGTGATGGCCCGCGCCCCCTCGGCACCGAACAGCCGCAGCGCCCGGACGGCCGGGTCCGCCTCGAACGGCGAGAGCGGCGGCGGCGCGGCGCTCGTGGCGCTGCTGCTCGACGGCGCGGGCGTGGTCGACGTCGGGGCGGCGGACGAGGTCGCCGAGGTCGCGGGCGTCGACGACGGGGCATCGGCCTTCGGCGAGCCGGACGACGTGCAGCCGGCGCTCAGCGCGGCCGCGAGCAGCACCGACGACACCGTCGCCGCGGCGCTCACCGTTCGTGGCATGCCGACGTCCCCCAACGCTGTCTCCGGGTGCACTCGGGCTTGATTAAACCCGACATTCCGCCCGGACGCGCGCCGGGGCGGTCGACGACCCTCCGCGGGGCTCGCGGACGGGGCGGAACGGCCGGGTCAGCGCGGCAGGACGGGCAGCAGCGAGCGCCCGGTCGGGCCGATCTGGATGTCCGTGCCCATGTTCGAGCAGACGCCGCAGTCGAAGCACGGCGTCCAGCGGCAGTCGTCCTGCTCGAACTCCCCCAGCGCGTCCTGCCAGTCGTCCCAGAGCCACTGCTTGTCGAGGCCCGAGTCGAGGTGGTCCCAGGGCAGCACCTCGTCGCCGTCGCGCTCGCGGGTCGTGTACCAGTGCACGTCGACGCCGGTCTGCTCGGCGGCGGTCATCCAGCGCTGGAACGAGAAGTGCTCCGACCAGCCGTCGAAGCGGCCGCCGTCACGCCAGACCGCCTCGATGACGGCACCGACGCGGCGGTCGCCGCGGCTGAGCAGTCCCTCGACCAGCGACGGCTCGCCGTCGTGGTAGCGCATGCCGATGTTGCGGCCCAGCGAGCGGTCGGCGTTGATCGCAGCGCGCAGCTTGGCAAGGCGGCTGTCGATCGTGGCGGGATCGCTCATCGCCGCCCACTGGAACGGGGTGTGCGGCTTCGGCACGAACCCGCCGATCGAGACGGTGCAGCGGATGTCCTTCGTGCCCGACGCCGCGCGGCCGGCCCGGATGACGTCGTGCGCCATCTCGGCGATCTCGAGCACGTCCTCGTCGGTCTCGGTCGGCAGACCGCACATGAAGTACAGCTTCACCTGCCGCCAGCCCTGCCCGTACGCGGCGGTGACGGTGCGGATCAGGTCGTCCTTGCTGACCATCTTGTTGATGACGCGGCGCAGCCGCTCCGACCCGCCCTCGGGCGCGAACGTGAGCCCCGAGCGGCGCCCGTTGCGGGAGAACTCGTTGGCCAGGTCGATGTTGAACGCGTCGACGCGCGTCGACGGCAGCGAGAGGCTGACCTTGTCCTCGGCGTAGCGGTCGGCGAGCTGCTTGGCCATCTCGCCGATCTCGCTATGGTCGGCGCTGGACAGCGACAGCAGGCCGACCTCCTCGAACCCCGTCGCGCGCAGGCCCGCGTCGACCATCGCGCCGACGGTCTCGATGCTGCGCTCGCGCACAGGACGGGTGATCATCCCGGCCTGGCAGAACCGGCAGCCGCGCGTGCAGCCACGGAAGATCTCGACGGACATGCGCTCGTGCACCGACTCGGCCAGCGGCACCAGCGGTGTCTTCGGGTACGGCCACTCGTCGAGGTTCATGACGGTGTGCTTGCTGACCCGCTCCGGCACGCCGGGACGGTTGGGCACGACGGCCTCGATCCGACCGTCGGGCAGGTACGTGACGTCGTAGAAGCGCGGCACGTAGACCCCGCCGGTGGCGGCCAGGCGCAGCAGCAGCTCGTCACGGCCACCCGGACGTCCCGCGCGCTTCCAGTCGCGCACCACATCGGTGATCGCGCCGACGGCCTGCTCGCCGTCGCCGAGCACGGCGGCGTCGACGAAGTCGGCGATCGGCTCGGGGTTGAACGCGGCGTGCCCACCGGCCACCACGACCGGATGCGTCTCGTCGCGGTCGGCAGCATGCAGAGGCACCCCGGACAGATCGAGGGCGGTGAGCAGGTTGGTGTAGCCGAGCTCGGTGGAGAACGACACACCCAGCAGGTCGAACGCGGCCACGGGACGGTGCGCGTCGACCGTGAACTGGCCGACCCCGTGCTCGCGCATCAGCGCCTCGAGGTCGGGCCACACCGAGTAGGTGCGCTCGGCCAGCGCGTCCTCGCGCTCGTTGAGCACCTCGTACAGGATCTGCACGCCCTGGTTGGGCAGGCCGACCTCGTACGCGTCGGGGTACATCAGGGCCCAGTGGACCTCTGCGGCGTCCCAGTCCTTGATGCGGGCGTTCAGCTCACCGCCGACGTACTGGATGGGCTTGCTGACCTTGGGCAGCAAGGCTTCCAGGGCGGGGAACAGCGACTCGACAGGCACAACAGGTCAGTGTACGGAGCGTCACCGCATGGTCCAGCCGTCGAGCGCGTCGAGGGGCCGGCCCGCGGCCACCAGCTGGTTGGTTGCGTCGTCGTCGGCGCGCAGGTACGCCGCGTAGGCCTCGTACAGATCGCTGAGGTTCTTGCGCAGCATGCGTCGCACCGACCCGATCGCCTCGGACAGCCCGGCGGAGTTGCGCGTCGCGATGTGCATCGAGGTGCGCACCGCCGACTCGACGCCGTCGATGCGCCTGGTCCCGCTGTGGCCCGCGAGCGTGGCCAGCAGGTGCTCCTCGGCACGCGTCGCCCGCTCGTCCACCCGTGCGGCGAGCCGGAGCGTCGCGAGCACCAAGGGTGGCGCGATGCCTCAGACCGCGCCGCCGGCCTGCGCGATGTTCAGCGCCGCGTCCTCGTCGGTGCCCACGTAGCTCTGCCGCGCCGCCTGCACCGCGGCGACGTCGTGCGAGAGAGCCTCGTGGAACGTCTGCAGCGTGCGCATGAGCCGGTCCGACTTGCGTCCCGCGGTCTCCACCGCGCGCGCCACGCCACCGATCTGCGGGCCGAGCACGAGCACCTGGTCGGGCCGGCTCAACGCCGCCTCGTTGCTCGCGACGGTCTGCTGGATCTGCGCGAGGAAATCCTGCAGGTTCGCGATGTACCGGTCCAGCTCGGCCGGCGATACCTGCACGTCGCCCGCGCCGCCGGCCACCGCGGTCGAGTCGAGGGTGTCGGTGTAGTGCGGCGCGGGTGGGTGGGTGGTCGGCCCGACCCACACGACCTGACCGACCGCCTCGCCGACGAATTCGGCCTTGTCCTGCGTCATGCGTCGTCCTCCCCGCCGATGACCGAGGGCACGGCCTTGTCGATGCCGACGCCCCACGGGTCGTCGGGCTCCTCCAGGTAGTCGGGGCGACGCTTCTCCTCCTCGTCGCCACCGCCGCGACGTGACCCGCCGCCCGGGCCGTACATGCCGCCGCGCGCGCCCTCGCCGGCCGCTGCGCCGGGGCGGAATCCCGTGCGGGCCTCCTCGGCGAGCGCATTCGCTCCGAGCCCGCCGCGGGCGCCCTCACCACCGGGGCCGCCGGCCAGACCGCCCTCCAGACCTCCGGCCAGGCCGTCCGTGAGGCCCGACAGCCCGCCGCCGGAACCGCCCAGACCCGAGCCGCCCAGACCCGACCCGCCCAGGCCGGAACCGAGGCCGGAACCCGAGCCGGAGCCACCCAGCGGGCCGCCGCCGGTGCCGCCGATCAGGCCGGCGCTCGTCGTGGCACCGCCGGTGTCCGAGCCGACCAGATCATTCGACTTCCTGATTGTCGGCGGTGGCGTGACGGTGGTGGTCGGGTCGACCGTGACCGGGTTCGGGTGCACGGTGTCGGGCGGCACCGAGGTCGGCGGCGGCGACACCACCGGGTGCGTGCGCGGTGGCGGGGTCGTCGTCGTTCCGCGGCTGCTCATGCGCGGCCAGCTCGTGCGCTTGAGCATCGCGTCGTACTCGTCGCCCTTGGCGTCGAGCAGCTGGGCCTGCCGCACCGCCTCCTGCCGGTTCTGCTCGTGCTGCTGCATGCGCTGGTGGTGGTCGACCGTCGCCGCGGCCGGATTGCCCCCGGCCTGCGCCAACGAGGCGTGGTAGGACGTGTCGACCTGCTTGATGTCCTGCATCTGGCTGTGATGGTTGCGCGTCGCGTGGGCGAGCTCGCGGGTGGCCGTCGCCGACTGGTACGACGCGTCGTGGGCCGAGCGCGAG
>NZ_JBQCEE010000042.1:0-5840 GCF_051960575.1 Jatrophihabitans sp.
CGAGTGCACCCGCTTCGACGACGACAGCGATCTGATGCGCGCGAACGCCGCGGGCGACGGGTGGGCGACGGTCGGCGCGCACTGCCTGGCCGCCGTCACCGAGGCCGCCGCCGCCCATGCGAGCACCGAGGGGCTGTTCGACCCGCGCGTGCTCGGTGCCCTGCGCCGGCTCGGGTACGAGGCGACCTTTGCCGAGGTGCGCGCACGCGACCGGATCGCGCCGGCCGTGCCGCTCGACGGGCGCTGGCGTCCGGGTATCGACCCGGCGCGGTCGGCCGTGCGCATCGGCGTCGACCCGATCGACCTGGGCGGCATCGGCAAGGGGCTCGCGCTGAGTTGGGCCGCCGACCGCCTGCGCACCGACGGTGCTGCCGAGTTCCTGCTGGACGCCGGCCGCGACTGTGTCGCCGTCGGCGGCGGCCCGGCCGGTGACGGGTGGCGCGTCGGCGTCGAGAACCCGGCCGGCGGCGAGCGTCCGGTGGCCGTGCTGCGCCTGTCCGACCGGGCGGTGGCCACCTCGTCCACGAGGGTGCGGCACTGGCGGGCCGGGGGACGCACGGTGCACCACCTCATCGACCCGCGCACCGGCGACTGCGGTGACACCACGCTCGCCGCGGTGACCGTCGTCGCCGAGGACCCGGCCGAGGCCGAGGTCTGGAGCAAGGTGCTGTTCCTGCACGGGGTCGACGCGATCGGCGCTGCCGCGGCCGAGCGTGACCTCGCCGCCGTCTGGGTCACGACCGGTGGTGCCGTGACGATCACCGGGCCGGCGCGACCCTACGTCGTCTGGCAGGACGCATGACCACGCTGCCGACGATGCGCGAACGCATCGGCCAGATCGGTGTCGTGACGAGCATGGCGCTCACCGGCCTGATCGTCGGGCTCACGATCACGGCCGTGCGTGGCAACCGGATGGCGCCGTGGATCGTCGGCCGGGCGACCGGCGTGTGCGCGTTCCTGCTGCTGGCTGCGCTGGTCGTGGTCGGCCTGACGCTCGCCCGTCCCGCCCGCCGCCAGCGCGGCGGCGCGCGTCCCGGCGTGATCCGGCTGCACATCGCGCTGGCGCTGTTCACGACGCTGTTCACGGCGGCGCACGTCGTCGTGCTCGGCACCGATCGGTGGGCCGGCGTGGGCTGGGTCGGCGCCGCGGTGCCGCTCGGCTCGGCCTACCGTCCCTGGCCGGTGACGCTCGGCCTCATCGCGCTCTGGATCTTCCTGCTGGCCGGGGTGTCGGCCGCGGTCGCCGGACGACTGCCCGGCCGCCTGTGGCGCCCGCTGCACCACCTCGGCCTCACCGCGTTCGTGCTCGCCTGTTGGCAAGGGTTCCTCGTCGGCGTCGACACCGGACGGCTCGTCGGGATCTACGCGGCGACCGGCGCGGCGGTCGTGCTGACCGCGGCGTCGCGGTGGTCGTCGCCGGCCCGGACCGGTGGACGGCCATGACGGCGCCGCTGCTGTTCCTCACCCCCGTCGACCTCGACGCGTCGACCGCGGGTGTCCCGCCCGACGGTGCGGCGCACACCGCCGCCCACGGACTCTGCGCGGCGCTGTCGACGGCCGACCTGCTCGACCGCGTCGCGGCCTCGGGGCTCACCGGGCGCGGCGGCGGGCAGCTGCCCGTGGCCGTCAAGTGGCAGCGGTACGGCGCGGGTGTCCGGCGCGTCGTGGCCAACGGGGCCGAGAGCGAACCCGACAGCCGCAAGGACGAGGCGTTGCTGCGGCTCCGCCCGCACCTCGTGCTCGACGGCCTGCTGACGGTGGGCGGCGCGTTCGGCGCCGACGAGGCGGTCGTCTGGCTGCACGCCGAGTCGGTGGCGGCGAGACGCGCGATCGAGACCGCGCTCGCCGAGCGGCGCGCGACGGGCGGGCTGCCGCTGCCCGTCACCGTGCGCACCACGCCCGGCCGGTACCTGGCGGGCGAGAGCTCGGCGATCGTCCGGGCGCTCGACGGCGGCCCGCTGCTGCCGGTGCTGCGCCGCCCCGCACCCGCGGGCCGGCCGGCCACCCGCCGCGCGGCGCTGGTGCACAACGTCGAGACGCTCGCCCGCATCGGCCTGCTCGCACGTGGCCGGGCCGCGGCGGCGACCGTGCTGCTCACCGTCGTCCGGCCCGACTGCCACACCGTCGTCGAACGGCCCCTCGACGGCTCGCTGGCCGAGGCGGTCGCCGACGTGACCGGCGGCGCCAGCCGGGCCGTGCTCGTCGGCGGGTACGGCGGTCGATGGGCGTCGTGGGCGCAGCTACAGGGCGTGTCACCCGCGGCGGCCCTGCGACGCGACGCGCCGGTGCCGCTGGGCGCCGGGGTGCTGCGGCCGCTCGGCGCGGACGAGTGCGGTCTGCGCGTGACCGCCGCGATCGCGCGCCACCTCGCCGACGAGGGCGCCGGGCAGTGCGGGCCGTGCCGGTTCGGCCTCCCGGCCCTCGCCGACGGCCTCGACCGGCTGCTGGCCGGCGGTCGCCGGGCCAGGGCGGCGCACCGGGTGCTCGGCGAGCACCTCGAACAGATCGCCGGACGCGGCGCCTGTCACCACCCCGACGGCGCGGTCGCGGTGGTCGCGTCCGCGCTGCAGGTCTTCGCCGCCGACGTCGACGCGCACCGCGCGCACCGGTGCGAGGTCGCGGACGTCGCCCGACAGGTGCCCGCATGACCGGCGCGAGCCCGATCGGGCTGCGCTGGGACGCCGCTGCGTGCGACGGCGTCGGCATCTGCCTGCACCTGGCCGACCGGCTGCTGACCGTGGACGCGTGGGGGTTTCCGATCGTGCCGCGGCGGCCGTTGACCACCCGTGCCGACCAGCGCGCCGCCCGGGCCGCGGCGCGTGCCTGTCCCCGGCGGGCCCTGTTCCTCGTCGAGGACGATCCGGCTCCCAGCTGATCTCAAGGTTCGCGGCAGGTGCCTGGCAGTGTGCGGTGGGAGGGTGGCTGCGAGCACCCTGGGAGGTCCCTGCGCATGGCGACGCACACGATGGCCGGATCGGCGGTCACGCCCGAGGCGGACACCGGTGTCCGCGGCAACGCGAGGCTCACCGCCGTCGCCGGACTGCTGCTCGCCGCCATGCTCCTGGTCGAGGGCGTCACCGTGCTCGACGTGCGCGGCATGATCACGCTGCACCTCTTCCTGGGCCTCATGCTCATCCCGCCGGTGCTGCTCAAGACCGCCGGCACCGTCTACCGGATGGGCTCGTACTACCGCGGCCGCGACGCCTACGTGCAGCGTGGTGCGCCACCGATCGTCCTGCGCCTCATCGGGCCGCTGGTGGTGCTCAGCTCGCTCAGCCTGCTCGGCACCGGGCTCTGGCTGCTGCTGCTCGACCGCCACGACGACGCCGTGCTCACCCTGCACCAGGCCAGCTTCATCGTCTGGGTCGTGCTGATGACCGTGCACTTCCTCGGCCACATCCGCGAGGCGGTCGTCGAGTCGTGGCACGAGGTGCGGCCGCGCTCCGGCGGCGACCCGGTCGCGCGCCGGCGGTCGGTGCGGCTGGCCGCAGTGGCGCTCAGCCTCGTCGCCGGCGTCGGGCTCGCGACGGCGTTGATGCCGTCGTCGACCGCGGCCTGGCAGCACCACGACAGATTCGGCCAGCGGTTCGACCACTGAGCGTCACCGCCTGTCACCGGATCGCGCATCGCAACCCTTCCTTCACCTGCCGTTCGGTTGGTGGCGACAACAATTCGCGCGCCCGTCATCGGCGCGTCTGTCCCGATGCGCCCGGTCGACCTAGCGTCGGAGGACGTGACATCTCCACGTCCGCGCCGCCTGCGCGCGAAGACCCTCACCTGTCTGGGCGGGATCGCGATCGCCGCCTCGTTCGCGGCCACCCTGCCCGCGAATGCCGACGCCCACCCGCCGGCACCGCCGAACCACATCACGCTGACCGCGAGCGGCACGCCCGTCGGTGCGGTCAAGCACGTGTGGTTGATCATCCTCGAGAACAAGTCCTACGACGCGACCTTCACGGGGCTGAACCAGAACAGCTACCTGTGGAAGACCCTGCCGTCGCAGGGCGCGCTGCTCACGAACTACTACGGCACCGGCCACTTCTCGCTCGACAACTACGAGTCGATGGTCAGCGGCCAGGGCCCGTCGCCGGCCAACCAGAACGACTGCCCCGTGTACGCCGACATGCAGGGGTCGGTGATCAAGGACAACGGGACGAAGGACGGCCCGACCACCGACCGCGGCCAGTTCGCCGAGACGGGCGCGCCCTACGCGAACCCGGTCGCCGGCGGCGCTGCCGAGGGTGCCCACGGCGGCACCGGTTGCGTCTACCCGGCGAGCGTGCCGACGCTGTTCAACCAGTTCGACGCCGCGGGTGTCAGCTGGAAGGGCTATGCCCAGGACCTCGGCAATGCCGAGCCCACACCGACGACGCCGAAGCACGCGGTCAACAAGTGCGGTGGCCCCGGTGACCCGTCCGGCGCCGGCATCGCGAACCCGGGCGCGGCCAACGCCACCGATCAGTACGTGCCGAAGCACTTCCCGTTCCCGTGGTTCGAGTCGCTGCTGAGCAACCAGGCCGACTGCAGCAGTTCGCAGATCGCGAACCTCGACGACCCGGCGAACGGTCTCGTCCACGACCTGCAGAGCCCGTCGACGACGCCGGCGTTCAGCTGGATCACGCCGAACAACTGCTCGGACGCGCACGACGCGATCTGCGCCGGCAACAACCTGTCCGGTGCCTTCGACGTCAACGGCAACCCGGTCTACCACCCGGCCGGCAAGGACGCGTACGCGCCGGAGGAGACCACGCCGACCAACTACACCGGCGGCCTCTACGCCAGCGACCTGTTTCTGAAGTACTACGTGCCGCTCATCGAGCAGTCGGCCGCGTTCAAGGACGGCGGTCTGATCGACATCACCTTCGACGAGGCGAACCCGCCGTTCGCGAACTCGAGCTTCGACAACGCGAACAACCCGGGCGGCACCGGTGTCAGCACGCCGGCCACCGCCGCGGGCTACGCCAAGTCGGACGCTGCCGGCGAGAGCTTCAACAGCTGGCACGGCCCGGTGAACAAGGCGATCGAGCCGGCCGGCCCGAACACCCCGCTGCTGCGCGACGCGAACGGCAACCAGGTCTACCCGGGCCCGGGTGACAGCGCGTTCATCGACCGTCCGGCCGACCTCTCGGGTGACGCGGCGCTCGATCCCCTCTACATCCGTGGAGGCGGCAACCTCACCCCGGGTCAGCGCACCGACAGTGTCGGCGTCGGTGGCATCACCGGCACCAACACGGTGATCGACCCGAACATCACGGCGCCGGACGCCGGCCGGAGGATCGTCGACGGCACGCCCGGGTTCGCCGCGAACTCCTGCGTCGGCCCGGTGACCGACGCCGGCCCGCGCTTCGACACCGGCAGCACGGCGGCCGCGACGAAGCCGGCGAGCAACCCGGCGAACAAGGCCTACGTCGGCTCGTTCCAGGTCGTCGACTGCACGACGAACGCGCCGGTGGCGCTGGCCGGCGATGTCGCGAGCGTGACGCTCGCGGCGGAGACCCCTGCCAACGACCCGCTGTACTCGTCGACGATCGAGACGCCGGGCGGCGGTGACACCGGTTCGGTGCTGATCAGCCCGCTGATCAAGCCGGGCACGGTCTCGAAGGTCTACTACAACCACTACAGCTGGCTGCGGACGATGGAGGACCTGTTCGACGTCGCCCACGGCAACCAGAAGCAGCCGATCGCCGGCGGTGCCGGTTCGGTGTCGCTCGGCCTCGACGACGAGGGGCACCTCGGCTTCGCGGCCCAGCCCGATCTGCGTACCTTCGGGCTGGACATCTTCACCAACGTGAAGCGTGGCCACGGGCACGACCGCTAGCCATCGCTGAGGACGGTGTGGG
>NZ_JBQCEE010000043.1:0-6098 GCF_051960575.1 Jatrophihabitans sp.
GGGGGACACTTCTTTTTGGGGGGGGTGGGTGGGGGTTTTTATCGGCGCGACATACCCGACACGCTGGGCCGGCAGGGGGCGGGGGGCGTTGCTGGCGGGGCGCCGCGGCCGCACCTTTGCAAGCAGCGCCTTGGCCTGCGCGGCGGACAGGTCCTTCTTCGCTCCGCCCGGGATCAGTTCGAGCAGCAGGGCGTGCAGTTGGTTGGTCATGCGGGTGTGGTCTTCACCGAGGACGTGGCGGCGGTCGACGAGTACCCGAAGTGTGGCGAGCTGCTCGTCGTTGACGACCGGCCGCAGCCCGGCCATGCGGGTGCCGACCAGGGCGACGGAGTGGGCGTCGGTCGCGTCGGTCTTGCGGCCCTGACCGGTCGCGAACACCCGCATCTTCGCCGACAGCTTCGGTGGCACGTCGATCACCGTCTCACCGTCCGCGACCAGCCTCATCGCGATGTGCCGGCCGATGCCGTTGCAGCCCTCGATCGCCCACGTCCGCTGCGGGAACCGCTTCGCGAACGCCCGCATCTCCCGGTAACCGGCCGCGTCGGTGGCGAACCGGCCACCGTCGACGACGGTCTCGTCACCAGTCATCACCTCGACCGTCGCCGACCGCTTGTGCGGGTCCATCCCGATCACCACAGCAGCTGCATCCACCAACTCGTCCTCCACGTTCGTTGAGCCAAACCATCGGGTCGAGCGCGGAGGGCACTGCTACTGCGAGCTGTCATTCCCCTCGGGAGCCTCTCGGCGCTCAGGCGGTACCCGGCCCGCCACAAGCCATGGGAGAGCCACACGCCACCGCGTGGGCAGCCGTTGTCCGAGCGTCAGACCGGGTACCTCGACCGAGCCTGGCCGGGCACCGATCGTGGGTCAATGAAACAAGTAGCCGCTGTCGCGGCGGAGCGCGACCATGCCGCTGTCGCGGCGGAGCGCGACCATGCCGCTGGTCGAGCGCAGCGTCCACGCCCGGCAAGATCGGCTCGTCGCATCGCGCTGTAGACGGCTGCACGCTTTAGTCTGCCCACATGCCAGTTCCCACCGCGTATCTCACGTCGACCAAGAACGTCGCGCCCATCTTCGACGCAATTCAGCGAGCCGGCGTTCCCGAACGATTCACCTTCGAGTTCTTGAAGCAGCTCGGGTTCGCGAGTTCCAGCGACCGGGCGATCATTCCGGTGCTGAAGGCGATCGGCTTCCTAACGGACGCGTCTGGGCCGACCGAGAGGTACCGTCGGTTCAAGGACCCGAGCATCGCGAAGGCGATCCTCGCTCAGGGCATCCGCGAGGGCTACGCTGACGTGTTCGCAATTGACACGCAAGCGTATCAAAAATCATCGCAAGATTTGACGGGGATGTTCGGGCGGCTCTCGGACAAGGGTGAGGCCGTCAATCAGAAGATGGCAACCACGTTCAAGGCCCTCAGCAGCCTGGCTAACTTCAGTGCAGGAGCGGCGACAACCGAGCCGAAGGTGTCGAAGCCAGAGGATGATCTGCCGACGCTGTCCTCCGGCGACAACGATAATCACACCGTTGACGAGGATCGTCGAACAGGCGTCCTGACCCTGAGGCATGACATCCACCTGCACCTGCCGCTTTCGACGGACGTTGCGGTATACGATGCGATCTTCAGAAGCGTGAAGGCTAACCTGTTGTGATTTCTCCCGGCACTGAGTTACAAGCCTTCCTGTTCCGGGTTCTCCGGGCTAATCGGGCTCTCGGCGTAGATGACCGTTCGCCTGCTCCCGAGGAGCCGAGCGCAATCGCCAGCTTCTCCGAAGGCGCGCGCGCCCAGGCTCGATTCATGGGTGACGTATACGAGCTTTTGTACTGCCTGGAGAACTCGATCCGCGAGCTGATCGAGTCGACACTGCGCGAGGCCTTCGCGGAAAACTGGTGGGCAGATGGCGTCGATGATGCAATTCGCAAAAGCGCGGAGAAGCGGCGAGATGACGATGCAAAAGCGCGGTGGCACGGGCCGCGTGGGGAGTCGCTCCTGTCATATGTCGACTTTCCCCAATACGCCGATATCATTCTGAGGCAATGGGTGTACTTCGAGGCGCTGCTCGGGGACCGGGCTTGGGTTCAATACTATTTCGAGGAGCTCAATCGAACGCGCCGTGCGCTCGCGCATACCGGTCGGCTGACTGAGGCAGATGTCGAGCGCATGGAAGTCCGGATTCGGGATTGGCTGCGTGTCGTGGGGTAGTTCCCATGCCGCACTCTAGGCAACGACGCCTTGGAACGGCGGCTTTGCCCTTGGCGTGCGCGGCTGGCATGAGTCGATCGGCGGACGGCGGGTAGCGGACGTTGCCGTCGGCCCTGGGGCTGCCCCATGTATGGAACGTGTTGACGCAGGGCGGGGAAGTCCTGACATCATCCATGGTGGTCCTCCGGGGGCGGCTTAGTTCACCCTTCTCCGCTCCCGGAGGGCACCACAGCATCAAGCGTGCGCGGCCGCGCTTTCAAGGGACGCCGCGAGATCATCAGTCGGCTCCCAAGCTGCGACAGCCCTCCGCGGACGCAGCAACATGGCTACGAGCACCCACGTCGCGGCAAGAAAGAAGACCGCGAACCAAATCGCATGACCGGCACCCTCCGTGAAGGCACGACGGCCCAAAGCCGACGCGGATTCGCCTGTGTGGGGGTGGTTGAGCACGCTGGTCGACGCGTGGCCGTAGATGTTGACCAGTACCGCCAGCCCGACTGCGCCGCCGAGTTGCTGCATGACGTTGACCAGCCCGGAGGCCGCACCAGCATCTGATGGGTTGACACCTTCGAGTGCCGCCGTGGTGAGCGGTACGAAGGCGAGGCCGTTGCCCAAGCCAAAGATGACGAGGGCGACGGCTAGTTGGAGATAGCTACGCGTCTCGCCGGTGGCGGCGAGCGTCAGCATCCCGGTCGTCGAGAAGGCCAGGCTGGTGACCATGACCGAGTAGTTGCCGAACCGCTCGACGAGCACGCGGGCCGACAGTTGCGACGAGGCGAAGACGACCGCGGTCAAAGGTAAGAACGCCAGACCGGTCTGAAGGTCGCTGTATCCTTGAACTTGGCGAAGGTTCTGCGCTTCGAAGAAGAACATCCCCATCATCCCGGCCACGAGCAGCAGCCGGGCCAGGTACGACGTCGAGCGGCGGCGGTCGGCGAACAGGCGCAGCGGCGTGATGGGCGACTCGGCGCGCAGTTCGACCGCCACGAAGGTCCCGAGCAACGCCACGCCGAACACGAACGAGCCGAGTGTCTCGGCGTCCGACCAGCCCTTCGAGGCGGCCTCGACGAAGCCGTAGACGACCGCGCTCATGCCCAGCGTCGAGGTGACGGCGCCGGCGATGTCGAAGCGGCCGGTGCGGCGCGGGGTCTCGACGAGCACGGGACCGAGCAGCAGCAGCACCGCGCCGATCGGGGCGTTCACGAAGAGCACCCACCGCCACGACACCCACTGCGAGAGCATGCCGCCGGCGATGAGCCCGACGGCCGCGCCGCCGATCGAGACGGCGGTGTAGAGCCCGATGGCGCGGGTGCGCTCACGGGCGCCCGGGAACATCGTCATCAGCAGGGCGAGCGCCGAGGGCGACGCGAGCGCGCCACCGACGCCCTGCACGGCCCGGGCGGCGAGCAGCTCGCCCGGGTTCTGGGCGAAGCCGCCGAGCAGCGACGCGACGCTGAACAGGCCGATGCCGGCGAGGAAGACGCGGCGGCGGCCGAGCAGGTCACCGGCGCGGGCACCGAGCAGCAGCAGGCCGCCGAAGGTCAGCGTGTAGGCGTTGACGACCCACGAGAGGTTCTCGGCCGAGAAGCCGAGGGCGGTGCGGATGTCGTGCAGCGCGACGTTCACGATCGTCGCGTCGAGGACGACCATGAGTTGGCTGGTCAGGATGAGGGTGAGGACAAGACCGGCGCTGCTCTGGGGGAGCAGTCGGCGCAGTCGTGGTCCGGGGACTGTCTGGGTCACTGCGATTCCTCGATTGCTGAGGTAACATCGGACGTAAGCGGAAGGGCCCTCCGGAACGAAACAATACGGAGGCTGCCTCCGGTTTTGCAAGTCGATTTCGTGACGACACGCCGATCGGGTGGTGACGGGGCAGATGGCAGTGGCAGCAGAGGCCGAGAAGGCACGTCCGTTGCGGGCCGACGCCGCCCGCAACCGGGCGCAGCTCATCGCCGCCGCGCGCGAGGCCTTCGCCGAGCACGGCACCGGCGCCTCGCTCGAGGACATCGCGCGCCGGGCCGGCGTCGGCGTCGGCACGCTCTACCGGCACTTCCCGAACCGGCAGGAACTGCTCGAGGCCGTCTACGTCGAGGAGGTCGAGGCGCTGTGCCGCTCGGCCGCGGACTTCGCGAGCCTGCCCGAGTGGGACGCCCTCGTCGCCTGGTTCCTGCGCTTCGTCGACTACGTGGCCACCAAGCGCGCGCTGGCCGAGGAGATGCTGGCGACGGTCAGCAAGGACGCGCCGGTCTTCCGGCAGTGCCACGACGCGATCTTCGCCGCCGGGCAACCGTTGCTGGCCAAGGCGATCGCGGCCGGCGCCGTGCGTGACGACGTCGCGTTCGAGGACGTCATCCGGCTGGTCAGCGGCGTGACCATGATCCGCAACGCGACGCCGGAGGACATCCGCCGCGTGCTCACCGTCGCCCTGGACGGTCTCCGCTACCGGCCCTGATCCGGCGCACGACCCAGGCCGACCACCGACGGCGGCACCGGGATGCCCGTCCGCAGGTCGGGGGCGGGCCGCGGGTCGCCGTACGTGGTGGTCAGGGGGACGACGCCGGCCCACGCGTCCCCGGCGACGTCCTCGGGCGGGTCGTCCGGCCAGCCCTCCGAGATCCGCAGCGACCACTCGGCGATCGGCAGCGCGAGCGCCATGGTCGCGGCCAGTTCCTTCGCGAGTGGACGCCGCACCTCGGCCACCCGGCCCGGGATCAGCTTGTCGGTGAACCGGTCGAGCGCGCGCAGGTGCTCGTCACCGGCGAGCCGCCTGCAGCGGCCGAACACCACCGCGCTGCGGTAGTGCAGTGACGACTCGAACGCCGAGCGCGCCACGACGACACCGCCGAGCGCGGTCACGGTGACACAGGCGTCCGCGCCGGCTGCGAGCGCGCGCATCCAGCCCGACCCCGTCGAGCCGTGCAGCAGCAGGGTGTCGCCGTCGCGGGCCACGGCGGTCGGGACGACGAGCGGCCGGCCCCCGGCCACCAGCCCGACATGACCGACGACCGATGCGTCGAGCAGGGCGTCGAGCGCGGTGCGGTCGGTCGACATCTTCTCGGGCAGGCGGGTGGCGGTGGTCGTCACCCGGTCATCCTCGCCGACCGGCCGGCCGGATGCCGTCAGGCCAGCACCGACTCGAGGGCGACGGCGTCGTAGCCGTGCGCCTCCGCGACCGGGGCGTTGGTCAGCGATCCTGCATGGGCGTTGAGGCCCAGTGCGAGCGCGTGGTCGTGCCGCAGCGCGTCGCGCCAGCCGCGGTTCGCGAGCTCGACGGCGTAGGGGAGCGTGACGTTGGTGAGCGCGTAGGTCGACGTGTGCGGCACGGCGCCCGGCATGTTCGCGACGCAGTAGAACACCGAGTCGTGCACGCGGTAGGTGGGGTCGGCGTGCGTGGTCGGGCGCGAGTCCTCGAAGCAGCCACCCTGGTCGATCGAGATGTCGACGAGCACCGAGCCCGGCTTCATGCGCGAGACCAGATCGTTCGAGATGAGCTTCGGTGCCTTCGCACCCGGCACGAGCACCGCGCCGATGACGAGGTCGGCATCGAGCACGGCCCGCTCGATCTCGTAGGCGTTCGACGCCACGGTCTGGCAGTGGCCCTGGTAGATCGCGTCCATCTGCCGCAGGCGGGCGACGTTCTTGTCGAGCAGCAGCACCTCGGCCTGCATGCCGAGCGCGATGGCCGCGGCGTTCTGGCCCGAGACCCCGGCGCCGAGCACGACGACCTTGGCCGCGTAGACGCCGGGCACGCCGCCCATGAGCGTGCCTCGTCCGCCGCCCTGGCGCATGAGGTGGTACGAGCCCACCTGCGGTGCGAGGCGGCCCGCGACCTCGGACATCGGCGCGAGCAGCGGCAGGCTGTTGTCGGCCAGCTGCACGGTCTCGTAGGCGATGC
>NZ_JBQCEE010000044.1:0-5054 GCF_051960575.1 Jatrophihabitans sp.
TCCATCTTGCCGCCGCGCAGCGCCTTCGCGCCCTGCTCGCCGAGCACCCAGGCGATGGCGTCGACGACGTTGCTCTTGCCCGACCCGTTCGGGCCGACCACGGCGGTGATGCCGGGCTCGAAGCGGAGCGTCGTGGCGGAGGCGAAGGACTTGAAGCCCTTCAGCGTCAGCGACTTGAGGTGCACGAGACTCCCGAGGCATCCGGTGCCGGTGGCCGCGGGCATGCGCCTGCGACGGCTCCGAATCTAACCCGCAGCCAAGATTCGCGGCGGGAGCTGACGGGTGTGTCGGCCGGTCGGGGTGCCGGCCGACCGGACGTCAGGCGAGGGCGGGCTCGGCGGCCTCGGCGATGCGGTGCAGCTCGACGTCGAGCTCGACGTGCTCGGTGGCACGGGCGGCGGTGAGCTCGGCCTCGAGCTCGGCGATGCGGCGGCGCAGTCGGGCGACCTCGAACGCGAGCTGGTGCTCGGTGACGCTGCCGACGTGTCCCATGAGGGCGCGTGCCATGTTGCGACCCTTCGCTTCCCAGGCAGCCTCGGCGCGGATCCCGCAGGCCGAGGACGGTTGTCAGTGTGGTGGCTGTGACGCAGCGACGCGAGCGGGAGGAGACGAGGTCTGCGAGGCGATGGAGCGCCTCTCAGCGCGATGCGCGGCTCCCGGTCGGTCGGCCCATCGTCTCACTCTTGTAACACTCGGGTCAACTCGCCGGCCCTGTGCGTCGGCGAGGTGCCGGCTGGCAGCGCGGGCAGAAGAAGCTCGACCGGTTCATGAAGCTGCTGCGCCGCACCGGGGTGCCGCAGCGGGGGCACGGACGCCCCTCCTGGCCGTACACGTTGAGCGAGCGGTCGAAGTACCCGCTCTGCCCGTTCACGTTGACGTACAGGGCGTCGAACGAGGTGCCGCCCGCCCTGATCGCGTCGCCGAGCACCGCCCGCACGTGGGCGAGCAGATCGCCCACCCGCGGCCGGGTCAGCGCCTGACCCGCGCGCTCACCGTGCAGCCGGGCGCGCCACAGCGACTCGTCGGCGTAGATGTTGCCGATGCCCGACACGAGGGTCTGGTCGAGCAGCGCGCGCTTGATCGCCGTGCGCTTGGTGCGCAGCCGGGCGGTGAAGAGGCGGTCGTCGAACCGCGGGTCGAGCGGGTCGCGGGCGATGTGGGCGATCTGCGCCGGCAGGTGCTCGTCCGGGCGGTCGGTGGTCGGCACGAGCCGGTCGAGCAGCAGCCCGCCGAAGGTGCGCTGGTCGACGAAGCGCAGCTCGGGACCGTCGTCGGCGAAGCGCACGCGCACGTGCAGGTGCTTCTCGTCCGGGGCGTCCGCGGGCTGCATCAGCAGCTGCCCGCTCATGCCGAGATGGCCGACCAGGCAGTCGCCGGACGCGACGCCGTCGGCCTCGAGCGGCAGCCACAGGTACTTGCCGCGTCGCGACACCGCACGCACGGTGGTGCCGACGAGGCGGGCGGCGAAGTCGTCGGCGCCGGGCAGGTGGCGGCGGATCGCCCGCGGGTGGCGCACCTCGACCGTCGCAACGGTGCGGCCGGTGACCCAGCGGGCGAGCCCGTCGCGGACGGTCTCGACCTCAGGCAGTTCGGGCACGGCTCAGGCGGTTCGGGCCCGGGCCGAGATGGTGCGCCACGCCGTCTCGGCGGCGAGCTGCTCGGCCTCCTTCTTGCTGTTGCCAGTCGACGGGGCGAACAGCTCGCCGGCCACGAGGGCCTGGGCGGTGAAGGTCTTGGCGTGGTCGGGCCCGGTCGAGGACATCACGTACTCGGGCACGCCGAGGCCGTGCTCGGCGGTGAGCTCCTGCAGGCTGGTCTTCCAGTCGAGCCCCGCCCCGGCGTGGGCGACCTGCTCGAGCAGCTCGTCGAAGAGCCGGTGGATGACGACGCGGGCCTGCTCGATGCCGTGGTCGAGGTACACCGCGCCGAACACCGCCTCGAGGGTGTCGGCCAGGATGCTCGCCTTGTCGCGTCCGCCGGTGGTCTCCTCACCGCGGCCGAGCAGGAGGTAGGCACCGAGCCCGGCCGGGCCGATCCGGCGCGCGAGCGACGCGAGCGCGCGCATGTTCACCACGGAAGCGCGGAGCTTGGCCAGCCGGCCTTCCGGCAGGTCGGGGTGGGCGTTGTAGAGGTGGTCGGTGATGACGATGCCGAGCACGGCGTCACCGAGGAACTCGAGCCGCTCGTTGTGCGGCAGGCCGCCGTGCTCGTAGGCGTACGAGCGGTGGGTCAGGGCACGACGAAGGAGCTCGGGTTCGATGTCGATACCGAGCGCTGCGGTGAGCTCGGCGGGATCGGCCGCCTCCGTCGTGGCCACCCGGGTGTCAGACGGCCAGGACCTGCTTGCCGTCGTACTGGCCGCAGTTCGCGCAGGCCGTGTGCGGCAGCTTCATCTCGCCGCACGCACGGTTCGGGCAGCGGACCAGCGTCGGGGCGCTCGTCTTCCACTGCGAGCGGCGCGACCGCGTGTTGCTGCGCGAGGTCTTGCGCTTGGGAACGGCCATGGTTGCGTCACTCCTGTGTCGTGGAACTGTCGGGTGTGCCGGACGGTTCGGCCGGTTCGCGTTCGGTGAACGCGGCCAGCGCGGCCCAGCGCGGGTCGAGCGTCTCGTGCGTGTGGTCGGCCGGCAGGTCGTCGAGCCGCTCCCCGCACTCGGGGCACAGGCCGCGACAGTCGTCGCGGCACAGCGGCGTCCACGGCAGTGCCAACACCACCGAATCACGCACCACCGGTTCGACGTCGAGATAGTCGCCGTCGATCCGGTGAACCTCGTCCTGCTCGGTCGTCTCGTCGGTGACGCTGTTCGGGTAGGCGAACAGCTCCACCAGGTCGACGACCGTCTCGTCGGTGAACGGGTCGAGGCACCGCCCGCACTCGCCGCTGATCGGGGCGGTCACCGTGCCCGTGACAAGCACGCCCTCGGTGACCGACTCGAGCCGCACATCGAGTTCGAGCGGAGCACCTACCGGTACTCCGACGACGTCCGAGCCGAGATCCGCAGGCGCGGGGACACGACGCCGGTACTCCTTCACGCTGCCGGGCCGTCGCCCCACCTCCCGGACGTCGAAGACGAACGGGTCGCGAGGATCCGGGCCGGTGCGCGGCGGACGCGGTGTTGTGTTCTCAGGCATGCGAAGTCGGCCCGATCGGGATGAGGCCGTCGACCAGCTTAGCGAATGGATCGCCCGCGGCCGAATCGCCCCACCCGGCGTGGCGCAGCGGCCGGCTCAGGCCGACTTCGCGTGGTCGAACGGCGCGCCCGGGTCGAACGCGTCCCCGGTGCCGGCGTGCGTCGCCGACGCCCAGTCGGCGCCGTCACCGACGGACGAGCCGGCGGGCGCCGAGGCGCGGCGCTCGGCCAGGGCGCGGCGGCCCTGGTCGGCCGTGCCGGCCGCGCGGCGCAGGGTGCCGGCGAGTTCCTCGAGGGTGTGCTCGGCGTAGATCTCGGCGTCGGTGGCCAGCTTGTGCGCGTACCGCTCGGCCTCGGCCCGCAGGCCGCGGGCGTAGGCATCGGCCTCCTCGCGGACGCTGTGGTTGTACTCGTCGGCGTCGCTGCACAGTCGGTCGCGGTAGGCCTCGGCCTCGGCCCGCAGTCGCGCACTCGTCTCGGCCGCGGCCTGGTGCACGGCGGACGCGGCGACGAGACGCACCTGCTCGTCCTCGGCGGCCGCGACGATGGCCTGCGCCTGCTCGTGGGCCAGGCGCACCGTGCGCTCGGCGTCGGCGGTCGCGTCGGCGACCAGCGCGTCGGCCTGCTCGGCGGCGAGGCGGCGCGTCTCGGCGGCCTCGGTGACGGCGTTGTGGAGCATCTGGTCGCGCGCGGCGATCACCTTGCGCGACTCGTCCAGCTCGGGCGGCAGCACCTCGCGCAGCTCGTCGAGCAGGTCGAGCATGCGCTCGCGCGGCAGGACGCAGGACGAGGACATCGGCAGGCTGCGCGCCGTCTCGACCAACTCGATCAGCTCGGCCAGCAGTTCGTCGGTCTGGCGCAAGGTGGTGTCGTTGCTCACGGCGGACCTCCGGCTGACTCGGGCCGGGCCCGTCAGCTCGGGCCCGTGCGCTCCTTGAGTCGCTGCAGGACGTGCGGCGGCACGAGCGAACTCACGTCCCCGCCCCACTTGGCGATCTCCTTCACCAGGCTAGAGGCGAGGAAGCTGTATTCCGGGTTGGTCGGCATGAACAGCGTGTCGACGCCGGCCAGGCCGCGGTTCATCTGCGCCATCTGCAGTTCGTAGTCGAAGTCGGACACCGCGCGCAGGCCCTTGACGATCACCGGGATGTCGTGGGCGCGGCAGTAGTCGACGACCAGGCCCTGGAACGTCTCGATGCGGACGTTCGGGTAGTCGGCCGTCCCCTCCTCGAGCATCTCCTTGCGCTCGTCGACGGAGAACAGGCTCTGCTTCGACTGGTTGATGAAGACGGCGACCACGACCTCGTCGTAGAGCGCCGCGACCCGGCTGATGATGTCCAGATGGCCGTTCGTCACCGGGTCGAACGAGCCGGGACACAGGGCGCGGCGGACGCGTTGGCTGCTCATCGGCGGCGACCGTACCAAAGCACCGCGTCGCCGTAGCGGCGGTCATGATCGGGTGTGCAGTCCGCCGCGTCCCAGGCCGGCGGGCGGCTGCGCGCGGCACGTTCGACGACGACGACGGCGTCGGCGCGCAATACCGGCCGGAGCGCGGCGAGCAGCTCGTCGACCTCCTCGTCGGGCACGTCGTAGGGCGGGTCGGCGAAGACGAGGTCGAAGGACGCCGCGGGTGCGCCGGCGAGGTACCGCGCGGCCGGGGCGCCGACGACGTGCGCGCCGGCCAGTCCGACGGCGGCGACGTTGCGCCGCAGCACTGCCAGTGCCGTGCGGTTCGCCTCGACGAGCACGGCCTCGGCGGCGCCGCGCGACAGCGCCTCGAGCCCGACGGCGCCCGTGCCCGCGTAGAGGTCGAGCACCGCGGCACCGTCGAGGTCGAGCATGGTGGCGAGCCGGTTGAACAGGCCCTCGCGCGCCCGCTCGGAGGTCGGGCGCGTGCCACGGTCGGGCGCGACGAGCCGGCGT
>NZ_JBQCEE010000045.1:0-2441 GCF_051960575.1 Jatrophihabitans sp.
CACCCCCCACACCAACCCCCCAACCACCACACTCACCACCCACTCTCTCTCTCCCCCCCGGTGCCCGCCCCCCCCCCCGGGGTCCGCGGCGCCCCCCGGCGCCACGACCCGGCGAGCGGTGCCTGCGGTTGCGTCCACCCGGCTGGCGATCACCCTGCGGCGCACGGCCACCGGTGTCCGCATCACCGCCGAGACGGCCGTCCGATGACGCGTCAGTGGTCGAGCGCCCAGCGCAGCGCCGGTTCGAGCTCGTCGTGCTGGAAGCGGTAGCCGGCGTCGAGCAGTACCTGCGGGACGGCCTGCTGACCGGTGAGGGTGTCCTGCGCGAACTCCCCGAGCGCGAGCTTCAACGCGAAGGCCGGGGTCGGCAGCACGGTGGGCCGGTGCAGCAGGCTGCCAAGGGTCTTGATGAACTCGGCGTTGCGCACGGGGTGCGGCCCGGTGAGGTTCACCGGCCCGGCGACGTCCGCGGTGAGCAGGAACTCGATCGCGCCGATCTCGTCGGCCAGGGTGATCCAGGGCATGAACTGCTGCCCACTGCCGAGCCGCCCGGCCACGCCGAGCTTGGTCACCAGCTTCAGCCGCTTCAACAGGTCGCCCTGGGACGAGAGCACCAGCCCGGTGCGCAGGTGGGCGACGCGGACCCCTGCAGCGCGGGCCGGCTCGGCCGCGGCCTCCCACTGCCGGCACACGTCGGCAAGGAACCCGCTGCCCTGTGGCGACTGCTCGGTGATGCGGGCATCGCCACCGTCGCCGTAGTAGCCGACCGCCGAGGCGGCGAGGAACACCCGCGGCCCGCCCTGGCCCGCCCGGGCGAGCGCGGCGAGCGCGGTCGCGAGGGTGCCGACCGTCTGCACCCGGCTGTCGAGGATCTTCTGCTTGTACGTCTCGGTCCAGCGGTGCGCCCCGACGTTCGCGCCGGACAGGCAGACCACGGCGTCCGACGCGCGCAGGAACTCGTGGTCGACCTCGCCGCGCGCGGGATCCCACGTCGACGAGTCGGGGTCACTGGTGGCCCGCCGCACGAGCGAGCGCACGGTGTGCCCGTGCGCACGCAGCGAGTCGACCAGCGCCGTGCCGATCAGGCCGGACGCACCGGCGACGACGACGCGCACGGGCCTCAGGCCAGCCCGAGCGCGCGCTCGAAGGCGCCCGCCTCGAGCCGCTCCTTGATCGTCACGAGGAAGCGGGCCGCGTCGGCGCCGTCGACGATGCGGGGGTCGTAGCTCAGCGCCAGGTAGGCCATCGACCCCACCGCGATCGTCTCGCCGCCGAGCTCGGGGTCGTCGAGCACGACCGGACGCTTGACCACCGCGCCCGTGCCGAGGATGCCGACCTGCGGCTGGTTGATGATCGGCGTGTCGAACAGCGCGCCCCGGCTGCCGGTGTTCGTCAGCGTGAACGTGCCGCCACCCAGCTCGTCCGGCGTGATCTTGTTCGCGCGGGTGCGCGCCGCCAGGTCGGCGATCTTGCGGGCGATACCGCCCAGGTTGAGGTCACCGGCGTTGTGGATCACCGGCACCAGCAGCCCGCGCTCGGTGTCGACGGCGATGCCGAGGTGCTCGGCGTCGTGGTAGGTGATCGTCTTGGCGTCCATGTCGACCGACGCGTTGACGACCGGGTGCGCCTTCAGCGCCTCGATCGCCGCGACGGCGAAGAACGGCAGGAACGACAGCTTGACCCCCTCGCGGGCCTCGAAGTCGCGCTTGGCGCGGTCGCGCAGCCGGGCGATGCGGGTGACGTCGACCTCGACGACGGTGGTGAGCTGCGCCGAGGTCTGCAGCGACTCGACCATGCGGGTGGCGATGACCTGCCGCATGCGCGACATCGGCACGGTGCTGCCGCGCTTCGGCGAGGCGCCCGAGGCAGCCGCGGGGGCTGCCGTGGCGGCGGGTGCGGCGGGCGCCGCGGCCGGGGCGGAGGGTGCGGACGCCGCCGGTGCGGCGGCGGCGCTGCTCTGGCGCGCCGCTGCCTCGAGCACGTCGGACTTGCGGATGCGACCGCCGACGCCGGTGCCCGTGATCGAGTTCAGGTCGACGCCGTGCTCGCTGGCCAGCTTGCGCACCAGCGGGGTGACGTAGGTGCCGGCGACCTCGTCGTCGTCATCGGCCGAGGCGGCCGGGGCCGACGCGGCCGGGGCCGACGCCGCCGGGGCAGCGGGGGCCGCCGCGGCGGGCGGCGTCGCGGGCGCGCCGTAGGACGCACCGGGCGGGGTGCTCGGCGCCGGGGCGGTGGCGGCCGGGGGAGCCGCGGGCGCGGCCGGAGCCGCAGGCGCAGCGGGGGGAGCAGCCGGGGCAGCGGGCGGGGCAGCCGGAGGAGCCGACGCGGCCGGGGCGGGCTCGGGCTCGGGGGCCGGGGCGGCCCCCTCGTCCAGCGCCCGCGGCACGGCCCCCAAGGCCCCCCACCGGGCGGCGCCCCCCGCGCCGCCCGCGCGGGCGCCC
>NZ_JBQCEE010000046.1:0-37047 GCF_051960575.1 Jatrophihabitans sp.
GAGCACGACCGGCCCGCTGCCGGCGGCCGCAGCGACGACAGCACGGACCACGACCGGCACCGGCTCGACCCCGTCGGCAGCCAGCACCGCACGGTCGTCCCACTGCGGCAGGCCGTGCCGCAGCGCAGCGCCGTCGAACGGCCCCGCCCCGACGCCCGACCACCGCACGCCCGGGCGGTCGTCGACGCCGAGCAGCACGTCGATGCCCCCGGCCGCCGCGTCCAGGTCGACGAGCACCGCCCTGGGCGCCGCCCGCGCCAGCGCCGCCGCGAAGCCGGACGCGCCGATCCCGCCACTGCACCCCATCACGCCCACGACCTCGTCCATGCCGAGCAGCCAACCGCCGACGGGCCGCCGGGAGGCGCCGGCAGCCGCCCGCTGTGGACAAATACCCGGGTGTGGACGCCCGCCGGATCATGTCGGTGCCACGTGCTCACGGCGCCGATCCGTATCCTGCGAACGTGGCCCGGACCGCGGCGTTCTTCGACCTGGACAAGACGATCATCGCCAAGTCCAGCGTGCTCGCGTTCGGCCGGCCCTTCTACCAGAACGGCCTGCTGAACCGCCGCGCCGTGCTGCGCAGCGCCTACGCCCAGTTCGTCTTCGCCCTCGCCGGCGCCGACCACGACCAGATCGAGCGGATGCGCGCCTACCTCGCGTCCATGGTCACCGGCTGGGACGTCGCCCAGGTGCGCGACATCGTCAGCGAGACGCTGCACGAGATCATCGACCCGATCGTCTACGACGAGGCCGTCGAGCTCATCGCGATGCACAAGGCCGCCGGCCGCGACGTCGTCATCGTCAGCACCAGCGGCGAGGAGGTCGTCGCGCCCATCGGCGCGATGCTCGGCGCCGACCAGGTGATCGGCACCCAGATGGTCGTGTCCGAGGGCCGCTACACCGGCGAGATCTCGCGCTACACCTACGGCCCCGAGAAGGCGGTCGCGATCCGCGAGCTGGCCGAGCAGCGCGGCTACGACCTCAGCGGCTGCTACGCCTACAGCGACTCGTTCACCGACCTGCCGATGCTCGAGGCGGTCGGCCACCCCTACGCCGTCAACGCCGACCGGGCGCTGCGCATGGCGGCCGCCGAGCGCGACTGGCCGACGCTCACCTTCAGCAACGCGGTGCCGCTGCGCGAGCGGCTGCGCCCCGAGCACCCGGCGATCACCGGTTCGGTGGTCGCCGCCGGGCTGGCCGGCGCCGGCCTCGCCTGGCTGGCCGTGAAGCGCCGGTCGAGAACGGCCTGAGCGTCGAAGTCAAGCCTTGATTTCGCCCGCGCACCCTGCGTCCAATACAGGCACGGACACCGGACGTCATGGCGGTCCAGCCCCCAGCGGACGGTGCCCCGCACGCACGACCCGGGTACCCACGCGGCGAACCCACCACGCACAGGTGAGTCGACGCGTCCGGTGGAGACCGGAAGACTCCATCGGCCGCGCGACTGTCGCAGGGCACGCTTGGTAACCCGGCCCGCGCGTGCCGACGGCGTCGCAACCCCCTGGGCCGCGGCGCCGTCGCCGTGTCAGCCGCGGGCGATGGCCTCGCAGATCGCGAGCGCCTCCTGGGCCCCGGCCACGACGGCGTCACCGCAGTGCGCGAGCCACGTCGCGACGCCCTCCGGGGTGCCGGTGCGGTAGGCGTCCAGGGCGGACGCGTACGCCCCGCCCAGTTCGCGGTGCCCCGCCTCGACCACGACGAGCGACTTCGGGTCGAGCCCGTGGTCGACCAGCGTCAGCCGCACGGCGGCGCGCGCCACCAGGCCCGACACCGGCGGGAACGCGTCCAGCGACAGCAGCTCGCCGTGCACGATGCCCGCCACGACGACCGCCGGCGCAGAGGTCGCGGCCAACACCTGCGCGAGCACGTCGAGCCGCTGCGCGGCCACCGGGTCGGGGCGGCCGAGCTCGTCGGCCGGCACCAGGTCGGCCGCGGCCAGCGCGTGCAGCCGGGCGAGCGCCTGCCGCGGCGCCCGCGACCAGGTGTCGGCCAGCGGGCCGATCGCTGCCTGCACGCGCAGCGCCCCCTGCACCAGCGGGTCGTGGACGGCGCCGCCGCGCACCTCGCCCAGCGACGCCGTCGCGCCGGAGAGCACCGCCGACGTCCAGGCCCCTCGCAACGACGACTCGGCCGACACGTCCGGCGAGCGCCGGCGCAGCGTCTTGTGCGTGAGCAGCGTGTCGACGGCCGTGCGGGCACGGTCGACGGCGGCGGCGACACCGGGCAGCTCCGTGAGCGGGGCCAGCGGGTCGGCGGCGGTCATGCCAGTGGTCACGGCGGTCCACGGTAGGCCACCGTGGCGGCCGGTCCGACCGCCGCGTGCCACGACGTGACGGCGACTGGAATGATCCAGGGGACCAGTCCCTACGGAAGGTGTGGACGCCGTGACCGTCAGCAGCTCCCCGAACGGCGCGAGCGCCGCCGGCCGCCACGCCGCGCCGGCGGCACCGGCAGCGGTGGCCGCCGCCGACGCCGGCCCCAGCGTCGGGCAACTCGTCTCCGAGGCGTCGACGCACCTGTCGACGCTCGTGCGCAGCGAGATCGAGCTCGCCAAGCTCGAACTGCGGTCGAGCGTGAAGAACGCGGGCGTCGGCATCGGCTTCTTCGGCGCCGCCGCGGCGGTGCTGGTCTTCTCGCTGGTCTTCGGCTTCATCACGCTGGCCGAGGGGCTCGCCGCGCTCGGCCTCGACCGCTGGCTGGCCTTCCTCATCGTGTTCGTGTTCCAGCTGCTGCTGGCCGGCGTCGCCGCGTTCCTCGGCTACAAGAAGGTGAAGCGGGTCAAGGCCCCGCAGCGCACGATCGCGACGAGCAAGGAGTCGGTCGCCTACCTGCAGAGCAACATCCACCCGCGCTGACCTGACCCATGGGATTCGGTCCGCTGCCGGGTGCGCCCGACAGCTCGGTGGTCCTGCTCGAGGGGCCCTGGACGCACCGCATCGTGCGGGCCAACGGCATCGCCCTCCACGTCGCCGAGCTCGGCAGCGGCCCCCTCGTGCTGCTGCTGCACGGCTTCCCGCAGTTCTGGTGGGCCTGGCGCCAGCAACTGGTCGACCTCGCCGACGCCGGCTTCCGCGCGGTCGCCGTCGACCTGCGGGGCTACGGCGCTAGCGACAAGCCGCCACGGGGCTACGACTCACCCACCCTCGCCGCCGACGTGGCGGCCCTCGTGAGCGCGCTCGGCGAGCGCGACGCCGTCGTCGTCGGCAACGACATCGGCGGGACGCTCGCCTGGACGGTGGCGGCGGCCCACGCCCGTGTGGTGCGCGCGGCCGCGGTGCTCGGGCAGGCACACCCGCTGCGCATGCGCGCGGCGCTCAAAGTGTTCGGTCCCAGCCGCGAGCAGCGGCACGCCTCGATGTACGCGCTGCGCACCTTCCAGGTCCCCCGCCGGGCCGAGAACCTGCTCTCCCGCAACGGGCGCTGGGTGCGCGAGCTGTACGACCGCTGGACCGGCCCGCGCTGGCGCGGCACCCCGGGCTACGTGGCCGACGTGAACCGCTACGCCCAGGCCATGCGCATCCACCCCGTGTCGTACTGCGCGTCCGAGCACTTCCGCTGGGTGTGGCGCTCGCGGCTGCGCGGCGACGGCCGCCGCTACGCCGAGTCGGTGCGCGCCCCGATCCGGGTGCCGGTGCTGCAGTTGCACGGCGACTTCGACCGCTGCGTGCTGCCGTCGACGGCGCAGGGCTCCGGACGCTACGTCGTCGGCGAGTACGAGTGGCGCCTGCTCGACGGTGTCGGGCACTTCCCGCACGACGAGGTGCCCGAGCTGATCAGCGGCGAACTGGTGCGCTGGGCCAAGCTGCACTCGTGACCCGGGCGGTCACTGCTCGGGCGTGCACCCCATCGTCGACACGCCCTGCGTGAGCGTGGCGCCGCGGTCGGCGTCCGGGCGCACCGCCTTGTCGGTGAGCACGAAGCCGGTGTTCGGGTCGGTCGCCGCGGTGGCGAAGACGACGCCGAGGACGCTGCGGCCGTCGCCGGTGAGCATCGGGCCACCGGAGTTGCCGCTGCGCACCATCGAGAAGATCGCGTAGATCTCGCGGCGCGAGTGGCCCTGCCGGTAGATGTCGCTGTTGTCGACGGTGATCGTCGACCGCACGCGCGCGGTGCGGATCGTGTACGGGCCGTCCTCCGGATAGCCGAGCACGACGCCGGGAGCCCCCTGTGCGGCCGGACGCGCGGCGAACGGGATCGGCTGCACGCCGAGCCTCGGCACGTAGAGCACGGCGACGTCGGTGTCCTTGTCGAAGAGCACGACGGTGGCGCGGACCGGCTCGCGGCGTCCGGGCACCTCGACCGTCACGCTGTCGGTGCCGGCGACCACGTGCGCGTTGGTCATGATGTGGTTCGGGGCGTAGACGAAGCCGCTGCCCTCGATGCGGCGGTCGCACTGGTTGGCCGTGCCGTAGATCTTGAAGACCTTCGGCTGCTGGGCCAGCACGTTGCGCCGCACCGCCGGCGACAGGCTCGGCGGCGGCGCCACCGGCACGATCGGGGCGTCGTTGTAGTCGCCGAAGACGGGCGGGAATCCGCTGCGGTCGAGGAAGGAGCGCAGCGACCCGTACAGGGTGCGCACGTCGTTCGGCATGACGTCGTCGACGGCACCGACGATCGAGCTGTGCGTGGCCTCGGACGCGAGCGTCGGGTACGGCGACACGCGCAGCGGCAGCGCGATCATCCACGCGACCAGCAGCACCGACAGCACACCGAGGCCGCACCCGACCCCGGCGTCCACGGCGCGGCCGCCCTGCCCGAGCACCACGCGCGACCGGATGTGGCCCGCGACCCAGACGCCGGCGAGCTGGCCGAGCATCGCGAGCAGCAGCACGCTCACGATCGCGATCGGGATCTGCGCCCGGCCGGACGCCACCGCCTCGCCGATCGGACGCGCCACCTGCGCGCCGACCACGGCCCCGGCGAAGAACCCGACGGTCGAGAAGATGCCGAGCACCGCACCGTTGCGGAAGCCGCCGAAGCCGTAGGCCACGGCGGCGAGCACGATGACCGCGTCGAGCAGGTTCACTGCGGCGGGCTCAGCTCGGCTGCACGACGAGGGTGCCGACCTGACCCTGCCGCGTGTGGATGGTGCACACGAACTGGTATCGGCCAGGGGCGGGCGCGGTGAAGGTGACCTCGTACCGCTGCCCGGCCTGGATGAGCGGGGTGGCGGCACCGGGGAAGCCGGTCAGGGACCAGTTGTGGGGCGCGCCCGCGCCCTTCTGGCCCTCGTTCACGAGCACCAGCCGCACCTTGCCCGGGTGCACGACGATCGTCGACGGGTGGAAGCGGAAGTCGTTGCTGTTCAACCCGGTGCGCAGCGTCACGGTCTGGACGGCACCGGCGCCCGACGCGGTCGCGGTGCCGCTGTGCGGCTCGCGGTTGGCCGACGACGACGTCTGGCAACCGCTCAGGACGACGGCGGCGCCCAGGGCCAGCGACGCCACGCCGACCGTGCCCCCGAGGTTCGCGACGCGCATGCCTGCACGGTACCGACGCGTGATCAGGCGCTGCCCGCCTCGCCGACCGTGCCCTCAGCGGCGTCATCGCGCTCGTCGGCGGGGTCGGCGGCCGCGGCCGGCCCCGGGCGGCCGGCCAGCTCCCGCGGCAGGGCGCGTTCGCGGGCGGTGTCCCAGGGACGCGTCCCCCCCCCCAAGTCGAGCAGGCCCGACCGGACGATCGCCGTGAAGCCCCAGACGAACAGGCCCGCGGCCTCGACCCCGGGGCCGACGTAGCCCATCGGGTGCCGCACCTGGAAGCGGTTCGCCGGGTCCACGAGCTCGGCGACCGGCACCAGCTCGACGCGCGCGACCTCGCCCCGGCTGCGTGGCTCGACCGGGTGCGGGTCGCGCCACCAGGCGATCACCGGGGTCACCGCGAACCGGCTGACCGGGATGTAGAGCGGCGGGTACTCGGCGACGACCTCGACCGACGCCGGGTCGAGCCCGACCTCCTCCTCCGCCTCGCGGAGCGCCGCGGCGACGGCCGACGGGTCGGTCGCGTCGACCGAGCCGCCCGGGAAGGCGACCTGGCCCGCGTGCTTGCGCAGCGTCGTCGACCGCTGGATCAGCAGCACCGACGCACCGGCCTCGCCGTCGGCGAACGCGATGAGCACCGCGGACTGCCGCGCGCTGTCGTCGTCCGGGACGAGGAAGCGGCTCAGCTGCACCGCGCGCGGGTCGGTCGCGCCGTCGCTCAGCCGCTGCAACCAGTCGGGTCGGGTCATGCCGGGGACGCCAGCATCTGCGCGGCCGTCTTGACCAGCTTGCCCGCGACCACCGGGTCGGTCGGGCCCTCGCCGAAGGACGGGCAGAGCCGGGCGATCGGGCACGCCCCGCAGGCCGGCTTGCGCGCGTGGCAGAGCCGGCGCCCGTGCCAGATCGCGCGGTGGCTGAAGATCGTCCACTCCTTCTTCGGGATCAGCTCGGCCACGGCGAACTCGACCTTCACCGGGTCGGTCTCGTCCGTCCAGCCCCAACGGCGCACGAGCCGGCCGAAGTGGGTGTCGACGGTCAGGCCGGGCACCCCGAAGGCGTTGCCGAGCACGACGTTCGCCGTCTTGCGTCCGAAGCCGGGCAGCGTCACGAGCTCATCGAGCGTATGCGGCACCTCGCCGTCGAAGCGTTCGAGCAGCTGCTGACCGAGCTTCATGAGCGAGTTCGCCTTGTTGCGGTAGAAGCCGGTGGGGCGCACGTACTCCTCGAGCTCGGCGCGGTCGGCGCCGGCGTAGGCGGCGGCGTCCGGGTAACGGCGGAACAGCGCCGGGGTCACCTCGTTGACGCGCTTGTCGGTGCACTGCGCCGAGAGGATCGTCGCCACCGACAGCTCGAGCGGCGTCGTGAAGTCCAGCTCGCAGTGCGCATCGGGGTAGGACTCGGCGAGCATCTTGTTGATCCGCCGCGCGCGGCGGGTCAGGGCGAGCGGGGTCTCGGGCTGGGTTCCCACGGATGGCACGGGATCGAGCCTAGGCTGGGGTACCGACAGCGGACGGCGACGAGAGGGGCACACGATGATCGGGTTCGTCTTCCTGATCTTCCCGTTCGTGCTGCTCGCGTTCGTCCTGCTCATGGAGAAGGTCGAGGAGCCGCTCAACGAGATCGCGGTCGAGCGCGAGATCGAGCACTTCCTGGACGACGCGAACGCCGACGAGCTGGACGCGTTCGTCACCGAGGGCACCGACTCGGCGTTGAGTCGGTTCCGCGCCCGGCTCGGCCTGCGTCGTCGCCGCCGCTGAGCCACGGGCGGCCGGCCGTACCGACGGAACCGAACGCGTCGTGACCGCCGGATGAAGCGGCGGGTCGCCGGTCGGACTAGACTCTCTCAGGACTGTGATGAGGCTCGCACGCGCGCGAGCAGCGAGGAGCGTTCGTGGACGAGATTCTGCGCAGAGCCGGGCTGTTCCAGGGCGTCGATCCCGACGACGTCGAGGCGTTGACGAACGAGTTCGAGATCATCGACGCCCCGCGCGGCACGGTGCTGTTCACAGAGGGTGAGCCGGGCGAGTCGCTCTACATCGTGCTGAGCGGCAAGGTGAAACTCGGCCGCCGCTCGCCCGACGGCCGCGAGAACCTCGTCGCCATCATGGGGCCGTCCGACCAGTTCGGCGAGCTCTCCCTCTTCGACCCCGGGCCGCGCACCGCCACCGCCACCGTCGTGACCGACGGTCGCGTGGCCCGCCTGCCGAAGTCGGCGCTGCAGAAGTGGGTGCAGGACCGCCCGCAGATCGCGATGCAGCTGTTGCGCGTCGTCGCCCGCCGGCTGCGGCGCACCAACACCATGCTCGCCGACCTGATCTTCGTCGACGTGCCCGGCCGCGTCGCCAAGCAGCTGCTGCAGCTCGCGCAGCGCTTCGGCTCGATCGACGGCGGTCAGCTGCGGGTCACCCACGACCTCACCCAGGAGGAGCTGGCCCAGCTCGTCGGCGCCTCGCGCGAGACCGTGAACAAGGCGCTGGCTGACTTCGCGTCCCGCGGCTGGTTGCGGCTCGAGGGCAAGTCGGTCGTGATCCTCGACCGCGAGCGCCTGGCCCGCCGCGCCCGCTGACACGGCGTCAGGAGCGGTCGAGGTAGTCGAGCTGGGCGCGCACGCTCAGCTCGGCCGCCCACCACACCGACTGGTCGACGTCGGCGTAGACGACCTCGACGATCCGGCGGGCCGACGCGTCCGGCCCGAGGTCGCGCAGCGCGGCCCGGATCTGGTCGAGCCGCTGCTCGCGGTGCGCCAGGTAGAAGGCCGCGGCGTCGGCGGCCGACGGCAGCTCGGGCCCGTGGCCCGGCAGCACCGGCACCCCGCCGAGCGCACCGAGGCGGTGCAGCGAGTCGAGGTAGTCGCGCAGGTTCCCGTCGGGGTGCGCCACCACGGTCGTCCCGCGGCCGAGGATGGTGTCCCCGGTGAGCACCGCGCTCACCGCGCCGTCGGCGTCGGTCACGACGAACGACGCCGAGTCGGACGTGTGGCCGGGCGTGGTCAGCACGCGCACGCGCAGCCCCGCGGCGTCCAGCCACGCGCCGTCGTCGAGCGGGCCGGCGCCGAGGCAGTGCGCGGGGTCGACCGCCCGCACCGGCGCCCCGGTGCGGGCGTGCAGGTCGGCCGCGGTCTGGCTGTGGTCGAAGTGCCCGTGCGTGAGCAGCACCAGCGACACCGCGGGCACCGTCTCGAGCAACCGGTCGAGATGCGTGTCGTCGCCCTGCCCGGGGTCGACCACGATGACGTCGTCGGCGCCGGGCGCGCGCAGCAGCCAGGTGTTCGTCCCGTCGAGCGTCATCGGCCCGGGGTTCGCCTGCAGGAGCACGTGGGCGGTCGGCAGCACCGCGCGCGGCTGCTCGTAGAGGGGGTGGCTCACGGCCGCCTCATCGCAGCATCGCCCGCGGGATCTCGACGCTGCTGCCGTCCGGCATCACCGCGAGCACCCTGCCGTCGTCGGTCACCGTGATCTCCGGCCGGATCGCGCCGACCGGGCGCCCGGGCGCGGCCGCGAGGGCGTCCGCCACCGTCGTGAAGTCCGCCAGGGACGCGAGCGTCGCCAGCGTCGGCGGCAGCATGCCGCGCTCGCCGCGTTCCGCCTGCTCGAGCGCGGCCGCGATGCCCACCCAGCCGGCCGAGCTCGACTCGGTGGTGACGTCCTGCGCCTCCGCGTCCGACGGCAGGGCGGCGACGAAGAAGCGGGTGTCGTAGCGGCGCACCTCGCCCTCGGGGGTGACCCAGCGCGACCACGGGTGCAGGGCGCCGGCGTCGATCGCCACCCCGTTCGCGCGCAGCAGGTCGCCGAACGAGACCCGGCCGGCCTCGACATCGCGCCAGGCACCGGACAGGTCGGCGGCCGGCGCGCCGAGCAGCACCCCGGCCTCCTCGAAGGTCTCGCGGGCGGCGCCGCCGAGCAGCATGCGCGCGACCCGCTCGTCACAGCCGAAGCGCTCGGCCGCGTCGGCGAGCGGCTCGTCGCTCGCGAACGGCAGGTCGGCGTCGGCGTCCTCGACCCGTCCGCCGGGGAACACCGACATCCCGGCGGCGAACACCATCTGGGTCACCCGGGTCAGCAACCACGCCTCGATGCCGGTCGCGCCGTCGCGCAGCAGCACCACCGTCGCGGCGTCGCGCACGGGCACCGCCTGCTGCTCGGTCACGCGACCTCCACGATCAGCTCGATCTCGACCGGCGCGCCGAGCGGCAGGGCGCTGACCCCGACCGCCGAGCGCGCGTGCGCACCGGCCTCGCCGAACACCTGCCCGTACAGCTCGCTCGCCCCGTTCACGACCCCCGGCTGCCCGGTGAAGCCGGGGGCGGACGCGACGTAGCCGACCACCTTCACCACCCGCGTCACCGCGTCGAGCCCGACGAGCGAGTGGACGGCGGCGAGCGCGTTCAGCCCTGCGATCCGCGCCAGGTCGCGCGCCTCCTCGGGCGGCACGTCGGCGCCAACCAGCCCGGTCGCCGGCAGCGCGCCGTCGCGCAGCGGCAGCTGGCCCGCGGTGAAGACCCACGAGCCCGACCGCACCGCCGGCACGTACGCGGCGAGCGGGGGGACGACCGGCGGGAGGGCGAGCCCGAGTTCGGCGAGGCGCTGCAGCGGTGTCGGCACCCGCCCGACGCTAGCTGTTGGCTCGGTCGCAGGCGACGCCGATCCCGGTGCCCCGGCCTGCCGCGTCACCTACGCTCGGGGCGTGCCGACCTCCACCGCGACCCAGGCGGTCCCGAACCTCGTGCGCGGCCTGCCCCCGCGCGCCCGGCTGCACGTCGTCACCGGCAAGGGCGGGACCGGCAAGACGACCGTGGCCGCCGCGCTGGCGCTCGCGCTCGCCGACACCGGCCGCCGGGTGCTGCTGATCGAGGTCGAGGGCCGGCAGGCGATCGCCCAGCTGTTCGACATCCCGCCGATGGAGTACGCCGAGACGCGGCTGGCGACGGCCGAGCACGGCGGCGAGCTGTTCGGCCTCGCGATCGACCCCGAGGCCGCCATGATCGAGTACCTCGAGCTCTTCTACGGCATGAAGCGCTCGGCCCGCGGCTTGCAGAAGATCGGCGCGGTCGACTTCGTCACGACCCTGGCGCCGGGACTGCGCGACGTGCTGCTCACCGGCAAGATCAAGGAGTCGGTGGTGCGCGTCGACCCGAGCGGCGCGCGCATCTACGACAACGTGGTCGTCGACGCCCCGCCGACCGGCCGCATCGGGCGCTTCCTGGACGCCACCACCGAGGTCGCCAAGCTCACCAAGATCGGCGCGATCAACAACCAGAGCGAGGGCGTCATCAAGCTGCTGCACGGCAAGGAGACCGCCGTGCACATCGTCACCCTGCTCGAGGAGATGCCGGTGCAGGAGACGCTGGACGCAGCGAACGAGCTGCAGGGCCTCGGTTTCCAGGTCGGCACCGTCGTCGTCAACCGCGCGCGGCCCGAGCTCTTCCACGACGACCAGCTGCGACCGGACGGCACGGTCGACCCGACGACGCTGGTGGCCGGGCTCGAGCGGGCCGGCATCAACCCCGGCTACGCCCCCGCCCTGGCCGCCGAGGTCGGCCAGTACGCGCAGCGGCTGCGGCTGCAGCGCACCAACGCCGCCCGCCTCGACGACCTCGACCTCCCGCGCGTCGAGCTGCCCGACCTCAACCCGCCGGTCGAGCTGGGCGAGCTGCGCCAGCTGTCCGAGCGCTTCCTCGACCGGAGCTCGCGATGACCGCCCTCGACGTGCCGGCCCTGGTCCGCGACCCGGCCACCCGGGTCGTCGTCACCTGCGGCAGCGGCGGCGTCGGCAAGACCACCACGGCCGCGGCCATGGCGCTCATCGGCGCCGAGGCGGGCCGCCGCACCGTCGTGCTCACGATCGACCCGGCCCGCCGGCTGGCGCAGAGCATGGGGCTCACCGAGCTCGACAACACCCCGCGCGAGGTGAAGGGCGTCGAGAACGGGCGGCTCTTCGCGATGATGCTCGACATGAAGCGGACCTTCGACGAGGTCATCATCGAGAACTCGCCGCCGGACCGCGCCGCCAAGATCATGGCGAACCCGTTCTACCAGTCACTGTCGTCGTCCCTGGCCGGGACGCAGGAGTACATGGCGATGGAGAAGCTGGGCCAGCTGGTCAGCCAGGACGAGTGGGACCTCATCGTCGTCGACACCCCGCCGTCGCGCTCGGCGCTGGACTTCCTGGACGCTCCGAACCGGCTCGGCCGGTTCCTCGACGGACGCATGGTGCGGCTGCTCTCGGCCCCTGCGAAGGCGGGTGGCCGGGCCTACATGAAGGTCGTCACCGCCTCGCTCAGCGTGGCCGCGAAGGCGTTCACGCGCATCCTCGGCAACGAGCTGCTCAGCGACGTCTCGACCTTCGTGGCGGCGCTCGAGTCGACCTTCGGCGGGTTCCGCGAGCGGGCGGCGAAGACCTACGACCTGCTCAAGCAGCCCGGCACGGCCTTCGTGGTCGTGGCCGCGCCCGAGCCGGACGCGCTGCGTGAGGCGTCCTACTTCGTCGAGCGGCTCTCGGCCGACCGCATGCCGCTCGCCGGCGCGATCGTGAACCGCACGCACCTGACCGAGCCGGCCGCCGGGCTCGGCCCGCTGACCGCCGCGCGCGCGGAGGCGGCGGCGGAAGTGGTCGCCGGACGCACCGGGCTCGAGCTCGCCGAGGCGGCCCTGCGGGTGCACGTCGAGGTGGCCGCGGCGGCCGAGCACGACGCCCGCATGACGGCCCGGTTCACCTCGGCGCACGGCTCGGTGCCGGTCGCCGCCGTGCCCGCCCTGCCGGTCGACGTGCACGATCTGGACGGCCTGCGCACCATCGGCAAACTGCTCGGCGCCTGAGCCGTCCACAGAAGGTGTCATAACGGGCCGGTACCGTCGCACCCGTGGCAGCGCGCAACCCCTGGCCGACCATCGGCAAGCTCGTCGGCGCCCTCGTCGCCTGCGGTGTCCTCGTCGCCGGGCTGGCCATGCCCTACGTCGGCGGGCTGGGCCTGTTCGCGGGGCACGAGGCGGCCCGCTTCCTCGACAAGCCGTGCACGCTGCGCGAGAGCCCGCCGCCGCAGCGCACGACCATGTACGCCAACGACGGCAAGACGGTCATCGCGACGCTGTTCCGGCAGGACCGTGTGCCGATCCCCCTCACCGACGTGCCCCCGTACCTCGTCGACGCCCTGGTGGCGACCGAGGACCGGCGCTTCTTTCAGCACCACGGCGTGGACATGCGCGGCCTGCTGCGCAGCGCCGTCAGCACGAGCAGCGGCGACACCCAGGGCGGGTCGACGCTGACGATGCAGTACGTCAAGCAGCTGCGGTACTACCAGGCCGGCGACGACCTGAAGGCGCAGCAGGCGGCGATCGACCAGAACCTCAACCGCAAGATCGAGGACGCGAAGTGCGCCATCTACATCGAGCGAAACCTCAAGGAGTCGAAGGACACCATCCTCGACAACTACCTGAACATCGCCTTCTTCGGTGAGAACTCCTACGGCATCCAGACCGCGGCCGAGACCTACTTCGGCAAGCCGGCGAAGGACCTCACGCTGCCCGAGTCGGCCCTGCTGGTCGGCCTGCTGCGGGCGCCGTCGGCGTACGACCCCTTCGTGAACCCGCAGGCGGCCAAGCAGCGCCGCAACGAGGTGCTCGCCAACCTCGTCACCGTGCACAAGCTGACCCCTGCCAAGGCCGCCGAGCTCGAGGCGACGCCGATCTCGCTCGCCACCGACGGCCCACCGATCGTGCGGCGCGGGTGCGCCAACAGCTCGTCGTCGATCCCGAACGCCGCGTTCTTCTGCGAGTACGCGGTGTCCTGGCTCGAGTCGCAGAACGGGCTCTCGCAGACGCTGCTCGAGACCGGCGGCCTCAACATCGTCACCACGCTCGACCCGAACCTGCAGGCCTCCATGCAGGCAGGGATCGCCAAGCAGGTGCCGGCCACCGCGCCGGTGACCGCCGTGCTGCCCGCCGTCGACCCGCGCAACGGCAACGTGCTGGCCATGGCCGCGAGCAAGCAGTTCGGCACGAAGCCGGGGCAGACCGAGCAGCGGATCTTCACCGACTACGTCGCCCACGGCGCGTCGACCTACAAGCTCTTCCCCCTGCTCGCGGCCCTGTCGACCGGCTTCCCGCAGACCTGGCAGATGCAGACGGCGACGAACAACGACAAGTACAACACCAAGAACTGCTTCACCTCGAGCAGCGTCGGCAACGGCGACGCGAACGAGGTCTACAACCTCAACGAGACCCTGGCCTCGGCGACCGCGAAGTCGTCGAACAGCTTCTTCGTCGGTCTCGTCGACCAGGGCATGGACTGCTCGCTCACCCCGAGCGTCGACATCGCCCTCAAGCTCGGGATGAACGGGCTGAAGCAGTCGAGCGCCGACAACCCGAAGCAGACCTGGGCCCAGTACGTCGAGCAGCAGCAGGCCGACCAGCTGTTCGTGCTCGGGTCGGTGCCGACCAGCCCGCTCGAGCTCGCGGCCGCCTACGCGGGCGTCGCCGACAACGGCAAGTTCTACGCGCCGTGCCCGATCCTCAAGATCAGCACCGGCACGGGCAGCGGCGAGAAGCTGATCCCGGTGAAGCGGGCCACGCCGGTGCAGGCCGTCGCCCCGGACGTCGCCCACCAGGCCGTCTCGATCCTGCAGGGCGACACCCACGGGGTCGGCACCTCGGCCGCGGAGTTCGCGTCCGACTGGTACGGCAGCGCGCTGAGCGAGGTCGCGGGCAAGACCGGCACGAACGCCGCCGTCGACCAGCGCGGGCGCGAGACGCAGCAGAACGCCGCGATCTGGTTCGCCGGCATGACGCCGACGCTCACCGCGGTCAGCGCGATCATCGACTTCGACAATCCGACGCTGCCGACCCGCGGCTTGCGCGGTCAGGCGCCCGGCTCCGCGTACGGCGGGTACGCAGCAGGCCTGTGGATCAAGGCGCTGAAGCCGACGCTGAGCCAGCGGCAGTGGACGTGGCAGGACACCGCAGCGGGCGGCGACGTCCCGGACGTCACCGGCCTGCTGCCCCGCGACGCCAAGCGCCGCCTCGCCGCGGCCGGCTACCAGATGCAGTACCTCGACCCGGACAACGGCGAGTCGACCCGGTGTGCGTCGAAGGAGCTCACCGGCACCGTCGCCTACTTCGGACCGAAGACGGCCACCCGGGGCAGCACCATCACCGTCTGCCTCAGCAGCGGCGTCCAGCAGACGATCTGGACGCCCCCGCCGCCGCCGAAGCCGACCTACCACCCGACCTCGACCCCGCCGGGCCGTCCCGGCAGCACCTCACCGGCGCCGCCGACGACCACCAAAACGACCCCGCCGCCGGGGCCGGGGAAGCCGTCGAAGCACCCGCACTGACCGCCGTCAGCCGAGGCGGCGGCGCACCTCGTCGCTGATCCGCCGACCGTCGGCACGGCCGGCCACGCGGGGCTGCACCAGCTTCATCACCGCGCCCATGTCACGCATGCTCGTCGCGCCCGACTCGGCGATCGCCGCGGCGACGATGTCGGCGAGCTCGGCGTCGTCCAGCGGCTGCGGCAGGTAGCGGTCGAGCACCTCGCCCTCGGCCCGCTCGCGGTCGGCGAGCTCGGTGCGGCCGGCGCCGTCGAACGCCTCGGCCGCCTCCCGACGCTTCTTGGCCTCGCGCGCGAGCACCTTCACGACCTCGTCGTCGGCGAGCTCGCGGGCGGTCTTGCCGGCGACCTCCTCGGTCGTGATCGCGGTGAGCGCCATGCGCAGCGTCGCCGTGGTCACCTCGTCGCGCGCCTTCATCGCGGTGTTGAGGTCGGCCTGCAGCTGCGCCTTCAAGCCCGGGGTTGCCGTCACGTCGCACTCCTTCGTCATCGGCGTCCACGCTACTGAGCGGCCGCCACCGCGATCCCGCGCGGACCGCCGCCCGATCCGTACCCTGGTGTCCATGCCGAACCGCGCGTTCTCCGCCTTCCGGGCGCTCGGCGTCGCCGGCGCGGCGACCTTCGGCTACGCAGCGCTCGTCGAACGCAACGCCTTCACCCTGCGCCGCTTCGACGTGCCGGTGCTGCCGGCGGGCACCGCCCCGATCCGCATCCTGCACCTGTCCGACGTGCACATCCTGACCCGGCAGCAGCGCAAGCAGGCGTGGATCCGCGACCTGGCGACCCTGCAGCCGGACCTCGTGGTGAACACCGGCGACACCCTGTCGAGCGCGGCGTCGATCCCCGGGGTCATGCACGCGTTCGAGCCGCTGTTCGAGTTCCCCGGCGTCTTCGTGCCGGGCAACAACGACTACTTCGCGCCGACCCCGAAGCTGCCGACGCGGTACTTCATGCCCGGCCCGCCCCCCAACCCCCGCGGCGCGCCTCTGCCGTGGCCGCAGATGGCGGCGGCCATGGCCCACGCGGGCTGGGTCGACCTGACCCACCAGCGCACCACGATGAAGGCGGCGGACGCGGTGATCGCGCTCGCCGGCACCGACGACCCGCACCTGCGCCGCGCGAAGTATGAACTCATCGAGGGGCCCGCCGACCCGCACGCGACGGTGCGCATCGGCGTGACGCACTCGCCCGAGCCGGCCCTGCTGCGGCGCTTCGCCGCCGACGGCTACGACCTCGTGCTCGCCGGCCACACGCACGGCGGCCAGGTGCGCGTGCCGTTCGGCCCCGCGCTGGTCACCAACTGCGGCATCGACCGTGGCCGCGCGCGCTGGCTGCACGAGTGGGACGGCGGGATGCTGTTCCACATCAGCGCCGGCCTCGGCACCAACCCGTACTCGCCGGTGCGCTTCGCGTGCCGCCCCGAGGCGACGCTGCTGACCCTCGTCCCCCGCTGACCCGGGCCACCCCGCCGCCGGAACCGGCCGACACCGCCCGGTATGCTGGACCGGTTGCCATCCCGGTGGCGACACCGGGGTGTGGCGCAGCTTGGTAGCGCGCTTCGTTCGGGACGAAGAGGCCGTGGGTTCGAATCCCGCCACCCCGACCGATCACGAAGGGCCCGAGCACTCGGGCCCTTCGCTGTTCCCGGTGCCGTCGCGCGCCAGGTGTGTGACCCTGGTGCGATGGACGCGAAGTCGCTGCTGCTCGCCGTACTGCTCAGCGGGGCCGTCATCGGCGGTGCCGCCACCGCCATGGCCAGCTCGGGATCGTCGCCGTCGGGCGCGCCGTCCTCTGCGCGCCCCTCAGGGGTACCGTCCGACGCGCCGCCGCCCTGGGCGCACGGCCACCGCGGCGGCCGTCCCGGCGGACCGTTCGGCGCCGGCCCGTTGGGGCCGGGCAGGGCCGGCGGCCCCGGGCTCGGGCTCGGGCACGGCTCGGGAGGGCCCCTGCACGGCAGCTGGGTGGTGACCGACCCGAAGGGCGGCTACGTCACTCGGGACGAGATCCGGGGCGCCGTCACCGCGGTGTCCGCCTCGTCCATCAGTGTCCGGGCGGCGGACGGGTTCAGCGCCACGTACGCGGTCACACCGACGACCGCGATCCTCCTCCGCCCGGCGCACGGCGGCCCCGACGAGCAGCCGCCGTCCGGTGCACCGTCGACGCCCGCGACGCGCCCGTCGACACCGCCCGCGCCGCCGCAGCGGCCAGGTCACCCGCCGACGCGCGGCTCGATCGCCGACGTGCACAAGGGTGACCAGGTGGTCGTCCTCGGCACCGGCACCAGCACCCTCACCGCCATGACCATCGCGACGATGCCGTCCCGATAGTCTCGGGCGGCGAACCCCCGTCGTCGGATCGAGCGAGGTCCCGTGCGTGCACTCATCGGTTACCAGTTGCGGCGGATGCGCGACGGGTGGTGGGGACGCGATCAGGCCGTGTTCCGGCGGCTGCAGAAGCAGGGACGCGTCGTCTACGGATCGCACAGCTACGGGGTGCCGACGCTGTACGAGTTCGACCACGACCAGACCAGGCTGATCGTCGGCAACTACTGCTCGATCGGCGGGAGCTACCTGCTCGGCGGCCAGCACGCGATCACGCACGTCACCACCTTCCCGCTACGCATCAACCTCGGCCTCGAGGGCGCGGGCGAGGACGGCATGCCCGCCCGCCGCGGCGACATCGTGGTCGGCTCGGACGTCTGGACCGGCTACGGCAGCTGGATCATGGGCGGCGTGACCATCGGGCACGGCGCGGTCGTGGCCACCGGGTCGGTCGTCACGAAGGACGTGCCGCCCTACGCCATCGTCGGCGGCGCCCCGGCCAAGCTCATCAGGTACCGGCACACCGAGGAGCAGCGCGCGGCCCTGCTCGAGATCAAGTGGTGGGACTGGTCGGACGAGCAGGTGCTCGCCGCCGTGCCGTACCTCGCGAACGACGACATCGACGCGTTCATCGCCTACGCCCGCGAGCACCACCCGGCGCCCGCGGCACGCTAACCGGTCAGGCCGCCGTCGACGACGAGCACCTGGCCGGTGATGAACCGGTTGGCCGGGTCGGTCAGGAACAGCACCGCCCGGGCGACGTCCTCGGGCTCGCCGAGCCGCCCGAGCGGCGTGCGACGGGTGATCTGGCCGAGCTGCTCCTCGTCCAGACCGTGGCTCATCTCGGTGCGCAGGTAGCCCGGGGCGACGCTGTTCACGGTGATGCCGCGCGAGCCCAGCTCGCGGGCGAGACCGCGCGTGAAGCCGTCGAGGGCCGCCTTCGTCGCGCTGTAGACCGCGAGCCCGCGGTAGCCGCGCAGGCCGACGACCGAGGAGATGTTCACGATCGAGCCGGCCCGCGCCCGCAGCATGATGCGGCTCGCGGCCCGGGTGACGTAGACGGTGCCCTTGAGGTTCAGGTCGACGACCTGGTCGAGGGCGGCGTCGTCGAACAGTGCGATGACGCCGTCGCGCGCGACGCCGGCGTTGTTCACGAGCACGTCGAGCCGCCCACGGCGGCGTCCCACGTCCTTGACCATCGCGTCGGCCTGGGCGGGGTCGGCGACGTCGGCGGTCTGGAAGCCGAACGCGTCGCCGTGGTCGCGCTGCCACCGCTCGACATTCGCCGTCGTCGACCGGGCGCATGTCTCGACGATGTAGCCGGCCGCCAGGTAGGCGTCGACCAGCCCGGCGCCCAGGCCCTTGCTGCCACCGGTGACGAGCGCGACACGGCGCTCCGGATCGGTCACGAGTCCTCCCGGCGCAGGGTCTTGCCACCGACGGTGGCGAGATCGTCCACGAACTTCACACTCATCGGCCGCCAGGCCTTCGGCAGGTCCGCCACCGCGTCACGGATGCGGTCACGCAGCACCTCGGGGTCGACGCCGGCGGCCGGGACGACCTCGGCCGCGACGACGCTGCCCATCAGCCGGTTCTGGCGCCCGAACACGCGCACCAGCCCGACACCCTCGACCGCGGCGATCCGCTCCTCGACCGGCAGCGGGTGCACCTTCACCCCGCCGACGTTGATCACCTCGCTGATGCGCCCGCGGAACAGCACGCGGTCGCCGACGATCTCGGCCAGGTCGCCCGTCGGCCGCCACTCACCGGCCTCGACCGCGGGACCGTCGGCGTAGCCCAGCATGCCGGCCTTCGCCCGCACCCACAGCTCGCCGTCGCGCACCTGCAGTGTGCCGTCGGGGTTGTCCTCGCCGAACAGGGCCGACAGGGGGAAGCCGGGGCGTCCGTCGCGGCTGGACGCGACCGAGCCGAACTCGGTCGACGCGTACACCTGCGAGATCCGCGCGCCGGGGAACACGACGCGCAGCTGCTCGAGCAGGTCCGGCGGACTGGCCTCGCCGCCGAGGGTGATCTGCTCGAGCACCGGCAGGGCCACCCCGCGGCTGCGGGCCTCGGCGAGCAGGAAGCGCCAGTACGTCGGCGTCGCGCTGACGCACGTGACCTGCTGGTCGAGCAGCGCCTGCAGCCCGTGCCGCGGCTGGCGCGGGAACGGCGCGACGAGGGCGGCCTGGGCGGCGAGCACGTGCTGCAGCACCTGGATGCCGGCGAACTGGTGCATCCCGTAGGCGAGCAGCCACCGCTGGTCGGGTCGCGGCGCCACGTCGGCCACGGTGCGGGCCAGCACCCGCCAGTCGTGACGCACCGCCTTCGGCTCGCCGGTGCTGCCGGTGGTGCGGATCAACAAAGGTTGAGACGCATCGGGGTCGAGCCCGTCCGCGGCCGGTTGCGCCTGCCGCAGCTCGTCCGGTGCGACGGTCGCGAGGCCGACGAGGTCGGTGCGCCCGGTGACGACGAGGTCGTGGCCGTGCCGCGCCGTCTGGGCGCGCAGCTCGTCCAGGGCGAGGTCGGGCTGGTACTGGCAGGGTTCGGCGCCGGCCAGCGCCGCCCCGGCGAGCAGCATGACGACGCGCGGGGCGTCGGCCTCGGCCACGGCGAAGCGGGTGATGCCCCGTTCGCGCAAGCCGGTCGCCACCCGCCGGGCCCCGTCGAGCAGCCCGGCGAAGGTGTGCGCCTCCACCGCGGTGTCGACCGCCGTCCGCCCGGCAGCGGCGGCGGCCGCGCGCTCGAGGAGGCCGATCATGCGGTCGGCGCGGCCTCGTAGAACGCGAGGATCTCGGCGAGGGTCTCGGGCATCCGGTCGCTCGCGGTGAACGGGTCGGTGCCGAACGAGTCCTCGAGCAGTGCGGAGAGCTCGGCCGCCTCGAGCGAGTCGAGGCCGAGGCCGTCGCCGTAGAGGGGCGTGTCGTCGGTGAGCGCGTCGACGTCCTTGTTCGCGCGGCGCAGGAACTGCTCGACGACGTCGCGCACGGCGGCGCGGTCAGCGGTCACGGCGAATCCTTCACAGGCGTTGCGGGGGTGGGTGCGGCGCTGCAGGCTCAGCGCTTCACGGCGCAGATTATCCCGTAGCCGAGGGTTCCGTCGCGCCAGAAGGCCTCGAGGATCTCGGTCGAGCGGACGAACGCGTCCAGGTCCGCGGCGTCGAGCAACGTGCGCAGCTCGTCCTCGTGCCGCTCGACGTTCGCGCGCCAGGCGGCGAAGGTCGGCAGCGTCTCGGTGGTGATGTCGGTGGCGTCGGCGACCTCGAGCCCGAGCGCGGTGAACCGCTCGGCGTAGAGCGCCAGCGGCTCCATGTGGGCGTCGCCGAATGCCGTGTTCAGCGTCGCGAAGTCGGCACGCCGACGGCGCACCTCGGCAAACGGGATCTCACGCTGCCGGGTGATGTCGCACAGCACGACCCGACCGCCCGAGTCGAGCAGGCGTGCGCACTCGCCGAGCAGGGCGGCCCGGTCACGCATCAGGTGCGACGACTCGAGCGCCCAGACCACGTCGAAGCTGCCGTCCGGCAGTCCGGTCGCGGTGCCGTCACGCTGCTCGAAGCGCGCCGTCGTCAGGCCGCGCTCGGCCGCGAGCGCAGTCGCCGCGGCCACACCCTCAACGCTTGTGGTGATGCCGAGGACGTCCGCACCGTGGTCGGCGGCGAGGTCGCACGACTGCCGGCCGGTGCCGCAGCCGACGTCGAGCACCCGGTCACCGCGTCCGACCCGGGCCCGGTCGAGCATCAGCCCGGTGAGCGCCGCGGTCGCCTCTTCGAGCGGCACCTCGGGCGTGCGGAAGTACCCGTAGTGGAACTCCTCGCCCATGATCAACCGCCAGGCGGCGTGGACGTGGTCGTAGTGCGCCGCGGGTGCGTGCTCGGCGCCGGTCACGGAGGACATGGCCAACCCTTCCGGATGCGTGCTCGCCAAGGTATCGGGTCGACCGCGTGCCCGCTCACCGGATCGTCCGCATCGCTATGCTTCCGCCCGACCCGACGCCGGACGACAGGGGTGGGCATGCGATTCGCGCTGGCGCTGATGATCGCCGTCCTGCCCATGCGCCTCAAGCGCGTGGTCGGGCGGCTCGTGTTCGGCTGGGAGATCCATCCGACCGCCTATCTCGGCCGCAGCATCGTCATCGTGCCGAAGCTGGTCCTCGACGAGGGCGCGAGCATCGGCCCGTTCAACCTCATCCGCGGCGTCCAGGAGCTGCACCTCGGCAAGCACGCGGTCATCGGCGACCGGAACCGCATCTACGGCTTCCCGCCGGGTTCGGAGCACTTCCGGCACTCGCCCAACCGCCGGTCGGTGCTGATCCTGCGCGACCACGCGATGATCACGACGGGGCACGACATCGACTGTTCCGACCGGGTCGAGCTGCACGAGTACGCGACCGTGGCGGGCTTCGGCAGCCAGGTGCTCACGCACAGCCTCGACCTGGTGCGCGACCGGTTCGTCGCGACGCCGATCGAGATCGGTCACCACAGCGCGGTCATGTCGGGCTGCATCCTGCTCAACGGCACCAGCGTGCCGCCGCGCAGCATCGTCTCGGCGGGGTCGGTCGTCACGACCAAGCTGCGCGCCGAGCTGACGTTCTACCGCGGCAACCCCGCCGAGGCCGTGCGTGAGCTGCCCCCGACGTTGAAGTACTTCCGCCGGGGCGAGGCCGGCGTGCCGGCGGCGATCGATCAGGACGACTTGCGCCAGTAGGCACCGAAGCCGTCGATGTCGACGATCTCCTCGGTGATGCCGTGCTGACGGCGGTAGTCCTCGATGGCCCTGCCGCACTGGGTCGGGTGGCTGCCGAAGTCGTCCAGGATCACGAAACCGCCCGGTGAGAGCTTCGGGTAGAGCGCCTCGATCGCCTGCCACGTCGACTCGTACATGTCACCGTCGAGGCGCATGACGGCGAGCCGCTCGATCGGCGCGGTGGGCAGGGTGTCCTTGAACCAGCCGACGAGGAAGCGCACTTGGTCGTCGAGCAGGCCGTAGCGCTCGAAGTTGTGCTTGACCTGCTCGACACCGACGGCCAGGCCGCCCTTGGTGTGCAGGTCGTCGCCCTCGTCGGCCGGGAAGCGGGCGGCGTCCGGCGGCGGCAGGCCCTGGAACGAGTCGGCGACCCACACCGTGCGCGAGGTGTCGTCGAACGCCTTCAGCACGCCGCGCATGAAGATCGTCGCGCCGCCGCGCCACACGCCGGTCTCGATGAGGTCGCCGGGCACCTCGTCGCGGATGACCGCGCTGACGCAGTCCTTGATGTTCTGCATCCGCTTGAGGCCGATCATCGAGTCGGCACGCGCCGGCCAGTCACGGCCGATCTCGCGCAGGCTCGGGTCGTACGGCTTCTTGTAGGCGATCTCGAAGTTGAACCGGTTCGCGACCCGGCCGAAGGCGTCGGCCAGCTTCTTGCGGGACACCGGCGAGCCCGAGGTGCGGACGCCACCCAGGATGGAGTCGTTGTCCTCGGCGATGGCACCGGTCAGGGTGCGCATGAGCAGGTCGAGATACAGATCGCGTGTGAGATCGACGCTAGTTCCGGGGGACGTCACGGCACGGACCGTACCAAGACATCCGACACCCGACCACTCGGCGTGACCGGGCCCGGCCGGGGCCGCACGGGTCGCGGACGCACCACCGGAACCGCGACCGGCACGGGCGCGGGCGTCGCCGTGAGCTGGCGCAGGAACAGCGTCCACCAGACACCGGCGAGCAGCAGCTGGCCGATCGCGACCGCCCAGAGCGCGCCGAGCGCGCCGTCCGCGAGCCCGCCGCCGATCGTGGCGATGAGGAAGACGACGGTGGTCGCGACGTCGACGACCATCGCGGTGCGCACCGCCCGCCGTCCGAGCAACCCGGCGCGGGGACCGGCGAGCAGGCCGAGGCAGATGATCTGGACGCCGGTCGGCAGCAGCAGCGGACGGGCCACGTCCCACGTCGAGCCCAGCACCACCCGCCCGATCGAGGCCGGGAGCAGCAGCATCACGACGGCGTTCACCGCGGCGACCCCGCCGACCAGCAGCGCGATGGCCTTGGCGGTGCGCCGCGCGCGGGCGACCTCGCCGCCGTGCTTGGCGATGTCCACGACCCCGAGCGCCATCGCGGCGGTCTGGAACATGGAGAACGGCCGGACGAGCAGCAGGGTGCCCTGCACGCCGCCGAGCTGCCGGGCGCCGGCGATCGCGCCGATCCCGGTCGAGGCGGTGAGCGCCGAGCCCTGGGTGGCGCTGTACGAGATGAGGTAGCGCCACGAGAACGGCCAGGTGAACCGCAGCCAGCTGGTGCCGAGGCCGACGCCGCGGTGGCGCCAAAGCCAGAGCGTGATCACGCCGGCGAGCGCACCGGTGCCACCCCAGGCGACGACGAACCAGCCGAGCGTGCGGGCGTCGCCGAGGGCCAGCAGGGGCGCGACGACGACGAGCAGGCCCAGCCAGACGCTGTCGAGCAGCACCGCCGACCCGGGCCGGTCGAGCGCGAAACCGAGGTAGCGGCCGAGGTCCTGCAGCACGAGCAACGGGGTGCAGACCGCGAGCACGAGCAGGGCCCGCCCGAGCCCGGGCAGCGGCGCGAGCAGCACGGCGCCGGTGACCGCGAGCAGCGCGGCCAGCCCGAGCCCGATCACCACCCCGGCGCCGAGCACCTCGCGCGTGCGCGCCCGCGCCTCGACCGGGTGCACGAGCAACGGGTCGCCGACGAGCGCCCGCGAGACGCCGGTGGCCATGACGTAGACCAGGAAGACGATGCCGAACAGCGCGAACGACGCGACGGGCAGCAGCCGGGCCGCCAGGATCGAGGCGAGCACGTTGGACGCACCGGCGATCGCCTGATCGATCGTGAACACGCTCAGCCGGCGTCCGGCGGACGGCGTTCGACGGCTCACGGGCTCCTCATCACGAGCGGGGACACCGGCGCGGATGTCGGTCAAAGGCTAACGAACGTATCGTCCGGGCGCCCTGCGACGTTAGGTTCTGGTGTGCCCCGAGGACCGCGCTCGGCGCCGCCGATCCCCCGTGAAGTGGAAGCGATGACCGACACCACCTACTGCACGATCCTAGCGCGCAACTACCTGCCCAAGGCGCTGGCGCTCGCCGACAGCCTGCGCCGGCACGGGGCGCAGCGTCCACTCGTCGTGTTCCTCATCGACGCCACCGCCGACACCGTGCTGCCCGACCTGCCGGGCGTGCGCTGGATGCACCCGGGCCACCTGCCGCTGAGCGAGCGCGAGGTGCTCGACCTGGCGATGGCCTACGACCTGGTCGAGTTCGCCACCGCGGTGAAGCCACTCGTCCTGCAGCTGCTGCTCACCGAGACCGAGTACGCCGTCTACCTCGACCCCGACACCTACGTCGTCTCGCCGATGGACGAACTCGAGCCGGCGCTCGCCGCCAGCGGCGGGCTGCTGCTCACGCCGCACTACCTGCAGCCGACGCCCGAGACCGGTCGCTTCACCGAGGGCCACCTGCTGCACGTCGGCGTCTACAACCTCGGCTTCTGCGGCGTCACCCGCGAGGCGAAGGACTTCCTCGCCTGGTGGTGGGCGCACCTGCGCACCGAGTGCCTGCACGACGTGGTCGGCGGGCTGTTCGTCGACCAGAAGTGGGTCGACGTCGGCGCCGTGCTGTTCCCCTCGGCGCCGCTGCGCCACTACGGCTACAACGTCGGCATGGGCAACCTGCACGAGCGGCACCTCGTGCGCGACGGCGACGGGTACCGCATCGTCGAGTCCGGCGAGCCGCTGCGGCTCTACCACTTCCACGCCTTCGACCCGCGGCGTCCGGAGGAGCTGTCGACCCGCCTCGACACCGGCACCGCGGACCTGTTGCAGGGTCAGGACGACCTGCTGCACCTGTGCCGCGAGTACGCCGAGGTGGTGCTCGCCCAGGAGGCGATCATCGGCCCGCAGCCGCCGTACCGGTACGGGACCGACCAGCGCGAGCGCCGCGTCACCCGGCGCATGCGGCACGCGCACCGCGTGGCCGTGCGCAGCGGTGAGCACGTCCCCTCGCCGTTCGTGCTCACCGAGGCCGACGCCTACGAGGACTGGCGGCGCTCGTCCCGGAAGCTCGTCGCGCGGCTCATGTTCTCCGACCTAGCCAAGGGTGTCCGCGCCGCGCTGCCGGAGGAGTACGACGACCTCAAGAAGAAGCTGCCGGGCCTGACGACCCGCCTCCGCGGCCGCTACCTCGAGCGCAGCGGCATGTGGGGCTGACCGGCCGCACCTGACCGCACCCGTCCCGGCCGGACGCGGATGCCGAGGGCGGGGCCTGGCCCGTCCGGGTCATCAAGATCCGGGTGGACGCGCGGGGCTCAGGTCGCGGCGGCCTGGATGAGGCGGGCGTAGCGGCGGGCGCCGTCGGGCGTGAGGTGCAGGCCGTCGCCGTAGAACCACGAGGGGTGTCCGGACGCGACGCGGTGCCAGTCGAGCAGGCGGGCGTTGGCGAAGCGAGGCACCAGCCGCTGCAGCAGGTCGTCGTTCACGCTCTCCCACGGGCGGTCGACCCGGTCGTCGACGACGACGACGCGGCGCACGCCGGCCAGCGCGTGCAGCGTGCTGCGCAGGTCGTCGGGCGAGATGACGCCGTTGTTGCCGACGTGCAGCACCACGAGCGGGGCGATGCGTCCGGCGGCCGCGTCGGCGCGCACGTCGGCGAGGATCGGACGCGGCAGCCGCCCCTCGACGGCGTCGACGAACACCGGCCCGAACAGCGTGTGCAGCGCGGGCACCGCGCCCAGCAGCACCGAGTCGCCGTAGAGCGACGCGACCGGTCCGCTGCCGCGTGCCGGCGAGCCGGTCGGACGCGACGGGCCGGCCGACGTCGCTGCGCCCGGACGCGGCGTCGCGGAGGTGCTGGGTGCCGGTCCGGCCGCGGGCCCGACCGGTGCCGGCCCGGAGGTCGTCGTGCCCGCCGTCGGCGCAGCGGGCGACGGCGCCCCACCCGCTGGAGGCGTGGTCGCCGGAGCAGGAGCGCCGGCCCCGCCACCGACCGTGCCGACGATGCCCACCGTGCCCACGGTCCCGACCGTGCCCGCCGGACGCGCCGCCACCGCGGCCGGCACGTCCGCCGGCCGCTGCATGAGCAGGCCCATCAGGGCGGTCAGCCCCAGGGCGACGACCGCGCCGACGACCACCGCGCTGCGGCGCACGGTGACGAGGCCGGTGCGCACGGCGGCCCAGCCGTCGCGCCGGATCGGGCGCTCGACCCAGCGGAACGACGCCTCGGCCAGCGCGAGCGTCAGCGCGACGCGCAGGACCGCCGCCGCGCCGGCGCCGAGCGGCACGTCGAGACCGGGCCGCGTCACGACGGCCACCGGCCAGTGCCACAGGTAGATCGCGTACGAGCGGTCGCCGATCCAGCCGAGCGGGCCCCGGTCGAGCAGCGCGCCGAGCAGGCTGCCGCGGCGGGTGACCACGGCGACGAGCAGCGTCGTCACGACCGCCGCGGTGGCGAACCCGGTGCGGAACAGCGACGGCGCGAACTCCGACCAGGTCAGCCCCCAGCGCACGAGCAGCGCGAGACAGCCGACGCCGACCAGGTCGGTGAGCCAGGGCGCACCGAGCACTCGCACGATCGCCCGATGGTCACCGGCCCGGGGACGCGGGTGCGGACGGGGCGGGCGCAGCTGCGTCCAGGCACCGAGGGCCGCACCGAGCAGCAGGCCGACGACGTGGGTGTCGGTGCCGAAGTACTGCCGCGAGCCGTCGGCGCCGTAGGGCACGTCGTCGGCGACGGCGCCGACGAACATCAGCACCGCCGAGAGCAGTCCCCCGGCGAGCGCGACCGCGGTGACGCGGCGGCACAGCCGGTCGGTGGCCGCACGCCCGGCCAGGAACAGCGGCACGCCGCGGGTGAGCCCGATCAGCACGAGCGGCCAGAGCAGGTAGAACTGCTCCTCGATCGCGAGCGACCACAGATGCTGCAGCATCGACGGCCGGCCCGAGGCCACGAAGTACGACTGGTGGTCGAAGATCAGGTACCAGTTGCTGCTGTAGGTGACGGCCGCGAGATCCGCGCTGCGGATCGCGGCCAGCTGATCGGACCAGACGACCGCCGCGGCGGTGACGACGACGAGCACCCCGGCGAGCGCGGGCAGCAGCCGCCGCGCCCGGGCGGCGTAGAACCCGCGCAGCGACAGCGAGCCGGTCGCGCGCGCCCGCAGCAGCAGGCGGGTGATGAGGAAGCCGCTGATGACGAAGAAGACGTCGACGCCGAGGAAGCCGCCGGTGACCGTGGCGGGCAGCACGTGGTACCCGACGACGAGGGCGACCGCCACGGCGCGCAGCCCGGTGAGGCCGCCGAAGCGGGGACGGCCGGGCGCGCTCGGCGGCCGCGGGGCGGGCACCGGCGACCGTCCGGACAGCGGCGCAGAGGCGGGACGAAGAGCCGGGAGATCGACGGCGGGAGCGGGTGCCGGGTCGTGCAGCAGCAGTGCCGGCGTCGTCATCGCGGTGGCGCCGCCGGGCGGGCCGTCCGCGCCCTGGCCACGCTCATGCGCAGCACGGTAACAGCGACAGACGGCCCGGACGGGCAGCCGTCCGCATGCCCGCCCGTGTCGCCGGGACGGCCCGCCCACAACCGTCGCCTACGCTGCAACGCATGCCGCTGCGCGCCCTGATCGTGGTCGGTGCGGCGGCCGTGTGCGCTGCCTGCACCTCGTCGGGCGGCCAGGACGCCAGGCCGTCGTCGGGCGCGCCCTCGTCCGTGCCGGGCAGCAGCGCGAGCACCGACTACAGCACGCTGTTGATCACGACCTCGGACATCCCGATCCCCGGGCTCGAGGCGAAGACCGCGCCGACCAAGCCGGACTTCCCCGGCGCCGCCGCCCGCTTCGCCGACCCGTCCGGCACCACCATCGTCGTCGACGTCATCTCGGTCTTCGGCAGCAAGGACGACGCCGGCATCGCGCTCAAGTCGGCCGAGGACTTCGCCCCGGGCCAGGTGTCCGGCCCGCAGACCCGCGCCCTGCCGGGGGACGTGGGCGAGGTCGTCACCGGCACGCAGGGTGGTCAGCAGCTCGCGATCGCCGTCTTCACGCAGGGCCGCGCGTTCGTCACCGTGCGCGTGCAGGCGGACTCGGTCAGCAGCGGCACGGTCGACGCGATCGTCGCGGCCCAGCTGACCAGGCTGCGCAACGGCCTGCACTGAGCGACGCGGCAGCCGTCAGCAGGCCTGCCGGTAGATCTGCTCGGTCGCCGGGGTGACGGCCGGCTGGTGCCAGACGAGCAGCGGACGCGTGTCGGCACTGCGCTCGACCAGGTGCAGCTTCAGCGTCTGCGTGGTGGCGCGCGGCAGCTCGAGGTCGGCCCGGAAGACGGGGTGCCCGAGCACGGTGACGACGCCGACCTCGATCTTGCGGCCGTTCAGCTCGGCGCTGCTGAGCAGCGCGCCGCGGCTGGCGTAGAAGTCGAGCAGGGTGCGGGTGTCCCCCGGCTTGGCGTCCTTCGGCACGAACTGGTCCTCCCGGGTCGTGACGTAGGTCGGCAGGCCCGAGGCCGGGGCGTTGTTCGTCAGCGCGATGGTCACCGTGACATCGCGCTGCGAGCCGCATCCGGTGCTGGTGTAGGTCAGCGCCCGGGTGACGTAGTAGTCGAGCTTGCCGGCGGCGGCGTTGTTCAGCACCAGCCCGGCGAACGGCTGACTCGTGTCGGGGATGGCACCGGCGTAGTTCGTCGCCGCGATCTCGCGCTCGACCGCCGGATCGGCCGACCACACCAGCATGCGGTGGTCGAGGGCCGCGTAGCTGATCGCGCGGGCCAGCCCGGCGGCCGCCCCCGCCCCGCTCGTGACCTTCGTCGAGACCGCCTTGAGCACGTTGGTCAGGAAGTCCTTGCGGGCGTTGAAGTCCGGGAACAGCGCGTACTCGTCGCGCTGGGTGAGCGCGACGACGTCGGCGGCGGTCACCGGCAGCCCCGACGCCACGGTGGGCCCGGTGACGCTGAGCAGGTAGCTCAACACCGTGGGGTCGAGGGCGAGGGCGCCGTCGACATGCTCGCCGCTCACCCGCTGCCACATCGCCGCCCAGATCTGTGCGGCGTCCGGGAAGTTCGGTGAGGCGTTGCTGTCGACGAAGACCTCGTACGGCTTCGTGCCGTACGCGGCCGTGTACTCGCGGCCGAGGTCGATGACGCCACGCAGCCGCCGCTGCGCCTGGATGAGCACCTGGTCGCTCTCGAAGTGGGTGAAGTGCACGCGGCCGTGGTCGACCACCGCGATCGCGAAGGCGCCGGGCAGGCCGCCCGTGCCGCGGGCCTCGGCCTCGTTCTGCAGCCCGATGAAGTACCGCTTCGGGGTGTCGCCGCCGAGCATCGACGGCAGGATCCGCGACACCCGCGCCGCCGCGTCGACGTAGCCGCTCACCGCCCGCAGCTGCGCGGCGAACGACGCCCGCGCGTGGTCGGCCGGCCCCAGCCACGACGACGTCGGCAGGGCGTCCACCCGTCGCTCGACCGCGTTCAGCGAGGCCGCCGCCTCGGCGAGCGGGCGGGCGACGTCGGCGAGCGGGCCGAGCCGGACGGTGTCGCCGCCGACGCGCAGGGTCGCCGGGTCGATCGCGGTGGCGACGCGCACGAGCACCGGGATGCTTTCGGACGCCATCCGCTCGGTCGCCGCCGCCGTGCCGCGCAGCTCCTCGAACGGGGTGCCGAGCCCCGGGATGTGCGACGTCACCCACCAGGCCGGCCCGGTGGTGAGCCGGTGGATCCGCTGCGCCATGGCGGGGACGTCGGCCGCGGCGAGCCGCGCGTCGTGGATGCGTCCGTCGACGATGAGCAGCCGCACCGTGGCGAGCCGTCGCTCGAGCGCGGCCGCCTGGCGCTGCGCGAGGTAGGCGGTGACCACCAGCCACGCGACGGCCAGCAGGGCGAGCACGCCGCCGGCGATGAGCAGGCGGCGGCGCAGGTCACCACCGGCGAGCAGGTACCGGGTGCCGGTGGTGATCCTCGTCCGGACGCGGGCAGCGGAGCTGGGGCCGCCGCGCAGGTGCCGGCTCAGCTCACCGGAGGGCGTCGACGGGCACGGCCTTGCGCCGGCGCCCCGCGACCACGAGGGCACCGCCGCCGCCCAGCAGCACCAGCGCCAGCACGATCAGCCCCGCGATCTCGACGCCCGTGAAGGCGGTGCCGCCGCCGTTGCCGCCCGAACCCGTGCCCGTGCCGCCCGTACCGTTGTCCGACACGGTCAGCGCGACGCAGTCCTGGTCGTCCGCCAGCCCCGAGGCGCCGTTGCCGCACGCCTCGACCGGCCCGGTCGGGCCGGTGACCTTGTACTCGAACGGGTCGAACGAGCCGTCGCTGTTGGTGTGGACGGTCTTGATGCGGTGGCCGCGGAAGGTGACGACGACGTCCTCGTCCGGGCAGTAGCCGACGCCCGAGATGGTGATCGTCTCGCCGATGTACGGGGTCTGGGTGCTGGTCTGGATCGTCGCGCTGGGGCTGATCGGGTAGGTCTGGCTGGGGCTGTTCGGGCAGCTGCCGCTCGCCACGAGGTGCGGTGCGGCCTGCACGGCCCGGGCGTCGGCCGGCGCCGCGGCCAGCACCGAACACAGGACGCCCGCGAGCAGCATCACCCACGTCACGATCCACCGAGCGGTCACCGGCTTCCGGCTGAACCGTTGCATCGCCACCACTTCCATCCTGCTCGGCCGCACTCCGCGGTCGGGCCTCGCCGTGTCCAACGCCTGGACGGGTTCTCGGTTACGCAGCGTCCGTCACGCCGTGAGGGCGGCGACCTCGCGGTCACGCACCAGCTGGTCGTACACCCACCGGTACGTGCGCTCCATGCCCTCGAGCAGGGTGGTCGAGGGCTCCCAGCCGAACACCCGCTGGATCTCGGTGTTGTCGCTGCTGCGGCCGCGCACGCCCTGCGGCGCGCCGAGGTTGTACGACCGCTCGAGGGTGATGCCGGCGATCTGCTCGACGATGTCGACGAGCTGGTTGATCGTCACCAGCTCCGCGCTGCCGAGGTTGATCGGGTCGACGTGGTCACCGTCGGTGATCATCCGGGTGCCGCGCACGCAGTCGTCGACGTACATGAAGCTGCGGGTCTGCTCGCCGTCGCCCCAGATCTCGATGCGGTGGTCGCCGCTGAGCACGGCGGTCGCGACCTTGCGCGCGATCGCGGCCGGCGCCTTCTCGCGGCCGCCCGCGTACGTGCCGTGCTCGCCGTAGACGTTGTGGTAGCGGGCGACGCGGGTCTGCAGGCCGAAGTCCTCGCGGAAGTGGCGGCACATGCGCTCGGTGAACAGCTTCTCCCAGCCGTAGCCGTCCTCCGGCATCGCCGGGTAGGCGTCGCTCTCCTTGAGCGGGACGACGTCGGGCGAGGTCTGGTGCTCGGCGGCGTAGACGCAGGCCGAGGACGAGTAGAAGAGGCGCTCGACGCCGGCGTCCTTCGCCGCGAGCAGCACGTGCGTGCTGGTCAGCACCGAGAGCATGCAGGCGGCTTTGTTGTTCTCGATGAACCCCATGCCGCCCATGTCGGCGGCGAGGTTGTAGACCACCTGCGCGTCGGCCACGGCCGCGCGAGCGGTGTCGAGCAGCGAGACGTCGCCCCGCACGTTCTCGGCGTCGGCGTGCAGCTGGTACCACTCGTCCATCGGCTTGATATCCACCGCGCGGACGGTCTTGCCCTCGGCGAGCAGCGCCCGCGTCAGATGTCCGCCGATGAAGCCACCAGCACCTGTCACTACCGCGTCGACGGGGGTCACGAGCGGTCTCCTCTCGTCCGGGCGCGGTCGCTGACACGCCCGGGCTTGTCCTGGGTGGGGAGCGAAGTCACGAGGACTTCTTCACGGATGCCAAACGACCCGACCCCGGTTTGGTGACGGAAACCCCCGAACCGGTCGAACCGGCGGTACCGCCGGCACCCGGCGAGCCCGTGGTCGAGGCGTAGTCGTAGGCGTAGCCGCCGCGCTTCTTCGACGGCACCCGGTTCAGGACGACGCCGAGCAGCGTCGCGTCGACCTGGCCGAGCACCGCGGCGGCCTGCTTCACCTGCGCGTCGGTGGTGCGCGCGTAGCGGGCGACGAGCAGCGCGCCGTCGGCCATCGCGGCGACCTCGGCGCCGTCGGCCACCGGCAGCAGCGGGGCGGTGTCGACGACGACGTAGTCGACCTTCGTGAGCAGCGAGCGGATGAGCTCGCGAACGTAGGACGACGCGAGCACCTCGCTCGGGTTCGGCGGTGTCGGTCCCGAGCTGAGCACCTGCAGGCCCGCCCCGGCGCTCTGCAGCGCCTCGGACAGGTCGAGCTGGTGCAGCAGCACGTTCGTGAGGCCGACCGGTGTCGGCAGGCCGAGCAGCTTCGCCACGGTCGGCCGGCGCAGGTCGGCGTCGATGAGGCACACCGTGAAGCCGGCCTCGGCCAGGGTGTGGGCCAGGTTGATGGCCACCGCCGTCTTGCCCTCGCCCGGCATCGGCGAGGTGACCGCGATGACGCGCGGGTGCGAGTCGAGGTTGGCGAACTGCAGGTTGGCGCGCAGCTGCCGGAAGTTCTCGGCGCGGACGTTGCCCTCGCGCCCGAGGGCGGCGACGGGGTGCCGCGCGGCGTCGTCGTCCTCGCTGACCAGCCCGACCGGGCTCGCGCCGGCGTACTTCGACAGGTCGTCGACGCTCTTCACCCGGTTGTCGAGCAGCTCGCGCATGACGGCGAGGGCCAGGCCGACCAGCAGGCCGAGCAGCAGCCCGATCGCGATGTTCAGGGTCGTCTTCGGCGAGACCGGCGAACCGGGCGCGTCCGCCGGCTTGGTCGTGTACAGCTTCACCGTCGGGGTGGTCGTGCTCGACGGCGTCGAGTACCCCTCGATGACCGTGGCGAACGCGTCGGCGGCGGAGTTGGCGATCGCCGCCGCACGCGAGGCCGACGGGTCGGTCGCGGCGACGTCGATGATGGCCTGCGCGTTCGGCGCGCTCGCCGAGAGCTTGCCGGCGATCGTCGACAGGTCGTCGGGCAGGTTGAGGTCGCTCTTCACCGCCCGCAGGATCTTCGGATCGTCGATCAGCTGCGCGTACGTCGGCACCTGCGCCAGCACCGAGGCGACACCGGTGTAGTTGCCCGTCGCGTCCTGGGGCTGGTTCGAGACGACGAAGACCTGCGCGGTGGCCTGGTAGCTCTTGGGTGACAGCGCGGTGATGAGGACGGCGAGGCCCAGGCTGAGCACGACGAATGTCGCCACGACGCGCCAACGGTCGACGAAGATCCGCCAGTAGTCCTTCAGTGTCATGGACGAGGCACGCCTTCCGGACCTCCGCCGAGTCGTCTGGTCACCCTGAACAGTCCGTCGGCAGGTCGGTCACAGACTGTAGGGCTCGGGCCGTGCTGGTCGGCCGCACGGCTCATCGGGTGGCCTCCGGCGCGGCGGCCAGCTCGTCGACGAGCGCCGCGAGCGCCGCGGTGTCGACGACGATGTCCGCCGCAGGGCTCATCGCCCGCTGCGCGGTGCGCACGCGGCCGTGTCCGACCAGGTAGCGGTAGCGCAGGCCGGGCACGGTGTCGGCGAGCTTCCAGTAGCAGCCCTGCACGTAGCGGGGCGGGAAGATCTCGACGACCGTGGCGCCCGGGCTCGCGAAGGCCAGGTTGGTGAGCGCGGCGCCGTGCGGCGCGACGATCAGCTCGGCCTCGGCGAACGCGCGGATCTGGTCGGCGACGGCCAGCGTGCCGGGATCCACGACGGTGAACCCGGCCGGGGCGAGCGCGGCCAGCACCTCGCCCTCGTTGCGGACGATGCGGGTGTGCCGGGCCGTGCCGCGGGTGACGTAGATGCGCCGGCCCGGCACGAGCGCGACGTCCGGCGGCAGCAGCCGCTCGCGCAGGGCGGGCACCACCCAGGTCGGGGCGCTGAGGTCGAGGTCGGGCAGCGTCGGTACGACGAGGGTCGAGGCGCGCACGTGCGGCTCGGCCGCGGCGTCGACGACGGCGTCGGCCGGGATGCCGAGCAGGGTCAGCAGGTCCTGCTGGAAGCGGGTGGCGGCCGGCACGTAGTACCGGTCGACCGGGACGCCCGAGCGGCGCAGCGTCTCGAGCCGCGGCAGCACGTCGAACAGGAAGTGGTAGTAGGTCATGTCGCCGCGGGACGCGAGCACCGCCAGCCGGCCGTCGACCTCGAGCGGCGCGGGCACGCCGGGGTGCAGCAGCACGGGGTGCTCGCGCCAGGTCTCGGTGCCGAAGTAGCGGGCGACCTCCTCGACCAGGCCGCCGTCGGCCGCGACGACCGCCCGCTGCGGGCCGAGCACGCGGCCGGCGGGCAGTTCGGCCACGGCCTGCCGTGGCACGGTGATGACCTGCTGCGGCGCGAAGACGGCGTCGACCCGGGGCCGGCCCTCGGGCAGCGGGCGTTCGAGTCGTTCGGGCGGGCGCACCAGGGTGACCGTGCCGCCGGTCGCGGCCGCCGCGTCGTCCAGGGTCGCGGCGCCGTGCGTCGGCAGCCAGCCGCCGCGGCGGGCGCTGGCGCGTATCGCCAGCGGCGCCACGAGGCGGGTGCCGCGCGTGTAGCCGCGCTTGGCGAGGGGCCAGAGCGGCCGCAGCGCCGGGGAGAGGCGAGGCAACTCAGTGGCCCCGGGCGCCCGGCCGCGCGTCCCGCGAGTACCACGCGACGCCCTGCTGCGGGCCCGCCGGCTCGTGGGCGGTGCGCTCGAGCCCGCGCGCGGCGAACCAGCGGGTGAGCTCCTCGCCGCTGTGCTCGGGCGACGGGTGGTACTCGACGACCACGCGCTGGACGCTCGCCCAGTGCGCCGGGTCGGAGTTGAGCACCAGGTCGTACTCGCCGCCCTCGCAGTCGATCTTCACGACGTCGACCGGGCCGCCCCGGCCGACCACCTCGTCGAAGGCGACGGTGCGCACGCGGGTCGTGCCGGTGCTGTCGCCGCCGTGCGTCAGCCCGTTCAGCGCGCTGCCCGCGCCGTTGTCGGCGAACTCGGCCCAGCCGCTGGTCGAGGCGACCGCCTCGGCGAACACCTGGACGCGGTCGGTGAGGCCGTTCGCGGCGACGTTGCGGCGCAGGTAGCCGACCGTCGCGGCCGACGGCTCGAAGGACTCGATGCTCGCCTTCGGCGCGAACTGGGCCAGGCGGCAGGCGAAGGCACCGACGTGCGCGCCGATGTCGAGCACCCGCAGGGGCTGCTCGCGCAGCGGGCCGAGGAACTCGTCGAACCGGTAGCAGTCCTCGGCGTACACCTCGTACACCGGCACCCGCGCGCCGGGCACGTTCGGGCAGGTGATGCGCTGGCCCGAGCGGGCCACGAAGGTCAGCTCCTCGGCGGCGCCGGCGCCCACGCGTCCGCGGCCGAGGTCGTGCTGGGACATCTGTCGCAGCACGGTCGGCCAGTTGGTGAAGGTGCGCGGGGTCTGCGCGACGCGCCGGAGCCGGTGGCTCAGCGCGGCGGTGCGGGCTGCGGGCGGAGGGGTCATGATGTCCCGAATGATGCCGTAGTGAAGCAGGACGCGCACCACGACGCTGTGTCATCCTCATCCGGTGACGCGGCGTGGCCCCATGACTCTGCGTGACCTGCTGCTCGTCGCGGTCGGTGCGGTCGCGCTGCTCGGCGTCGCCGCGGCGGTGGCGTCGGCCAACGCCGGCACCGGCGTGGCGCTCGCGGCCGTCGTCGCCCTCGTCGCAGCGGTCTCGCTGCGCCGGCCCACGCTGCTCGGTTCGGCGATGGCCAGCGCGTCGCTCGTCGCCTTCCTGACGCCCTGGAACGGCTGGCTGCTCGGCGGGTCGCTGCGGCCGGGTGACGCCTTCATCTTCCTGGGGGTGGCCTGCTTCTTCGCCGCCGACGCCCGCGGCCGGCTGCCGCGGCTGCCGTGGTGGTCGCTCGTGCTCGGCGCGGCGATCGTCCTCGTCACCGCCCTGCACGAGGTGTTCCCGACCGACCAGGCCTACCTGCAGTCGCGCCTGGTCGTCGACGCCGCCGGCAACCCGATCCCCGAGATCTACTCGAACCTCGGCACCGGGCTGAAGTTCGTCGTCCCGGTGGTCGGCATCCCGCTGCTGTTCGGCTTCGCCGCGCTGCACGACGGCCGCGCGCCCCGGCGGCTGGCCGCCTTCTTCGCCGCCGGCGCGTCGATCTCGGGCCTGGTCGGCTTCAGCGACTCGTACCTCGGCACCAGCTTCAGCACGCTGCTCGTGCGCAGCGGCGACTTCGGCGGTGACGGCGGCATCCGCTCGCCGGGCTTCGCCAACCACCCGAACTTCCTCGCCGCGACGTGCGTGCTCTCGCTCGGCTTCGTGCTGTGGATGGTCGTGCAGCCGTCGGCCCGCGCCCGGCGGGCCGGTTGGATCGTGCTGCCTGGCATCCTGCTCGGCATCTACGGGTCCGGATCGCGGGGCGGCGCCGTCTGCGCCGTGCTCATGATCGGGCTGTGCCTCGTGCTGATCCCGCAGTACCGGCGCCGGCTCGGCGAGATCGCGCTCGGCCTCGGCATCGCGACCATCCTGTTCGGGCTGCTCGTGCCGTCGGTCGGCACCGCGCTGCTCAAGGCGGTGCGCCTGACCAGCAACGCCAACGCCACCGGCAGCGACATCATCCGGTCGCGGGTGCGCGAGCAGGGGATCAAGGACTTCGTGCACTCGCCGCTCGACGGCGTCGGCCTGCAGGTGGCGGCCGAGGCGCACAACGTCTGGCTGCAGGCGCTCGCGAGCGGCGGCGTGCTGCTGTTCGGCGGCCTGCTCGTCTTCACCCTCGGCCAGCTCATCACCGCCGGACGCTTCTGGCGCAGCGACCCGTTGATGGCGCCGATCATCGCCACGGTGATCACGGGTGCGGTGTTCGCGGCACTCGAGAACACCCTCACCGACCGGTTCGTGTACGTCCCGGCGGGCGTCCTGGCCGCGTGCCTGTCCGGCGCGGTGGCCCGGGCCGACGCGGCCGCGGAGGCGGACACCGCGCCGGCGGCAGGGTTCGGTGGGGACGCGTCCGCACCGAGGCTGCAACCCGCCAGAGCCGC
>NZ_JBQCEE010000047.1:0-4853 GCF_051960575.1 Jatrophihabitans sp.
GAGGTGTCACCGCGGGAGGTCCCACGGCGTGGTGTGCGCCTGCTGGATGGTCCTCGACTAGCCCTGACGCTGCTTGTGGCGCAGGTTCTCGCAGATGACCATGACCCGACCGTGGCGACGGATGACCTTGCACTTGTCGCAGATCGGCTTCACGCTCGGCTTGACCTTCACGGTCGCGGCCTTCCTGGTTCGGTGATGGTGCGGCGGCTTACTTGTAGCGGTAGACGATGCGTCCGCGGGAGAGGTCGTAGGGCGACAGCTCGACGACGACGCGGTCCTCGGGGAGGATCCGGATGTAGTGCTGCCGCATCTTGCCGCTGATGTGTGCGAGCACCCGGTGCCCGTTGCTCAGTTCCACCCGGAACATCGCGTTGGGCAGGGGTTCGACCACGCGGCCTTCGACCTCGATGGCCCCGTCCTTCTTGGGCATGTCCTCCGCTTTTCTGCTGCCGACTGACTACGCTCGGCGCCGGACGAACCACACCGCCACCGTGCGGTGGACAGGCAGAACGGATTCGGCAGGCGCCAACCGACGAGTCTACCCAGACGATGTGCCCGGCGCCAAAAGCCGCCGCCGGCGCTCAGGCCGCCACACCAGCGGGACGACCAGCGCCAGTGCGATCCCGAGGCTGACCAGCGAACCCGACGCGCGTCCGGCGAGGGCCAGGGCGGCACCGGCAGCGAGCACGACGCAGGCCGCGCGGGCCAGCCGCAGCGTGGCGGCCGTGCGCCGGCGGACGGCGCACACCAGCAGCAGCACGGCCGCTGCGACCAGCAGCACCCGCGCCGAGGTCGAGTACCCGTGCAGCACCGAGCCCGGGACGTACGAGCCGGGCGTGGACGTCGGCTCGTAGCAGAGGTCGCCCGCGTCCGCGTAGGTGCACGTGCCGGGGTCGTAGGACGGCAGCGTCAGGTAGCCGGACGTGCGCGACCACACCAGTCCCAGCGGCAGCACCGCGAGCAGCGACGCCAGCGCGAGCCGGGCGGACGTGCCGAGCCGCACCCGCCTCACCAGGACGGCGTCCCGCCGGCCGCTCCCCCGTCGGGCGGCTGCGACCGCCACGCGGCCGCCACGCCGGCGAGGACGCCGATCGTCGTGACCAGCGAGGTGTTCGAGCCGACCGCCGGCAGCACGAGCAGCACCCAGAACAGGCCGAGCAGGCCGGCGCCGACCAAGGCCAGCTGCGGCGCCCGCGGACCGCGCAGGCCGAACGCGGGACCCCACGCGCCGGCCGCGGCGAGCACGGCGCCCACCAGCGCCAGCCCGCCCCAGGCGTTCACCGAGTCCCAGCCCGTGCGGCCGTCCTCGCTCACCGACAGTCCCACGACGATGCCGAGGACGGAGACCAGCCCGAGCACCCCCACCATCGGCCTGGTGGGCGTGGCCGCCGGCAGCTGCTGTGTCGCCGGCGCCCAGCCGCCCGGCGGGTAACCCGCCGGCGGGAGGCCCGGCTGCTGGGCCGGCTGCTGCTGGAACGGCTGCTGGGGCGGCGGCACCTGCTGCTGCGGCGCCTGCGGCGGCGGGACGGGCTGGCCCGGGTACTGGCCGGGCGGCTGGTGCGGTGACGACATGATCGACAGCCTAGGAGTTCCGGGCCCGCACACCGTCGCCGAGCACCGACCGTCCCTGATCGGTCACCACGCACGCCGGCGGCGGGCGTGTGTGGCCACGCTGCGGGCCGACGCGCCAAGCAGACACCCGCAGCGTCGCCACACACAGCCACACACAGCCACGCGCCGAGACCACGACACCCCGCGCCGGACGCGGGCCGGGACCGATCAGGCCGCAGCGGCCGAGACGGCGACGCCGCGGCGCTCGAGCTCGTCCCGGCCGCCGTCGACCGCGGTGAGCACCCACGGGCCGTCGTCGAGGATGGCGACCGTGTGCTCCCAGTGCGCCGCCCACGAGCCGTCGACGGTGGTGACCGTCCAGCCGTCGTCCAGCTCCTGCGTCTCGCGCCGGCCGAGGGTGATCATCGGCTCGATCGCGAGCGCCATCCCGGCCTCGAGCTTCGGCCCCTTGCCGGGACGACCGTAGTTGAGGATGTGCGGCGCCATGTGCATGGCCGAGCCGATGCCGTGCCCGCCGTACTCGGCGACGATGCCGTACTTGCCGGCCCGGCGGATCGACGTCTCGACGGCGTGCGAGATGTCGGTGAGCCGCGCGCCGGCGTGGGCGGCGGCCAGGCCGTCCCACATCGCGGCCTCGCAGGCGGCGGACAGCGCGGCCACCTCGGGCGCGACCTCACCGACCGCGACGCTGATCGCCGAGTCGCCGTGCCAGCCCTCGACGATCGCGCCGAAGTCGATCGACACGAGGTCGCCCTCGCGCAGCCGCTCGTCGCGCGACGGGATGCCGTGCACGATGCGGTCGTTCACCGACGTGCAGACCGTGGCCGGATAGCCGTGGTAGTTCAGGAAGTTGGACGTCGCCCCGTGCCGCGCGAGCACTTCGCGGGCCACGTCGTCGAGGTCGGCCGTCGAGGCGCCCGGGACCGCCGCGGCCTTCATCGCCGCGAGGGCCTCGGCGACGACCAGACCGGCACGGCGCATCAGCGCGAGCTGCTCGCGCGTCTTCAGCTCGATGCGTTCGGGCAGCCGGCGCATCAGGCGTAGGGCGTGAGGGCCGTGATCGCGCGCTCGGTGACGTCTTCGACGGCGCCCTGCGCGTCGATGGTGACCAGCTGGTCGCGTCCGCGGTAGAACTCGATCAACGGCTCGGTCTGCATCGAGTAGACCTCGAGCCGGTGCCGCACCGTCTCGGGCTTGTCGTCGTCGCGCAGGAACAACGCGCCGCCGCACTTGTCGCAGACGTCCTCGACCTTCGGCGCGTCATACTCGACGTGCCAGACGTGGCCGCACTGCTTGCACGTGCGCCGGCCCGAGAGCCGCTTCACGACCTCGTCGAAGTCGACCTCGAGATCGAGCACGACGCCCAGCGCGACGCCGAGCTCGGTGAGGATCTCGTCGAGCTTGCCGGCCTGTTGCACGTTGCGCGGGAAGCCGTCGAGCAGGAAGCCGTTCGCGGCGTCGGGCTCGGCCAGCCGGTCTTTCACCATCGCGTTGGTGACCTCGTCGGGCACCAGGTCGCCGGCGTCCATGTAGCTCTTGGCGAGCTGCCCCAGCTCGGTGCCGCCCGAGACGTTCGCGCGGAAGATGTCGCCGGTCGAGATCTTCGGGATGTCGAAGTGCGCCGCGATGAACTCGGCCTGCGTCCCCTTGCCCGCACCAGGCGGGCCCACGAGCACCAGCCTCACCGCAGGAAGCCCTCGTAGTTGCGCTGCATGAGCTGGCTCTCGATCTGCTTCACGGTGTCGAGCGCGACGCCGACCATGATCAGCACCGCGGTGCCGCCGAACGGGAAGTTCTGGTTGTTGCCGCTCGTGATGCTGAAGAAGAAGTTCGGCAACACCGCCACGATGCCGAGGTACACCGAGCCGGGCAGTGTGATGCGGGAAAGCACGAACTGCAGGTACTCAGCCGTCGGCCGGCCGGGCCGGATACCGGGGATGAAGCCGCCGTACTTCTTCATGTCCTCGGCCCGCTCGACGGGGTCGAAGGTGATGCCGACGTAGAAGTACGCGAAGAAGATGATCAAAAGGAAGTAGGTGCTGAGATACACCCACGACTGCTGGTTGATCAGGTAGTTGTTGACGAACTTCGCCAATCCCTTGTTGCTGTTCGTCCCGTTGGTCAGCTGACTTATCAGCTGCGGGATATAGAGCAGCGACGAGGCGAAGATGACCGGGATGACACCAGCCTGGTTCACCTTGAGTGGCAGGTAGGTGGACGTGCCGCCGTACTGCCGGCGGCCCCCCAAACCTTTCGCGGATTTGACAGGGAAGCGCCGGTGCGCCAGTTCCACAAACACGACCCCCACGATGATCGCCAGGCCGAGCAGGCAGATCAGCGTGAAGATGAACGCGCCGGCGTTCTACAGGATGACGTGACCCTCGCTCGGGATCCGGGCCGCGATCGAGGTGAACATCAGGACGCTCATGCCGTTGCCGACGCCGCGGTCGGTGATCAGCTCGCCCAGCCACATGATGACGCCGGTGCCGGCCGTCATGCAGACGACCATCGTCGTGAGCGTCCACATGTCCGCGTGGTAGAGAATCGAACCCTGGCAGCCCGGGAACAGCTGACCGGACCGGGCCAGCGCGATGAAGCCGGCCGCCTGCAGGACGGCCAGTCCGATGGTCAGGTACCGGCTGTACTGGGTCAGCTTCTGCTGGCCCGCCTGGCCTTCCTTCTTCAGCTGCTCGAAGCGTGGGATGACCACGACGAGCAGCTGGATGATGATGCTCGCCGTGATGTAGGGCATGATGCCCAGCGCGAACACCGACAGCTTGAGCAGCGCCCCACCCGAGAACAGGTTGATGAGCGAGTAGATGCTCTTGCTGTTCTGGGACGCGCTGGACAGGCAGTCGTTGATCTGGTGAACGTTGGTGTTCGGGGTGGGAATCGACGCGCCGAGCCGGTACAGCGCCAGCATGGCCAGCGTGAACAACAGCTTCTTGCGCAGGTCCGGCGTCCGAAACGCCGACGCGAACGCCTTCAGCACGTAATTCCTCCTGGGCGGTGCTGTTCAGGTACCGAAAATCGGCTGACCCGGCCGTGTCACGCGTCCGGTGCCGGCCGCGGCCAGTGATCGGCCCAGGCTAACAGCCGGACGGCGTGTCACAACTTGGTGGCCGAGCCGCCCGCGGCGGTGATATTCTCGCGAGCGGACTCGGAGAAGGCGTTCGCCGTGACGTCCAACTTGACCGAAAGCTCGCCGTTGCCAAGCACCTTGACCGGCTCGCCCTTGCGAACGGCGCCGGCGCCGACCAGCTCATCGATCCCGACCGAGC
>NZ_JBQCEE010000048.1:0-10915 GCF_051960575.1 Jatrophihabitans sp.
CGATCTCGCTCTGGCACGACGCGAACTCCGGCTGGTGGCCGTTCCTCTGGTTCACCGTCAAGGTGATCATCATCCTGTTCGTCTTCGTCTGGCTGCGCGGCACGCTGCCCCGCCTGCGCTACGACCAGTTCATGGCGTTCGGCTGGAAGGTGCTCATCCCGATCAACCTGGTCTGGATCCTTGCGGTCACCTCGATCCGGGTGCTGCGCGACCACGGCTGGTCGAACGTGAAGGCCACCTCGATCCCGCTCGCCGTGGTCGTGGTGATCCTGCTGATCGTCATCGCCGTCGCCGAACCGGCGGCCGCGCGACGCCGGGCCGAGCGCCTCGCCGAGGACGAGGAGGCTGCGGCCGAGGAGCCGACCTTCCCGATCCCGCCGATGGACCTGCGGGTGCCGCCGACGCCGGCCCGCCGGCTCGTGACCAGCGGCGCGCCGGGCGAGCTCGATGCCCCTGGCGGCTCGGGCGCCACCGCGTTCTCACTGCGGAAGGAGGACGACGATGTCTGAGCCGCACGGCACCGCGTCCGGTTTCGTCCAGGGCTTCGGCCTGACCTTCGGGACGATGTTCAAGCGGGTCTACACCCAGCAGTACCCGTTCGACTACTACCCGCCGGCGCCGCGCTACCACGGCCGGCACGTGCTGAACCGGCACCCGGACGGCCTCGAGAAGTGCGTCGGCTGCGAGCTCTGCGCCTGGGCCTGCCCGGCCGACGCGATCTACGTCGAGGGCGGCGACAACACCGAGACCGAGCGCTACTCGCCCGGCGAGCGGTACGGCAAGGTCTATCAGATCAACTATCTGCGCTGCATCTTCTGCGGGCTCTGCATCGAGGCCTGCCCGACGCGGTCGCTGACGATGTCGAACGAGTACGAGCTCGCCCTCGACAACCGCCAGGACCTGATCTACACCAAGGAACAGCTCATGGCGCCGCTGCTGCCCGGCATGGAGCAGCCGCCGCACCCGATGCGGCTCGGCGACGACGAGAAGGACTACTACACCGTCGAGGCGCAGGCCCCGACGCAGGTCGGCGCGGTGCAGAGCCAGGCGAACAAGGCCGGCCGCCCGATCACCGGCATCGCGCACGACGTCGGCCGCCAGCACAACCCGTCGCGCGCCGTGCCGAAGGAGGTGCGCCCGTGAGCGCCCTGCACCAGGCCGCGCTCACCACCGTGCTCGCCGGCAAGCCGCTGACGCACGGCAACGTGCCGCTGGGCGAGGCCATCGCGTTCTGGATCCTCGGCCCGGTCGCCCTCGCCGGCGGCATCGGCACGATCTCGCTGCGCAACGCCATCCACTCGGCGCTGTCGCTGGTGGCCACGATGATGTGCCTCGGCGCGTTCTACGTGATCGAGCAGGGGCCGTTCCTCGGGCTCGTCCAGATCATCGTGTACACCGGCGCGATCATGATCCTGTTCCTGTTCGTGCTGATGCTCGTCGGACGCGACTCGAGCGACTCGATCGTCGAGACCCTTCGCGGCCAGCGCTGGGCGGCGCTGCTGTTCGGCCTGGGCTTCGCGCTGCTCGTGGCGATCGGCGTCGCGAAGGCGGTCGGCAACACCAAGCCTGCGGACCTGAACACGCCGAACGCCTCGGGACGCAACGTGCAGTCGATCGCCGAGGTGCTCTTCACCCGGTACCTGTTCGCCTTCGAGCTCACCTCGGCGCTGCTCATCGTCGCCGCCGTCGGCGCGATGATCCTCGCCCACATCGAGCGCGACGAGCCGAAGCGCACGCAGAAGTCCTACGCCCGCGAGCGCATCCGCTCGGGCCGGCCGCAGCCGCTGCCCGGCCCCGGCGTCTTCGCCACCCGCAACGCGGTCGGCACGCCGGCGCTGCTGCCCGACGGCTCGATCAGCCTCGAGTCGCTGCCGAGCACGATGCAACCGCACGATCAGCCGCAGTCCGAGGACCGCCCGGCACTCACCCCCGGGGAGTCGCGGTGAACCCGACCTACTACCTGGTGCTGTCGGCGGCATTGTTCACCCTCGGCGCCGTCGGGGTGCTCGTGCGGCGCAACGCCATCGTCGTGTTCATGTGCGTCGAGCTGATGCTGAACGCGGTGAACCTGTCGCTGGTCACCTTCTCGCGCATCAACGGCAGCCTGGACGGCCAGATCATGGCGTTCTTCGTCATGACGGTCGCGGCCGCCGAGGTCGTGGTCGGCCTCGCGATCATCATGTCCATCTTCCGCACCCGCCGGTCGGCCTCCGTCGACGACGCCAACCTGCTCAAGTACTGAGGGACAGCCGTTGACCGCCACGGGAATGCAGACCTACGCGTGGATCCTCGTCGCGCTGCCGCTGCTGTCGTCGTTCGTGCTGCTGGCCGGCGGACGCCGCACCGACCGCTGGGGGCACTGGCTCGGCGCTCTCGTGCCGGTCGTGCTGTTCGTCTACGCCGTCGCCCTGTTCTTCTCGGTGAAGCACCAGAGCGGTGAGCACCGCGAGATCACCCGCCACCTGTTCAGCTGGGTGCCGGTGGCCGGCTTCCACGTCGACGCCGGGCTGCTCATCGACCCGCTGTCGATGGTGTTCGTCCTGCTCATCACCGGCGTCGGCTCGCTGATCCACATCTACGCCGCGGGCTACCTCGACCACGACCCGAACCGGCGCCGCTTCTTCGGCTACTTCAACTTCTTCGTCGCGGCGATGCTGCTGCTGGTGCTGGCGAACAGCTACCTCGTGCTCTACGTCGGCTGGGAGGGCGTCGGTGTCGCGAGCTACCTGCTGATCTCGTACTACTACGACCGCAGCTCGGCGGCGACGGCCGGCAACAAGGCGTTCTTCGCCAACCGCGTGGGTGACGTCGGGCTGTCGATCGCGATCATGCTGATGTTCGCCTACTTCGGCAGCACCAGCTTCGCCGGCGTCTTCGCCCACTTCGGGGCGAGCGGCAACACCACCACGGGCGTCGCCACCGCCATCGCGCTCATGCTGCTGCTCGGCGCGTGCGGCAAGTCCGGCCAGTTCCCGCTGCAGAGCTGGCTGCCGGACGCGATGGAGGGCCCGACGCCGGTGTCGGCGCTCATCCACGCCGCCACCATGGTCACCGCCGGCGTCTACCTCATCGTGCGCTCGCACCCGATCTTCGACGCCTCGCCCGCGGCCCGCACCGTCGTGGTGATCATCGGCGCGATCACGCTGCTCTACGGCTGCATCTGCGGCTGCGGCCAGGACGACCTCAAGCGCGTGCTGGCATTCTCGACGGTGAGTCAGATCGGCTACATGTTCCTGGCCGCGGGGCTCGGCCCCGGCGTGTACGCGATCGCCATCATCCACCTGCTCGGCCACGGCTTCTTCAAGGCCGCGCTGTTCCTCTCGGCCGGCAACGTCATGCACGCGATGAACGACCGCATCGACATGCGGCGCTTCGGCGGCCTCGCCCGCGTCATGCCGATCACCTTCGGCGTCTTCGCCTGCGGCTACCTCGCCATCATCGGCATGATCCCGTTCACCGGCTTCTTCACCAAGGACAAGATCATCGAGGCCGCCTTCGACAAGGGCGGCACGTCCGGCTGGATCCTCGGCATCTGCGCCCTGCTCGGCGCCGGGCTCACCGCCTTCTACATGACGCGCGCCCTCGTGATGACCTTCTTCGGCGAGCGCCGGTGGGAGGACGACGTGCACCCGCACGAGGCCAAGCCGATCATGACGCTGCCCATCGCCGTACTCGGTCTGGCCTCGCTCGTCGGCGGTTACCTGCTCGTCCTCAACGGCGGCATCCAGCACTGGCTCGAACCGTCGGTGGGCAAGAGCGTCGAGGTCGGCGTGCACACCATCTCGCCGGTCGTGCTGACGATCATCACGCTGCTCGTCATGGCCCTCGGCGTGGCCGGCGGCTACGTCGCCTTCGGCACGCGCCCCGTGCCGATCGAGCCCCCGGTCGGCGTCTCGCCGATCACCACCCTGTCGCGGCAGAAGCTGTACGCCGACGCGTTCAACGAGGCGGTGCTCATGCGTCCCGGCCAGTGGCTCACGCGGGCCTTGGTGTTCCTGGACAACCGCGGCGTCGACGGCGCCGTCAACGGTCTGGCCGCGGGGCTCGGCGGGGGATCGGCGCGCCTGCGCCGCACGCAGACCGGCTTCGTCCGCAGCTACGCACTGTCGATGCTCGGCGGCACCGTCGCCGTCCTCGCCGTCCTGTTGGCGGTGCGGTTCCAGTGAGTGCTCACAACGCCGCCCTGCCGGTGCTGCTGGCGATCCCGCTCGTCGGCTCGCTGGTCTGCTTCTCGCTGAAGCCGGCCCAGGCGTTGCTGGCGAAGTTCGTCGCCTTCGGTGTGTCGATCGTCGTGCTCGTCTACACCGCGATCCTCGGGTTCAGCTTCGACGCGAACGGCGCGCGGTTCCAGTACGACGCCAGCTGGACGTGGATCAAGAGCTTCGGCGTGCACCTGGCCTTCGGCGTCGACGGCATCGCCCTGGTGCTCGTCGCGATGGCCGTGATCCTCGTGCCGGTGACGATCCTCGCGTCCTGGAACGCCTTCGACAGCAGGGCCGGCGCCGAGGACCTCACGCAGCCGCGGCGCAGCGTGCCGTCGTTCTTCGGGCTCGTGCTGCTGCTCGAGTTCTTCATGATCGGTGTCTTCGTCGTCACCGACATCTTCCTGTTCTACGTCTTCTTCGAAGTGCTGCTCGTGCCGGTGTACTTCATCATCGGCAGCTTCGGCGGCCCGCGCCGGCAGTACGCGGCGATGAAGTTCTTCCTGTACTCGTTCCTCGGCGGCCTGCTGATGCTGGCCTCGGTGATCGGCATCTACATCCACAGCGGCAAGCGCACCTTCGCCTTCAGCGAGCTCGTCGGCTCGCTGCCGAACGACACGACGCAGAAGTGGTTGTTCCTCGGGTTCTTCATCGCCTTCGCGATCAAGGCGCCGCTCGTGCCGTTCCACACCTGGCTGCCCGACGCCGGCGCCGAGGCGCCGATCGGCGGCGCGGTGCTGCTCGTCGGCGTGCTCGACAAGATCGGCACGTTCGGCTTCCTGCGCTACTGCATCCCGCTCTTCCCGGACGCGTCCAAGTACTTCGCGCCGACCATCCTGATTCTGTCGGTGATCGGCGTCCTCTACGCGGCGTTCCTCGCGATCGGCCAGCGCGACATGAAGCGGCTGGTGGCCTACACGTCCATCGCGCACTTCGGCTTCATCGGCCTCGGCATCTTCGCGTTCACCACGCAGGGCCTGTCCGGCTCGGTGCTGTACATGGTCAACCACGGCTTCTCGACCGCGGCGCTGTTCTTCGTCGTCGGCTTCCTGATCAGCCGGGGCAAGAGCCGCAACGTCGACGACTACGGCGGCACCGCGAAGGCCACGCCGATCCTCGGCGGCTTCTTCCTGCTCGCCGGCCTCGCCACGCTGTCGCTGCCGGGTATGAGCACCTTCGTCAGCGAGTTCCTCGTGCTGGTCGGGTCGTTCACCCGGCACAAGGGGCTGGCGATCGTCGCCACCTTCGGCATCGTGCTCGCCGCGATCTACGTGCTCTACCTGTACCAGCGCGCGTTCCAGGGCCCGCAGAAGGAGAGCACCAGCCGCTTCCGCGACCTCAACCCGCGTGAGATCGCGGCGGTGGCACCGATGATCGCGCTGATCATCTTCCTCGGCATCTACCCCAAGCCGGTGCTCGACATCATCAACCCGGCGGTGAAGGCCACGATGAGCGACCTGCACACGACCGATCCGAACCCGCCGCTGCAGACGGCGGCCGGAGGGAACCGATGACGCTCGCGACGGCAGCCGCGCCGATCCTCACCATCCCGACGCCGCACGTCGACTACCAGGCGCTGCTGCCGGTCTTCATCGTGCTCGGCGCCGCGCTGGTCGGCGTCCTGGTCGAGGCCGCAGTGCCGCGCACCGAGCGGTTCCCGGCACAGCTCGTCGTCACCTTCGGCGGGCTCGTCGGCGGGCTCATCGCCGTGGTCGCCGAGCACTCGACCCGCGTCGCAACGCCCACCCCGGGCGACGGTGCGAGTGTGTCGTTCGCAGGCTCGCTCGCGCTCGACGGCGTCGGCTACTTCCTGCAGGGGACGATCCTGGCCCTCGCGATCGTCGGCACGCTGCTCATCGCCGAGCGGTCGGTCGACGTCGCGAGCCCGATCGTCGCGTCCGCCGCGCTCGTGGTCGGCTCGCCCGACGACCGCCGGCTCGCCCTCAGCGAGCGCGTGCAGACCGAGATCTTCCCGATGCTGTTGTTCGCGGTGAGCGGCATGCTCGTCTTCCCCGTCGCGAACAACCTGATCCTGCTCTTCGTCGCGCTCGAGGTGCTCTCGCTGCCGCTCTACCTCATGGCCGGCATGGCCAGGCGGCGTCGCCTGCTCTCGCAGGAAGCGGCGATGAAGTACTTCCTGCTCGGCGCGTTCGCGTCCGCGTTCCTGCTGTACGGCATCGCGCTGCTCTACGGCTACGCGAACACCGTCGACCTGCCCGGCATCCTCGCGGCGACGCGGGCGTCCGGGAAGTCCGACGTGCTGCTCTACGCGGGCATGGGCCTGCTGCTGGTCGGACTGCTGTTCAAGGCCGGCATCGCGCCGTTCCACAGTTGGACGCCGGACGTGTACCAGGGCTCGCCGACGCCGGTCACGGCATTCATGGCCGCGTGCACCAAGGTCGCTGCCTTCGGCGCCCTGCTGCGGGTGCTGTTCGTCGCCTTCAACACCACCTCGTGGGACTGGCGGCCGCTCATCTGGGCGGCGTCGATCGCGTCCATGGTGGTGGGCGCGGTGCTCGCCCTGACGCAGACCGATCTCAAGCGCATCCTCGCGTACTCGTCGATCTCGCACGCCGGCTTCCTGCTGCTCGGCCTGGTCGACGTGACCCGCAAGGACAGCATCCAGGGCGTGCTGTTCTACCTGGTCGCCTACGGCTTCACCGTGCTCGCCGCGTTCGGCCTGCTCATGCTCGTCCGCAACGCCGACGGCGAGGCGACGCACCTGTCGCAGTGGACGGGACTGGCGAAGAAGAGCCCGATCGCCGCGCTGCTGATGACCGACTTCCTGCTGTCGATGGCCGGCATCCCGCTCACCGCCGGGTTCTCGGCGAAGTTCATCGTCTTCCGGGCGGCGTACCACAGCGCGGCCCCGCTGGTGGTCATCGCGCTGATCTGCTCGGCGATCGCGGCGTTCTTCTACCTGCGCATCATCGTGCTGATGTTCTTCGCCGACCCGCCCGAGGACGGCCCGACCATCGCGGTGCCTGGCTGGTCGACCACCGTCGCCCTGACACTCGGCGTCTTCGCCACCGTCTTCCTCGGCATCTTCCCGGAGCCGATCATCAAGCTGGCCGGGCACATGTCCGTCCTGGTGGGGTGAGTGCGGGTTTGTCCACCCGCCTGAACCTGCGCTGCCGACCTCCCGTGCAGCGTGGGTGGAGGTCGTCGGCGAAGATGGTGTCGTGACGTCGATCGGACTGGGTGTCGAATTCGTCGACGCCGTGCTCGAACGTTCGGTGCGCACCGGCCTCGATCGCATCGAGCAGGCGCTGCGCGAGGCGGTCGTGTCCGACGACGACTTCGTCGCGGACGTCGCCCGCTACCTCATCGATGCCGGCGGCAAGCGGTTCCGGCCGCTCGTCACGGCGCTCGCCGCCCACTTCGGCGACCCCGAGCGGCCCGAGGTGACCACCTCGGCCGTGGTGGTCGAGTTGACCCACCTCGCGACGCTGTACCACGACGACGTGATGGACGAGGCCACGGTGCGCCGCGGCACCCCGTCGGCGAACTCGCGCTGGGACAACACGGTCGCCATCCTCACCGGCGACTTCCTGTTCTCGCGCGCGTCCGACCTGCTCGCCGACCTCGGCCCGTACGCCGTGCGGCTGCAGGCCCGCACGTTCGGGCGGCTGGTGACCGGGCAGATCCGCGAGACGGTCGGCCCCCGCGACGGCGCCGACCCCATCGACCACTACCTCGCCGTCCTCGCCGACAAGACCGGCTCGCTCATCGCCACCGCGGCCGAGTTCGGCGCGCACTTCGCCGGCGCCGACCCTCGGGTGATCGACCAGCTGCGCGTCTACGGCGAGCAGATCGGCGTCGCCTTCCAGCTGAGCGACGACATCCTCGACATCGCGTCCGAGACCGTGCAGTCGGGCAAGACCCCGGGCACCGATCTGCGCGAGGGCGTGCCGACGCTGCCGGTGCTGTACGCCCTGCGCTCGACCGAACCCGCCACCGAACGGCTGCGCGCCCTGGTCTCACACCCGCTCGTCGACGACGCCGAGCACGCCGAGGCGCTCGACCTGCTGCGGTCGTCCGCAGCCCTCGACGAGGCCCGGGCCACGCTGGCCGCCTATGCCGACCGTGCCCGCGCGACCCTCGCCGACCTGCCCGACGTGCCGGCCCGTAGCGCCCTCGAGGCGCTCACCGACATCGTCATCGCCCGCACCGGCTGACCGCGCGGTGTCCGAACCAGCCGTCTCGCCGCCCACGGCGACCGACTTCATCAGCTACGGCGAGTGGGGCGAGCTGTTCTTCCGCGCCGCCGTCACCGAGCAGCGGGTGCTCGGCGCGGTCGCCACGGTGGCCGGGCAGCCCATCGACTTCGGCCCGACGAAGGTCGACCCGATCGGGTTGATCAAGGTCAGCGCGTCCGGCCGGGTCGGGACGCCGGAACTCGCGCAGCGCGACGAGGCCCTCGTGGTCTTCGACCTGGTGATCCCCGTGACGCTCGCGCTGCTGCTCGACCTCGGCCTCGACAAGCACCGCTTCAACGCCGACGTGCACGTGCGGTTGGTGCTCACGGCCCGGGCGGCGCGTCCGCTGCAGATCGTCATCGACATCGAGCCGCCACACGGCCGCGACGTCAGCGTCGACCTGCGTGCCGAGGCGCTGCGGTCGTCGGTGCTGCAGGTGCTGGCCGGCATCGAGGGTGAGCTGCGCCGCCAGGTGGCGCGCTTCGTCCGCAAGGAGCTGGAGAAGCCGGCACTGCAGCAGGCCCGCGTGATCGACGTCGGTGCCGCCATCGCCGCGCTCCGTCTGCCGCGCGCCTGACGACACTCGCCTGACGAGACTCGCCGGACGACGGCGGTTCGCCGCACCGCTTGGGAACGCGCCGCGGACGCGTCAGCGCCACGCCCGCAGGGACGGCGCGGCGGTGAGCCGCCCGGCGACGGCGTCACCGCGCCCGGCGAGCCACGCCAGCACCGCCCAGTCGGGTCCCGAGACCTCGACCGGGTCGCCCTCGCCCACCCGGTGTTCGAGCCCGACGAGCGCGGGCACCGTCGACCCCTCGGCGGTCACCTTCACGAGCAGCGCGTCGTCGCTGCGGCCGGCGAGCGTGGGCAGCACTGCGGGCAGCTCGCGCGCGACCAGGTAGGCCGGCCAGTGCTGCGGGCCGTAGTCGCCGGCGAGGTCGACGCGGTGGAACTCGACCTCGCGCTGCCGCGCCTCGAGCCACGTCCAGGCCGGGCGGTCGTCCTCGGTCACGGCCGTCCACGCCCCGGCGTCGGCGACCGCGCCGAACACCCGGTCGAGCCGGTCGGCCGAGTCGGTGACGTCGGCGACGAGCACGGTCATCGCCCGCGTCGCGCCGGCCTCGATGTCGGCGTCGCGCCCGCGCTCACCGTCGGGGTAGCGCGCCTCGACGCGGCCCTGCAGGGCCGCCGCGAGCGTCCGCGCGATGCCGTCGGCGTTGCGGGCGAGGTGCGTGAGCAGGTGGCCCCGCGTCCACCCGGGCAGCAGGGTCGGTGCGGCGACGTCGGCGTCGGTCCGGGCGGTGGCGGCCAGCGCGGCGAGCAGGCCACCGGTCGACGCGCGCAGCTGGGTGAGCGCGGTGGTGCTGCGGGCCGGCAGGTCGTCGTCGCTCATGCGGCCACCGCCTCGGCGGACTGTGCGAGCCGCGCGGTCGCGCGCTGCGAACGGAGCCCGTCGAAGGTGAGCACGACGAGCGCGATCCAGACGAGCACGAACCCGACCCACTCGGCGGCGGGCAGGTGCTCGTGCCGCACCCCGACGCCGATGGCGAACTGGACGACCGGGGCGAGGTACTGCAACAGCCCGACCACCGACAGCGGCAGCCGGCGGGTGCCCGCGGCGAACATGAGCAGCGGGATCACCGTGATGAGTCCGGTGCCGGCCAGCAGCACCGAGGTCGACCACCGGGTGCCGAACACGAGATCGCCACGCGCGCCGATGACGATGATCGTGGCCAACGCGAAGGGGAACAGCACCGCGGTCTCGACCAGCATCGAGTCGGCGGCGCCGGCCGCGGCCTGTTTCTTGAAGAAGCCGTAGAGCGCGAACGAGACGGCGAGGATCAGGGCGATCCACGGCGGCCGGCCGTAGTCGACGGTGATCACGACGACGGCCGCGGCCCCGATGCCGACCGCGATCCACTGCAGGCGGCGCAGCCGCTCGTGCAGCACGAAGACGCCCAACATGATCGTCAGCAGCGGGTTGATGAAGTAGCCCAGGCTCGACTCGACCACGTGGCCCGAGTTCACCGCGTAGATGTAGGTGCCCCAGTTGAAGGTCACGACGAACGCGGCGGCGGCCAGCAGACCGAACTGGCGGCGGTCGGCGAGGATGCGGCGCACCCCGGCGTAGCCGCCGGTGAACGGCAGCACGACCACCATCACGACCAGCGAGAAGGCCATCCGCTCGGCCAGGATCTCGACCGTGCCGGCCGGCTCGAGCAACGGCCAGTACAGCGGGAACAGCCCCCACAGCAGGTAGGCCCCGGCGCCGTAGCCGAGGCCGCTACGAGTCTGCTGCACGTGCTCGACGGTACTGCCCGGCCCGACCGGATTCCGCCCGGCCGGGCTGTCGCAGTCGATCAGTGCCGCAGGAGCTTCAGCAGCTGCTGCGCGTCGTCGCCCTGCAGGCCCGACAACACCGTGTTGACCAGGTCGAAGATCGTCTGGACGGGGCTGAGGTACCACTGCCCGTCGTGCTGGGTGACATCGAGCCCGGTGCCGCCGCGCAGCGCG
>NZ_JBQCEE010000049.1:0-21106 GCF_051960575.1 Jatrophihabitans sp.
CGCTGCTCGGCGCCCCGCCCGCGCCGCCGGTGGCCGACGTCGACCGCAGCATGCCCTTCGAGGCGGTGTCGCTGCTCGCGCCGCTGCCCGGTGCGTCGGACGAGCCGCCCGTGCCGCTGCCGGTGGCGCAGCCGCTGGCGCCGGCCGCACCCGACGTCGCGCCCGCGCCGCACCCGGCACCCGCGGGCGCCGTGCAGGTGATGGGCGTCTACTGCAAGAACGGGCACTTCGACGACCCGTCCGCCCGGTACTGCGCGGTGTGCGGCATCTCGATGGCACAACAGACGTTGATCCCCCGGCTCGGGCCCCGCCCGCCGCTCGGCGTGCTGGTGCTCGACGACGGCAGCATCTTCAGCCTCGACAAGGACTACGTGATCGGGCGCGACCCCGGCCGCGACCCCGACGTGCAGCGGGGCACCGCCAACCCGCTGCGGCTCGACGACCCGCACGGGCAGCTGTCGCGCGTGCACCTGCGCATCCATCTCGAGGGCTGGCAGGTCGAGGTCGTCGACCTCGGCTCGGCGAACGGCACCGGCGTGTGGCGTCCCGGCGACACCCAGTGGACGCGGGTGCCCCCGCAGACCCGGATCCCGATCCGGCCGGGCACCCAGGTCGGGTTCGGGCGCAACCAACTGCGCTTCGAGTCGCACACCAACACCTGATCGAACCGGACGCGACGATGCTGCACCCGAACCTGGATCTGAACGCGACCGAACTGTTCCTCGCGGACATGGTCGTGATCCTGATCCTCGCCCGGCTGTGCGGCGTCGCCGCGCGTGCGGTGGGGCAGCCGCCGGTCGTCGGCGAGATCGTCGGCGGCATCCTGCTCGGCCCGACGCTGTTCTCCGGGCGGCTCACCGCCTGGCTGTTCAACGGCCACCCGACCTGCACGGTGGCAGGCGTCGTGCGCGCCGGCGCGTGCCCCGCCGCGGCGACACTGCCCGCCGGCACGACGATCGTGCCGGGCGGCAACGCGTTCGACGCGGTGGCCAACCCGACGGGCGTCGCGAGCAGCCTCGGCCCGCTGACGGCGATCGCGAACATCGGGCTGATCCTGTTCATGTTCATCGTCGGGTACGAGGTCGACCGCACCTTGTTCCGCGGACGCGAGCGGGTGGCCGTCAGCGTCTCGCTCGGCTCGATCGTCCTGCCGATGGTCGGCGGCACGCTGCTCGGGTCGTGGCTCTACGACCAGCACCCCAAGATCCACCAGTTCAGCGGCATCGGGCGGCTGCCCACCGCGCTGTTCGTCGGCGCCGCCATGTCGGTGACCGCCTTCCCGGTGCTGGCGCGCATCCTGACCGACCGGGGCATGCACCGCACCCGGCTCGGCGGCCTCGCCATCGCGAGCGCCGCTGTCGACGACATCGCCGCCTGGGCGCTGTTGGCGGTGGTGGTCGGCATCGCGGGCGCCGAGACCGCCTCGACGGCCTCGAGCGCCCACGACGACACGTCATGGCACATCTGGCTGTCCCCGGCCTACCTGCTGGTCATGTTCTTCCTCGTCCGGCCGCTGCTCCGCATGGTGAACGACCGCTACGTCCGCGCGGGCCGCCTCACGCCGGACCTCATGGCCGTCGTCGTGGTCGTGCTGCTCACCTCGTCGTTCGCCACCGAGTGGCTCAACGTCCATTTCATCTTCGGCGCGTTCATCGCCGGCGCGTGCATGCCGCGCGAGCGCGGCGAGGCGCTGCGTCAGACGATCCTCGAGCGGCTCGAGCAGATCTCGGTGCTGGTGCTGCTGCCGGTGTTCTTCGTGCTGTCGGGCGTGCGCGTCGACCTGTCGACGTTCACCGTCTCGGACCTGAAGGAACTGCTCGCGATCCTCGGCGTCGCGGTCGGAGGCAAGTTCCTCGGGGCGTTCCTCGGCGCGCGGACCGTCGGCGTGGCCGGACGGCAGGCGGGCGCGCTGGCGACACTGATGAACACCCGCGGCCTCACCGAGCTGATCATCCTCAACGTCGGCAAGAGTCTCGGTGTGCTGGACACCGGCCTGTTCTCGCTCATGGTGGTCATGGCGCTGGTCACCACGGCCATGACCGGCCCGCTGCTGCGCGCGATCTACCCGCCGCGGCTCATCGACCGCGACATCGCCGATGCCGAACGGCAGGCGCTCAAGGGCGAGGCCGCCTACCGCGTGCTCGTCGTCGTCAACGAGCTCACCGACACCGACCTCGTCGACACCGCCATCGACGTCGGCGCGGCCCGCGCGGGCGGCGGCGGCGCCGAGGTGCTGCTCGCCCGCATGGTGCCGCAGCAGAAGGCCGACCGGCTCGAGATCGGCGCGGGACTCGGGCAGGAACTGCTCGTCATGACCTCGACGCTGTCGACGCTGCACGGCCTCGCGGCGCGCGGCGCCGGCCGCGGCGTCACCACCCGCGTCCACGCGAAGTTCAGCGAGGGCGACCTCGCCGACGACCTGACCGCGCTGATCATGGACGTCGACCCCGACGTCGTCGTGCTGGACGCCGACACCCGGCTCGCGTCCCACGACTTCATGCCGCGCATCGTGCGGCGGCGCGCGGCCGCACCGGCGACCGTCGGCTCGGTCGCGGTGCTCGCCGGCCGCGGGGGCGCCGACACGGCGGTGGCCGTGCAGGTGGCCGCCGCGCTCGCGCTGAGCCGCGGGGTGCCGCTCGTCGTCACCGGGGGTGGCCGCGCCGAGCGCATCGCCGGCGACCTCACGCGGCACGGCATCGCCGCCACCAGCGGCGACATCGGCGACGACACGCTCGTCGTCGGGCATGCGGACGAGCGCGGCACGCACCTCGTCGCCCGCGCCCGGCCCGCCGAGGAGGCCGACCAGATCGACGAGTGGGCAGGCACGCTGTCCGCTCGCACGCCCGCAGGAGGAACGGTATGACCAGTCCGACCCACCCGACCCTGACGGGCATCGCCGACTACGAGTTCGTCCGATCACTCGGTCGGGGCAACCACGGCGAGTTCTTCGTCGCCCGCACCCCGGCCCGGCTGCCGATCGACGCGGAGTTCGTCGCGGTGAAGGTGCTCTCCGGCCCGACGTCCGAGGACGTCTTCCGGCGCGCGACCCGCGAGCTGTCGGCGTTCGCCCAGGTGCAGTCGCCCCACCTCGTCCGGCTCTACGACGCGGGCCAGCAGGGCGACGCCTTCTTCTACGCGATGGAGTACCTGCCCGACGGTTCGCTGGGCGACGGCCGGCACGACCGCGCGACCGTGGTGCGCGCGGTGGCCGCGGCCGCCCGGGCGGCGCACGCGCTGCACGAGCACGGCATCGTGCACCGCGACATCAAGCCGCGCAACGTGCTGCTGTCGCCCGAGGGCGGCAAGCTCGCCGACCTCGGTCTGTCGCAGGTGCTGGCTCCGGGCGTCACGGTCACGGGCATGGGTTCGGTGACCTCGATCGAGTACACCGACCCCGCGCTCATCCAGGGCGCCGCACCGTCGCGGGCCACCGACATCTACTCGCTCGGCGCCACGCTGCACCGCGGCCTCACCGGCACCGGTCTCTACGGCGAGCTGCCCGAGGGCGACGCGATGCTCGCGCTGCGCCGCATGTTCGCCTCGCAGCCGACGGTGTCGCCGGCGCTCGACCCCGACGCGGCGGCGATCGTGCACTGGGCCATCGCCCCGATGGCGGTCGAACGGCCGGCCACCGCGCTGGTCTTCGCCGAGCACCTCGAGCGGCTCGCCTGACGTGATCGACACCCGTCCCGACCGGTCAGGGTCGGGGTGAACGGGTGTTCATCACTACGCTGGCGGCGTGCAGATCGCGGCGGTCGTCCTCGGCAAGGTGACGCTGTGCCTGCTGCGCCTGCTCGGTCGCCGCGGCAACGCGCTGCCCGGCCTGGTCGTCGAGAAGGTCTTCCCGGGCTACCTCGCGCGGGCGATGGCGGACCTGCCCGAGGGCGTCGTCGTCGTCAGCGGCACGAACGGCAAGACCACGACCACGAAGATGGTCGCGACGCTGCTCGGCGAGCGGTACCGGGTGCTGACCAACGACACCGGCTCGAACTTCGTCCGCGGCGCGATCACCGCCACGGTCGAGCACGCGCGCTGGGACGGGCGCCTGCCGTACGACGTCGCGGTCTTCGAACTGGACGAGGCGTGGGCGGTGCGGTTCGTCGAGCGGGTCGCCCCGCGCCGCGCCCTGCTGCTGAACGTGATGCGCGACCAGCTCGACCGGTTCGGCGAGATCGACACGACGGCACGGCTGCTCGGCCGGGTGGCGGCGGCGACGACGGGGCACGTGGTGCTCAACCGCGACGACGAGCGCATCGCCGCCCTCGCTGCCGGCACCCGCGCCGAGGTGTCGTACTACGGCGTCGCCGCCGCCCTGCGGCCGATGTTCCCCAACGACGAGGAGCTCTACGGCGGGCCGATCTCGGTGTCGTCCGAGCCGGCGGCCGTCGAACTGCGCGCGCTGCCGGAGGCGGGGCACCCCGCGGCCACCTATGCGATCGCCGGTGCCGAGCACGACGTCGTCATCCGCGCCGAGGGGCCGCACAACGCGCAGAACGCCGCGGGCGCGGCGGCGCTCGCGCTCACCGCCGGGCTGTCGGTCGAGCAGGTGCTCGCAGGGCTCGGCAAGGTGTCGCCCGCCTTCGGCCGTGGCCAGACCTTCCGCGTCGACGGCCGGGCGGTGACGCTGCAGCTGGTGAAGAACCCGGCGGGCTTCCGGCAGACCCTGCGCACGCTCGACGCCGGCGCGCCCGCCGCGCTCGTCATCGTGATCAACGACGACTACGCCGACGGACGCGACGTGTCGTGGCTGTGGGACGTCGACTTCCGCGGCCTGGCCGACCTGCCGACACGCCGGTCGACCTCGGGCACGCGCGCCGCGGACATGGCGGTGCGCCTGCGCTACGACGAGGTGGCGGTGGACGAGATCGAGCCCGACCTCGAGAAGGCGCTGCGCTCGGCGGTCGCGGCGGTCGGCCCGGACGAGCGGGTGGTCGTGTTCAGCACGTACACCGCGATGTGGGCCCTGCACGCCGTCCTGCAGCGGCTCGGCGAGGTGGCGCAGTGAACCCCCTGAAGCTCGTCCATCTCTATCCGCGCGAGATGAACATCTACGGCGACACCGGCAACGTGCTCGTGCTGCGCAAGCGGCTCGAGTGGCGCCGCCTGCCGGTCGAGGTCGTGCCGGTGCAGGTCGGCGACCCGCTGCCGACCGACGCGGACATCGTGCTCGGCGGCGGCGGCCAGGACGCCGCCCAGGGCGACATCGGCGCCGACTTCGCCGCGCGCGGTGCCGAGCTGCGCGCGATGGCCGACGACGGCGTCGTGTTCCTCGCCATCTGCGGCACCTACCAGATGCTGGGGCACGAGTTCGTGACGCTCGAGGGACGCCGCATCGAGGGCGTCGGCGTGCTCGACGTCGTCACCCACGGGCGGCCCGAGCGGCTCATCGGCAACAACTCGGTCGAGACGCCGGACGCCGGCCGGCTGGTCGGGTACGAGAACCACAGCGGGTTGACGACGCTGGGCAGCGGCGTGCGTCCGCTCGGCACGACCCAGCCCGGGCGCGGCAACAACGGCAAGGACGGCACGGAGGGTGCGGTGCGCGACAACGTCATCGGCACCTACCTGCACGGCCCGGTGCTGGCGAAGAGCCCGCGCTTCGCCGACGACCTGGTGCGCCGGGCGCTGCGGCGCCGCGGCGAGGCCGACGAGCTCGAGCCGCTCGACGACAGCCTGCCGGAGCTCGCGGCGCGGGTCGCGGTCGCCCGGCCGCGCTGAGGCGCGCAGCGCTGTCGGTGGGCCGTGACAGGATGGGGTCGTCGAGAAGCAGGCCAGGAGCAGACCCCAGGAGTCGCGGTGACCGCCGTCGTCCAGCCCACCCAGTACGCCACGCTGCACACCAACGCCGGTGACATCCGGCTGCAGCTGTACGGCAACCACGCGCCGGCGACGGTGAAGAACTTCGTCGAGCTCGCCACCGGCGGCCGCGAGTGGACGCACCCGGGCACCCGGCAGAAGAGCAACGACCCGCTGTACAACGGCACGATCTTCCACCGCGTGATCTCCGGCTTCATGATCCAGGGCGGCGACCCGCTCGGGCAGGGCTTCGGTGGCCCCGGCTACCAGTTCAAGGACGAGTTCCACCCCGACCTGTCGTTCAACCGGCCCTACCTGCTGGCGATGGCCAACTCGGGTCCCGGCACGAACGGCTCGCAGTTCTTCATCACCGTCGCGAACACGGCGCACCTGAACCGGCGGCACACGATCTTCGGCGAGGTGGCCGACGCCGAGAGCCGCGCGGTCGTCGACCGCATCGCCACCACCCGCACCGGCCGCAACGACAAGCCGGTCGAGGACGTGGTGATCGAGTCGGTGACCGTGGAGCCCGCCTGACCATGGACGGGCCGTCCGCCGATGCGGGCGTGCTGCACTGCTACCGGCATCCCGACCGCGAGACGATGATCCGCTGCACGCGGTGCGAGCGGCCGATCTGTCCCGAGTGCATGCATCCGGCCGCGGTCGGGTTCCACTGCCCCGACGACGTCGCGCAGGGGCGCCGGACGGTGCGCCGCGAACGCACGAGTGTCGGCGCACTGCTTCGGCAGTCGCCGCCGTACGTGACGGTGACGCTCATCGTGGCGAACGCCGTGGTCTTCGTCGTCACGGCGGCGATGTCCCACACGGCGTTCCGGCATCCCGAGCTGTCGACGCTGTTCGCCGACTGGCTGCTGCAGCCGCAGGCGGTGCACAGCCAGAACGAGTACTACCGGCTCGTCACGTCGGGATTCCTGCACGTCTCGCTGCTGCACATCGCGGCGAACATGCTGGCGCTGTTCTTCCTCGGACCGGCCCTCGAGCGGCTGCTGGGCCCGGTGCGGTTCGCCGCGGTCTACCTGCTCGGCCTGCTCGGCGGCAGCGCGGCGATCTACGCCTTCGGTGACCCGATCACCACGGTCGCCGGAGCGTCGGGGGCGGTCTTCGCGCTCTTCGGCGCGAGTCTGGTGCTGGTGCGGCGGCTGGGGCTCGACCCGCAGTGGCTCATCGGCATCATCGTGCTGAACTTCGTGGTGACGTTCTCGGTCGCCGACATCTCGAAGCTCGGGCACCTGGGTGGCTTCGTCGCGGGCGTGGTGTCCGCCCTGGTGATCGGCGGCCTGCCGAACCGCCCCCGGCGCTGGTCCGGCGGTCGGCAGGCGACCGGCCTGCTCGGCGTCGGCCTGCTCGTCGTGCTCGTCGTCGCGGTGCGCAGCCTCACCTGGTGAACCGGCGAACCGGCGAACAGGTGCTCAGCGGGCGCCGCGGAAGTCGCCGATCGCCCGCGCGACGGCCCACGGGTCGGCGGCGAGGTCGCGCTTGTCGAGCACCACGAGCCGCTCGCCGGCGTCGATCTCGAGCACGGTCGTGCGGAGGCCGTAGCGCTGCGAGGTGCTCGCGCGCACCGAGGCGACGGCCGACCACGGCAGCGCGACCCGGTCGAACGGGCCGAAGACCCGCAGGCCGTCGGCGTCGACGACCAGCCGCGGCCGGAACACGAGGTCGGCGACGGCGAGGGCGAGCAGTACGAGCACCACCACGATCGAGAAGAACCGTTGCACGGGGTCGGTGCCGAGCACCGCGACGAGGCCGGCGAGCGCCGCCCCGGGCAGCGCGATCACGACGAGGCGCAGGTCCGGACCGAAGGTGAGGCGGACAGGCCGGCCGAGTGGTGCCGCGCCTTGCCCGGGTGTGGGTCGCGGCGTCGGCCGCCGGCGCGCCGAGGCGGGATGGTCCACAGGGTTCGGCACAGTGGGGGGCGACCTACACGCGTGTAATCACAGCACGTGGACAAACGTGTGGATGATCAGCGACACCGCACGACCATGACCAGGCCGAGCAGCATGATCCCGAACCCGACGGCGAAGTTCCACGCGCCCAGGTCGGCCATGACCGGGATGTGCGGGTCGGAGCCGCTCGAGGTCAGGTAGTAGACGACCATGTAGGCGAGGCCGACGACCAGCACGACGCCCATGACGATCGGGTACCAGCTCGGGCTGGGCGCCAGCACGCGCTGCGGGACCGCGGCGGACGGCCGCAGCGCGGCCTCGGGCTTCTTGCGGACCTTGGACTTCGGCATGGCGACACTCCGGTGACGGATGGGACTGCATCTAGCGTAGTCGGCGACCGGTGGGTTGCCGTTGGAGACGGGGGTCGGATGCGGATCGGGGCGGTGCGGACGCGGCTGCAGCACGAGCTGCGCGGGCTGCGGTCGTGGCGTGCCCTGGTGCCGGTGATCTGCCTCGTGGCCGGCTTCGGGTTCGCGACGAGCGCCCATGATTCACGTGGAACCGATCTGCGTGCGCCCGGCACCGCGAACCTGCAGGACCTCGTCCGGCAGGCGGAGGCCCGGGTGCGGGCGGCCGACGCGCAGGTCTCGGGCCTGCAGCAGCAGGTGACCGCAGCGACCGGCCAGGCCGGTCGCGACGACAGCGCGGTGGCCGCCGCGCAGCGGTCGGTGGCGCCGCTGCGCGTGCCGGGCGGCCTGAGCTCGATGACCGGGCCCGGGCTGGCGGTCGTCCTCGACGACGCTCCGTCGGTGCCGGCGGGCGTCGACCCCAACCAGGGCGTGGTGCACCAGTCGGATCTGCAGGCGGTCGTGAACGCGCTCTGGGCGGGGGGCGCGGAGGCGATGTCGATCAACGGCCAGCGCATCGTCGCGACCAGCGCGGTGCAGTGCGTCGGGCCGACGCTGCTGCTGAACGGCGAGGTGTACTCGCCGCCGTTCCGGGTTGCGGCCATCGGACCGTCCCGGACAATGCAGATGAGGCTCGGGCAGTCGCCCGGGGTGCGGCTGTTCCAGCAGGCAGCGTCGTACTACGGGCTCGGCTACACCGTCGAGACGCTCGAGCGCCTCACCGTGCCGGCCTACACCGGGCCGCTCACCCTCACCCACGCGAAGGCAGGCCGATGACCGAGACGCAGGCGCCCGCCGGTGGTGCGCCCCGGCCGCGGCCCGGGCCCGGCGTCCCGCCGCCGGCCGCCACCACCGCGACCTTCGGCGACCGCGTGCGGTTCGTGCTGCGCGGCATCGGGCAGACCCTCATCACCCTCGGCGTCGTGGTCGTGCTGTTCATCGTCTACGAGGTCTGGATCACCAACTGGTTCAGCGAGCGCGAGAACAAGCAGCTCATCCAGAAGCTCGAGCAGCAGTGGGCGCTGCCAGGCGGCGGCCCGTCGACGGTCCCGGTCGGGGACGCGATCGGCATCCTCTACATCCCGCGCCTCGGGCAGGACTTCGCCTGGGCGATCGTCCAGGGTGACGAGGTGCCGAACCAGGATCAGTTGGCGAAGGGCCCGGCGCACTACGGGAGGACCGCGCTGCCCTGGGACAGCGCCGACGGCAACTTCGCCGTCGCCGGGCACCGGGTGGGCAAGGGCGAGCCGTTCCTCAACCTCGACCATCTCAAGCCGGGCGACCCGGTCATCGTCGAGACCCGGAAGGGCTGGTTCGTCTACCGGGTCAAGGGCATGCAGCACGGGCTGACCCGACCCGACGACGTCGACGGCCTGCCCGGCCGCGAGATCGTCGACCCGTCGGACGGCAAGGTGCTGCTGCCCTACCCCGACCACCCCGGGGCGCAGCCGACCCAGCACTACCTGACGCTGACGACCTGCAACCCGAAGTTCACGGCGGAGAACCGGTTGATCGTGTACGGGACGATGGACCCGTCGCTGTTCGCGCCGTTCAGCGATCCGGCGGGCAAGGGTGACCCGGCCATGCCGGACAGGATCAGGGCGCTCTACTCGGAGGCGACGGGCTGATGTACGTCTGGATCTGGCGGCACCTGCCCGGCCGGCTCGCGCTGAAGCTGGTGCAGACGCTGGTGCTGTTCGCCGCGGTGTCGACGCTGCTGCTGTTCGTGGTGTTCCCGTTGGTCGAGCCACACCTGCCGATCGCCCAGGTGGCGGTGAACCCGTGACCCGCATCCTCGTGGTCGACAACTACGACAGCTTCGTCTACAACCTCGTGCAGTACCTCGGCCAGCTCGGCGCCGACGTGCTCGTGCGGCGCAACGACGCCGTCGACCCGGCGGAGCTGGACGGCCTCGGCGTCGACGGCGTGCTCGTCTCGCCGGGGCCGGGCACGCCGCAGGACGCCGGCGCGTCGATGGCCGTCGTGCGGGCCTGCGCCGAGCGGGCGCTGCCCCTGTTCGGCGTCTGCCTCGGCCACCAGGCCATCGGCGCGGTCTACGGCGCGTCGGTGGTGCGCGCCCCCGAGCTGCTGCACGGCAAGACCTCGCTCGTGCTGCACGAGGGCGCCGGTGTGCTCGAGGGGCTGCCGCGGCCGTTCGTCGCGACCCGGTACCACTCGCTGGCGGTCACCGAGTCGGAGCTGCCCGACGAGATCGAGGTGACGGGCCGCACCGAGTCGGGTGTCGTCATGGCCCTGCGGCACCGCGAGCTGCCGATCGACGGCGTGCAGTTCCACCCCGAGTCGGTGCTGACGCAGGGCGGCCACCGAATGGTGGCCAACTGGCTGCGGCGCTGCGGCGCGACGGTCGACGAGGCCGTCGTCGCTCGGCTCGAGGCCGACGTCGAGACCCTGCGCACCCAGGCCTTCGCCGGCGTGTGAGCACGTCGGTTGGTGGCGCGCCGGCGCCGCCGCGGCGCGGGTTCGTGCTGGGTGTGCTGCTCGGCTCGGTGGTGGTGATGATGGCGTACTGGACGCTGTGGTGCACCGATCGCGCGGCCGTCGCGAGCAACCACCGGGCGGCGTACGTCGAGTTCGAGGACGCCTTCCCCGCCGCCGACGCGTGGCTGACGTGGTGCCTGCTCGCCGCGTGGTGGACGCTGCGCCGGTCTCGTCCGGCTGCGGTGCTGTGGTTGCTCGCCGGCGGGGGCGGCGGTGTCTACCTGTTCGGCATGGACGTGCTCTACGACCTCGAGCACGGCATCTGGTGGCGCTCGGGCGCCGGCGGCGTGATCGAGCTCGGCATCAACCTGCTCACCCTCGCGGTGTCGGTGGGCCTGCTCGCCTGGACCTGGCGGCACCGCGACGCGCTACTGGGCCGGGTCAGGCCTTCGCCTTCGCAGCGGCCTTGACCTGCTGCTTGTAGGCACGGACGGCCTTCAGGGACGCGGGGTCGACGACATCCGCGACGCTGCGTGTCGACCCGTCGACGCCGTAGTCGCCCGCGGCCTCGCGCCAGCCCTTCGGACGCACGCCGAACTGCTTGCCGAGCAGCGCGACGAAGATCTTCGCCTTCTGCTCGCCGAACCCGGGCAGGGACGCGACCCGGCCGAGCAGCTCCTGGCCGTCGCGCGCGCCCGCCCACACGGCCGCCGCGTCGCCGTCGAAGCGCTCGACGAGCAGGCGACCGAGCTCCTGCACCCGCTTCGCCATCGCGGCCGGGAAGCGGTGCAGCGCCGGCGGGGTGCGGAACAGCTGCTCGAACTCCTCCGGGTCGGCATCGGCGATCGCGCGGGCGTCGAGCGACCCGCCCATCCGCTCGGCCAGCACGGCGGGCGAGGTGAACGCCTTCTCCATCGGGATCTGCTGGTCGAGCAGCATGCCGATCAGCAGCGCGAGCGGGTCCTTCTCGAGCAGCGCGTTGGCGGCATCGGTCGTCGCGAGGAACATGCCGCCGATTGCACCACAGGCCCATCGGGCATCCTGTCGCGCATGGCTCCCCCCGCGACCCGGACCCCACGGCGGGCACGGTGATCGCCGTCGTGGCGGCCGCGATCGTCCGCGACGGCAGGGTGCTCGCCGCCCGCCGCAGCCGGCCCGAGGCGGTGGCCGGCGGCTGGGAGTTCCCGGGCGGCAAGGTCGAGCCGGGCGAGACCGAGGCCGAGGCGCTCGTGCGCGAGATCGACGAGGAGCTCGGCGTCCGGGTGATCGTCGAGCGCCGGCTCGCCGAGGCGTCGGACGCGTCCATCACCCTCGCCCTGCACACCGCACACCTGCCGAGCGGTGAGCCCGTCGCCGGCGCCGACCACGACGAGCTGCGCTGGCTCGGCTACGACGAGCTCGAGAGCGTCGAGTGGCTGCCGATCGACCGGGCGCTGCTCGCCCCCGTCCGGCGGCTGCTCGCCTGACGGCGCCCACTACCGTCGATGGCATGCGTGCCGTCGTCATCACCGAGCCGGGCGGGCCGGATGTGCTGCAGGTGCAGGAGGTCCCGCCGCCGACGCTGAAGCCGGACGAGGTGCGGGTGCGGGTCGTCGCCACCGCCGTGAACCGCGCCGACCTGCTGCAGCGGCAGGGCAACTACGCGCCGCCGCCGGGGGCGAGCCCGTACCCGGGGCTCGAGTGCTCGGGCACCGTCGTCGAGCTCGGGGCCGAGGTCGCGGGGTGGCAGGTGGGTGACGAGGTCTGCGCGCTGCTGTCCGGCGGCGGGTACGCCGAGGAGGTCGCGGTGCCGGTCGGCCAGCTGCTGCCCGTGCCGGCCGGGGTGTCGCTCGTCGACGCGGCCGCGCTGCCCGAGGTCGCGTGCACGGTGTGGTCGATGGTCTTCGGCGAGCACGCCGGACGCCTGCAGCCCGGCGAGCGGCTGCTCGTGCACGGCGGATCGAGCGGCATCGGCACGATGGCGATCCAGCTCGCGAAGCAGCGCGGGGCGACGGTGCTCACGACGGCGGGCACGCCGCGCAAGGCGAAGTTCTGCCGCGAGCTCGGCGCGGACGTGGCCATCAACTACCGCGAGGAGGTCTTCGACGAGAAGGTGCTCGCCGAGACCGGCGGGTCGGGCGTCGATGTCATCCTCGACAACATGGGCGCGTCGTACCTGCCGCGCAATCTCTCGTGCCTCGCCGTCGGTGGCCGTCTCATCGTGCTCGGCCTGCAGGGCGGGGTGAAGGGCGAGCTCAACCTCGGTGTGCTGCTCGCCAAGCGCGCGACGGTGCACGCCGCCGGCCTGCGTGCGCGGCCGCCGCAGGACAAGGCCAACGTCGTCGCGCAGACGCAGGCGAACGTCTGGCCCCTCATCGAGGCCGGCGGGGTGCGTCCGATCATCGACCGCGTGCTCACGCTGGACGACGCGGCGGAGGCCCACGAGCTGGTCGAGAGCAGCGAGCACATCGGCAAGGTGCTGCTGCGGGCCGAGGGTTGAGGGCGATGACGGACGCGGATGGCGGGAACGAGGAGACATGAGCGAGGACACCCAGGGCGACGCGGTCGCGCCGGACGAGATCACCGACGCGGTCAGCGAGGCCGACGGCGACGAGCTGACCAGCATGGTCGAGCAGCCGGCGAAGGTCATGCGCATCGGCACGATGATCAAGCAGCTGCTCGAGGAAGTTCGTGCCGCTCCGCTGGACGAGAAGGGCCGTCAGCGGCTGCGCGAGATCCACGAGTCGTCGATCCACGAGCTCGAGCAGGGCCTCGCGCCCGAGCTGCGCGAGGAGCTGCAGCGCATCTCGCTGCCGTTCGGCGACGAGATCCCGTCCGAGGCCGAGCTGCGGATCGCGCAGGCGCAGCTGGTCGGCTGGCTGGAGGGGCTCTTCCACGGCATCCAGACGGCGCTGTTCGCCCAGCAGATGGCCGCCCGGGCGCCGCTCGAGGAGAGGCGGCGCCGGGCGCTGCCCGGTGGCGGCGGACGCGAGGGCGCGATGATCGTCGGGCCGGGCGGCCAGGTGATCATCCCGCCGGGCGTCCGGATGACGCCGGGACCGGACGAGCGGCCGGACGCGGGCGGGCACGGGCAGTACCTGTAGGTGGCCAACTACGTCCGGGACTTCGTCGCGACCCGGCCGCGCGACGAGCGCGCGCTGGTCGTCGACGGCGGCCGCCCTTGGACGTTCGGTGAGCTGACCGACGCGGCCGGCTCGGTCGCCCGTGCGTTCGCCGACCGCGGGGTGCGGCGCGGCGACGTCGTGCTCACGCTGCTCGGCAACGGGATCGAGTACGCGCTGACGATGCTGGCCTGCCTGCACCTGGGCGCGCCGATGCTGCCGTGCAGCGAGCAGTTGCGTGCGAAGGACGTCGCGCTGCGGGTGCGGCGGGCGGTACCCCGGCTGATCGTGGCGGACGAGCGCAACCGGGCCGTCGTCGAGGCGGCGCTCGCCGAGACCGGCGCGGCGTGTGCGACCTGGTTCGTGCCGGACGAGTCATTCCTCGCTCCGCACGACGCCCCGCCGTATGCGGAGCTCGACGACGTCGACCCGTCGTTCGTCCTGTTCACCTCGGGCACGACCGGCGAGCCGAAGCTGGTGACGCACGGGCAGCGCTACGTGTGGGGGCAGACGCTGCAGGCCCGCGAGTGGATGGCGGCGCGGCCCGGCGAGCTGGTCTGGTCGACCGCGGCACCGGGCTGGTCGAAGTCGGCGCGCAACAGCTTCCTCGCGCCGTGGTGGTGCGGCGCTGCGGCGCTGCTGCAGGACGAGCGGTTCGACCCGGCCCGGCGGCTCGAGACGATCCGGCGGCACCGGGTCGACGTGCTGTGCATGGCGCCCACCGAGTACCGGCTCATCGCGGCGGCCGGCCCGATCGACGTCGGCCAGTCGCTGCGGCGGATGATCACTGCGGGCGAGGCGCTCGGCGTGCCGGTGGTGCAGGCCTGGCGCGAGCAGACCGGGCTCGAGATCGCCGACGGCTACGGGCAGACCGAGACCGGCCAGGTCACCGGCGTGCGGCCCGACGAATCGGCGCCACCCGGTTCGATGGGGCGCCCGCTGCCGGGCGTGCGCGCCGAGATCATCGACGGCGAGCTCTGCGTCGACCCGGCGACCGTCCCGACGTTCTTCCTCGGCTATGACGGCGACCCGGCGCCGGACGGCTGGTGGCACACCGGCGACCAGGTGCGGCAGGACGCGTCCGGCTGGCTGTTCTTCGAGAGTCGCGCCGACGACGTGATCATCTCGGCGGGCTACCGCATCGGCCCGGCCGAGGTCGAGTCGGTGCTGCTGGCGCATCCGGCCGTGCGCGAGGTGGCGGTGATCGGCGTGCCGGACGACGCGCGCGGGCACGCCGTGGCGGCGGTCGTGGTGCTGCGCGACGGGTACGCGCCGTCGGACGGGCTGACCCGCGAGCTGCAGGCGCATGCAAAGGCCGAGACCGCGCCGTACAAGTACCCGCGGGTGGTGCGCTACGTCGACACGCTGCCCAAGACGACGAGCGGCAAGATCAACCGCGTCGCCCTGCGCTCGGGCTGATGCCGCTTGTCCCCTGTCCCAGTCATCCTGAGCCCTTCGAAACGACTGGCGCTGGGGACAAGCGGCCTTCAGAGCAACGATTCGATGAGCGCGGCGACGGCGTCGTCGTCGTTGCTGCCGATCACCTCGTGCGCGGCCGCCTTGGCCAGCGGGTGCGCGTTCGCGACCGCGTACGACCGGCCAGCCCACTCGAGCATGGGGATGTCGTTGGGCATGTCCCCGACCGCGACGACGTCGGCCGCGCCGAACCCGTGCGTGCCCGCGATCTCGGCGAGGCCGGTCGCCTTCGTGACGCCCGGCGCGGCGATCTCGACGAGCCCGACGGACGACGAGTGCGTGACGGTGGCGCGGTCACCGATCACACCCAGCACCTTCTCGAGCATGATGTCCGGCTGGATCGCGGTGTCCTTCGCCAGCAGCTTGATGGCGGGCGCGTCCAGGATGCGCTCGAGCGGGCCGATGAGCGGCTCGGGGATGTCGAGCCCGCGCCGGTCGTAGCGCGGATTGATGAGCCAGTCGTGGATGTACTCGGGCTCGGCCCCGAAGCCGTCGAGGCGCTCGACGCCGAAGGACACGTCGGGCAAGGCCGACCGCAGATCTGCGCAGATCTGCGCCAATTCGTCGGACGGCAGGGTGTGCGCCTTCAGCACCTGCTCGGTCTCCATGTCGTAGATGACCGCACCGTTCGCCCCGACGGCCACCCCGATGTGCCCGGTGGTCTCGACGACCGCGTCCAGCCATCGCATCGGACGACCGGTGACGAAGGCGACGACCAGACCCGCATCCTCGGCGTTCCGCAACGCGGCGCGGGTGCGGTCACTGACCGTGCCGTCGCTGCGCAGCAGGGTGCCGTCGAGGTCGCTCGCGACCATGCGCACGGTCATGGCGCGGTCAGCACCTCGCGGCCGCCGAGCCACGGACGCAGCGCCGCCGGCACGTACACCGACCCGTCGGGCTGCTGGTGGTGGTCGAGCAGGCAGGCGATGGTGCGGGCGATCGCGCAGAGCGTGCCGTTCAGCGTCGCCACCGGCTCGGTGCCGTTCGCGCCCCTGCGACGGGTGTTGAGGCGGCGGCTCTGGAAGGTCGTGCAGTTCGAGGTCGACGTCAGCTCGCGGTACGCGCCCTGCGACGGGAACCACGCCTCGATGTCGTACTTGCGCGCCGCGCTGCTGCCGAGATCGCCCGCGGCCACGTCGATCACCCGGTAGGCGAGCTCGAGCTTGTCGAGGAACTCGCGCTCCCACGCCAGCAGCCGCTGGTGCTCGTCCTGCGCCTCGTCGACGTCGACGTAGGAGAACATCTCGACCTTGTCGAACCAGTGCACCCGGATGATGCCCTTGGTGTCCTTGCCGTACGAGCCGGCCTCACGCCGGAAGCAGGAGGAGAAACCGGCGTAGCGCAGCGGCAGCTCGGTGAGGATCTCGTTCGAGTGGTAGCCGGCGAGCGCCACCTCGGACGTCCCGACGAGGTACAGGTCGTCGTCGGCGAGCCGGTACACCTCCGCGGCGTGCGCCCCGAGGAAGCCGGTGCCCTCCATCGCCTCGGGCTTCACCAGCGCCGGCGCGATCACCGGCGTGAAGCCGGCGGCGTCGGCCTGCGCCATCGCGAGGTTCACGAGCGCGAGCTCGAGCTGGGCGCCGATGCCGGTGAGGAAGTAGAAGCGCGAGCCGCTGACCTTCGCGCCGCGCTCGGTGTCGATGGCCCGCAGCGCGGTGCCGATCTCGAGGTGGTCGCGCGGGTCGGAGACGGCAGGTGGCGTCCCGACCGTCTCGAGGGTGACGAAGTCGTCCTCGCCGCCCGGCGGCACGCCGTCCTCGACGATGTTCGCGATCGCGAGGTGCGCGGCCCGCAGCGCCGCATCGGCCTCGGCCTGCGCGGCCTCGGCGGCCTTCACCTCGTTCGACAGCTGCTTGGCGCGGGCACCGAGGGCGGCGCGGTCCTCCGGGGCGGCCTGGGCGATCTGCCGTCCCATTGTCTTCTGCTCGGCCCGCAGCGCGTCGGCCGCCGCGACCGCCGAGCGCCGCGCGTCGTCGGCGGCGAGCAGGTGGTCGACGAGCGACTCGTCGGCGCCGCGCAGCCGCTGCGAGGCACGCACTCGGTCGGGGTCGTCGCGCACGATCCGGAGGTCGATCACCGCCCCAATCTACTGACCCGGCGGTTGTCCACAGGCCGGCCCGGCGTGCCCCGCCGCGCACCTACGCTTCCCGGCATGTCCGCGTACACCGTCTCGTTCCCGGCGGTCGCCGGCGCCTCGGGCAGCCTCACCGGCGCGGCCGAGCAGCTGCGTGCCGACCTGCTCGCGCTGCAGCGATCGGTCGACGGCCTGCTCGGCACCGGCTGGCGCGGCCGGGCGGCCACCGTCTTCCGGCACGACTGGGAGCGCTGGCACGGCGCCGCCGTCGACGTCGTCGACACCCTCGCGGCGCTGGCGTCGATGGTCGCGCGGGGCGGCGGCGCCTACGAGTCGACCGAGGCCGAGGTGCGCCGGGCGGCGGCGTCGTGAGCGAGGCGTTCGCGGTCGACCTCGACGGCCTTGCCGATCTGGTCGCCCGCATGGCCGCGTTCGACCGCGCCGCCGAGGCCCTCGGCCGGCGCATCGACGCCACCGTCACGGGCCTCGCCACCACGTGGACGGGCGACGCGGCGACGTCGTACGAGGCGGCCCACGCCCGCTGGCGCCGCGACCTGGATGACCTGCGCGAGGCGGTCACGGCACTCCACGGCGTCGCGCACGCCGCCCACCACAACTACAGCGCCGCGCTGGCCGCCAACCGGTCGATGTGGGCCGGCCTCTGACGCGGCGCCGGTCTCATGGTGCGGACGTGGTGCGCACCGGCGTGAGCTCGGGTCGCTTGCAGACGCGTCCCGCGCCCGACGACGTGCGGCGGACGCGGCGACCCAGCCACGGCAGCACGAACTCGCGCGCCCACGCCGCCTCGGCCCGCACCACGCCGGCGCGGGTGAGGGCGGGCTGCGGCGGCAGGTCGTCGCGCCAGGACGCGTCCCAGCCGGGCAGGCCGAGGGCGTGCGCCATGCCGTGCGCGATGCGCTGGTGCCCGAGCGGCGTGGCGTGGATGCGGTCGGGCGACCAGAGGCGGCGGTCGGTGGTCACCGACGGTGTCCAGCCGTCGAGCACGGCGACGTCGTGGCGCCGCGCCGCCGCGACGATGAGCGCGTTGAGCCGCGGCACCCGGCGGGCGAGCCGCCGCAGCGAGGGCGCGATCCGGCCGAGGTCGGGGAAGATCACCGTGCCGACCCTCGCGCCGGCGTCGGTGAGCGCGGCGAACATCGTCTCGAGGTCGGCGGCCACCACCGCGGGGTCGAACGACGGCCGGATGAGGTCGTTGAGCCCGGCCACCACCGTCGCGAGATCCGGCCGCAGCGCGAGCGCCGGCGCGAGCTGCTCGTCGAGCACCTCGCGCGTGCGCTTCCCGCGCACGGCGAGATTGGCGTACCGCACCGACGGGTCCAGCTCGGCGAGGTGCTCGGCCAGCCGGTCGGCCCAGCCGCGGTAGCCGGTGGTCTCGTCGCCGTCGTTCAGCCCCTCGGTCTGGCTGTCGCCCAGGGCCACATAGCGCTCGTACACCCGCGCGATGCTGTCATTACCCTCGACGACGTGAGCGACCGCCTGCCGATCAAGATGCTGCACGACCGCGTGCTGGTGCGTGAACCCCGCGAGGAGGGCGAGCGCCGTTCGTCCGGCGGCATCCTGATCCCGGCGACGGCGCAGGTGTCCAAGCGGCTCATCTGGGCCGAGGTGCTCGCCTGCGGCAACCACGTGCGCGCCGTCGAGGTGGGCGACCGGGTGCTGTTCAGCCCGGACGACCGGCACGAGGTCGAGATCAGCGGCGAGAACTACCTGCTGCTGCGCGAGCGTGACATCCACGCCGTCGCGGCGCAGCGCAACGACGCCAACACCGGCCTGTACCTGTAGCTACGACGCGCCGTCGGCCCGGACGCGGGCGAGCCAGTCGCGCGACTCGAGGAACTCGCCGTCGCTGCGGCCGGGTGGCACCGGCCCCTGCTTGCCGTCGCGGCGGGCGTACGAGCCGAGATAACGCACATCTGCGCAAACCCGGTGCAGCGCGGCGAGCGCGTCGCCCACCCGTTCGTCCAGCACATGCCCCTCGCAGTCGATCGAGAAGCAGTACTGGCCGATGCGGCCCTTGGTCGGGCGTGACTCGATCCGAGTGAGGTTCACGGCGCGGGTCGCGAACTCCGACAGGATCTCGAGCAACGCGCCGGAGTGGTCGTCGCGCAGGAACGCGACCAGCGTCGTGCGGTCGTTGCCCGTGGGTGCCGGCGGTGGTGCCGGTCGCGTGAGCCGGACGAAGCGGGTGACCGCCCCCTCGGTGTCCGCGATGTCGCGGGCCAGGGTCTCGAGCCCGTAGAGCTCACCGGCGACCGCCGAGCTGACGGCCGCGTCGAACGCGCCGGCGGCCGCGGCCTGGGCCGCGCCCGCCGTCGACCCGACCAGCGACACCGCAGCGTCGGGCAGGTTGGTCAGCAGCCAGCGCCGCACCTGGGCCTCGGCGTGCGGGTGGGTCGCCACCGTGCGCACGTCGGCGAGCGTCGCGCCCGGCCGGGCGAGCAGTTCGAACGCGACCTGCAGGTACGCCTCCTCGGCGATCACCAGGGGATCGCCGTTGGCCAGCTCGTCGAGTGTCGCGGGCACCGCGCCCTCGACCGAGTTCTCGAGCGGCACCAGTGCCGCGTCGGCCCGCCCGGCCCGCACGGCGTCGATCGCCAACGTCACGTTGGCCAGCGGCAGCAGCGTCGCGCCGGCACTCGACGGCAGCGACCGCGCCGCCGCGTGCGCGAAGGTGCCCTCGGGACCGAGGAAGGCGAGCGTCGTCACCGCACCATTGTGCGGGCGGCCGGTCAGCTCGCGCGCCGGCCCAGCAGGCTCGTGCGCGGACGGTGCAGTGCCGTCGACACGGCCTGCTGCTCCTCCGGCGACAGGTCGTGCTCGCCCTGGCCGTTGCGGACGCCCTTGGCGTAGACGCTGGTGGTCGAGGTGCCGGCGAGCGCGGTCAGCGTGATGCCGTCGCCGTTGCCGTCGAGGAGGGCGAGCGAGAAGGACATGCGTCCGGACATCTCACCGAAGGCGTCGTAGCGCACCAGGGCGACGTTGGACAGCGCGCCCTTCGGGTCGGGCAGCTGCTCGTCGAGCCGGGCGATCATCTCGGCGGCCGTCGCGTCCACGTGGGCGCGCAGGTCCTGCAGCTGGCCGGCCAGCGAGTTCGAGAGCGCGGCGGTGCGCTGCGTGGTCTGCAGGAGCTCGTCCGGGATGGCCGCCGGACGCTCGACGATGTGCCGTTCGACGATCCGCTCGACCGGGCGCTCGGCGCGCTCAGGCCGCTCGGGCCGCCGCTCGACGGGCGCCCGTTCCGGCGTGCGCGCCGGCGCCGCGCCACCGGCCGCGACGACCCGCCGCAGCCGCGCGGTCTGGCGCACGGCGAGGTACGCCACCACCAGGGCGACGTAGGCGAGGATCAGCGCGAAGACCGCGACGTTGGTGGCCATCGGCCACAGACTAGGGGGGCGCGGGGGCCCGGCTCGGCAGTGACACGGCACGATCAGGTCACCATGACGATCCTCTCGGCCTTCTTCCTGGCGCTCGGCGTGATCCTGCTCGTCGAGCTGCCGGACAAGACCCTGGTGGCCACCCTCGTGCTCTCGACGCGCTACCGCGTGCGGCCGGTGCTCGTCGGTGTCACCGCGGCCTTCGCGGTGCAGTGCGTGATCGCGGCGACCGCGGGCGGGCTGCTGACGCTGCTGCCGCGCCGTGGCGTCGAGGCCGTCGTCGCCGTGCTCTTCGCCGTCGGGGCGATCCTGCTGTTGCGCGAGGCGTTCGACCGCGACGAGCAGGACGAACCCGAGCTCGCCGCCGCGCGCGAGAACGCCCCGACCGGACGCATCGTCGCCACCGCCTTCGGCGTGCTCTTCGCCGCCGAGTGGGGCGACGCGAGCCAGATCGCTACGGCAGGCTTGGTGGCCCGCCAGGGCGAAGCGGTCGCGGTGGCCCTAGGGGCCT
>NZ_JBQCEE010000050.1:0-2371 GCF_051960575.1 Jatrophihabitans sp.
CGTGCAGCTCGGCCGCCGCGCCGAGCTGGTCGTGATCGCCCCGGCCACGGCCGACCTGCTCGCGCGGGCCGCGCACGGGCTGGCCGACGACCTGCTCACCAACACGCTGCTCACCGCGCGCTGCCCGGTGCTGTTCGTGCCGGCCATGCACACCGAGATGTGGGAGCACCCCGCGACGGTCGCCAACGTCGCCACCCTGCGCTCGCGCGGGTCGGTCGTGCTCGAGCCGGCCACCGGTCGGCTCACCGGCGCCGACACCGGCAAGGGCCGGCTGCCCGAGCCGGCCGAGATCGCGCAGTTCGCCGAACTGCTGCTGCGCCGCCCCGACGCCCTGCCGCAGGACCTCGCCGGCCGCCATGTCGTCGTCAGCGCCGGCGGCACGCGCGAGGCCCTCGACCCCGTGCGCTTCCTGGGCAACGCGTCCAGCGGCAAGCAGGGCTTCGCCGTGGCCGCCGTCGCGGCCGCCCGCGGGGCTCGCGTCACCCTCGTCGCCGCGAACGCCGAGCTGCCCGACCCCGCGAACGTCGACGTGGTGCGCGTGCGCAGCGCGCTCGACCTGCGCGACGCCGTGCACAAGGCGGCCGAGGCGGCGGACGCGGTCGTCATGGCGGCGGCGGTCGCTGACTTCCGTCCCGCGGCGGCCGAGGGACACAAGATCAAGAAGTCGGACGCCGTGCCGCACCCGATCGCCCTCGAGCACAACCCCGACGTGCTGGCCGAACTGGTGGCCGCCCGTCGTCCGGGGCAGGTGCTCGTCGGGTTCGCGGCCGAGACGGGCGACGCCGAGCACTCGGTGCTCGACCACGGGCGGGCGAAGCTGGCCCGCAAGGGGTGCGACCTGCTGGTGGTGAACGCGGTCGGTGACGACAAGGCGTTCGGCCGACCTGACAACGCCGCGGTGATCCTCGGCGCCGACAGCACCGAGGTCGACGTCCCGCTCGGGCCGAAGGCCGTCCTCGCCGCCGTCGTCTGCGACGAGGTGACCCGCCGCCTGGGCTGAGGCCCGCGCGCGCCGATTCGACGCCGGCGAGTCGGCCGATAGACTTCCTCGACCGCCGCGACCGGCGAGCATGAGACCACCGGAGTACCTGTGACCCGACGCCTGTTCACCTCGGAATCCGTCACCGAGGGCCACCCCGACAAGATCGCCGACCAGATCAGCGACTCGATCCTCGACGCGCTGCTCGAGCAGGACCCGCAGAGCCGCGTCGCCGTCGAGACGCTGATCACCACCGGTCAGGTGCACGTCGCCGGCGAGGTGACCACCGAGGCCTACGCGGACATCCCGACGATCGTCCGCGACCGCATCCTCGAGATCGGCTACGACAGCTCCCGCAAGGGCTTCGACGGCGCGTCCTGCGGTGTCAGCGTGTCGATCGGCTCGCAGTCGCCGGACATCGCGCAGGGCGTCGACAACGCCTACGAGTCGCGGGTCGAGGGCAGCGAGGACGCCATCGCCGCCCAGGGCGCCGGCGACCAGGGCCTCATGTTCGGCTACGCGTGCAACGAGACCGCCGAGCTCATGCCGCTGCCGATCGCGCTGGCCCACCGCCTCGCCGAGCGGCTCACCGCGGTGCGCAAGGACGGCACGGTGCCCTACCTGCGTCCCGACGGCAAGACCCAGGTGACCATCGAGTACGCCGACGGCAGGCCGGTGCGCCTCGACACCGTCGTCGTCTCGAGCCAGCACGCCGCCGACATCGACCTCGACACGCTGCTGAAGCCGGACGTCGAGGAGCACGTCGTCGCGCCGGTGCTCGCGAGCTTCGACATCGACAGCTCGAACTACCGCCTCCTCGTGAACCCGACCGGACGCTTCGAGATCGGCGGCCCGATGGGCGACGCCGGCCTCACCGGTCGCAAGATCATCGTCGACACCTACGGCGGCTACGCCCGCCACGGTGGCGGCGCCTTCTCGGGCAAGGACCCCTCGAAGGTCGACCGCTCGGCCGCCTACGCGATGCGCTGGGTCGCCAAGAACGTCGTCGCCGCCGGCCTCGCCGCCCGCTGCGAGGTGCAGGTCGCGTACGCGATCGGCAAGGCCGAGCCGGTGGGTCTGTTCATCGAGACCTTCGGGACGGAGACCGCCGACCCGGACAAGATCTCCGAGGCGATCCTGCAGACCTTCGACCTGCGCCCCGCCGCGATCATCCGCGACCTCGACCTGAAGCGGCCGATCTACGCGCCGACCGCCGCCTACGGCCACTTCGGCCGCGAGCTACCGGACTTCACGCGGGAGCGCACCGACCGCGCGGAACAGTGCAGTGGTCTCGGGCGTGAGCACCGGTTCGGTGCCGACGGTGCGCTCGAGGAACGCCAACCGACCCGGGTGGTCGCTCGCGGGTTCACGCGACAGCACGTAGGCGTCGAC
>NZ_JBQCEE010000051.1:0-5792 GCF_051960575.1 Jatrophihabitans sp.
TATGCCACCCGCGACGGGTCCTTCACCTCGACCTCGTCGACCTGATCGGGCCCATCCACAAGGTGAATGTGCTCGGGCGCCTCGCCGGTGGTGCCGACCACCTCTTCGTGGCCCTCGTGGCCGATCAGCAGGATGTCGTAGTCGTCCGCGGCGAAGCGGCGCACCTCGTGGTGCACCTTCGTCACGAGCGGGCAGGTGGCGTCGATCGCCTTCAGGTCCCGCTCGGCCGCCTCCTCGTGCACCTCGGGGGCGACACCGTGCGCGCTGAACACGACGATCGCGCCCTCGGGCACCTCGGCGTTCTCCTCGACGAAGATCGCGCCGCGCGCCTCGAGGGTGCGCACCACGTGCAGGTTGTGCACGATCTGCTTGCGCACGTAGACCGGTGCGCCGTAGTGGTCGAGGGCCCGCTCGACGGTCTGCACGGCCCGGTCGACACCCGCGCAATAGCCGCGGGGACGGGCGAGCAGGACACGCTTTCCGAGGGACTGCATGAGTTCGATGGTACGGACGCGCACCGATACGGCAGGCTGGTGTCATGCAGCTCCCAAGCCCCGTCCGGGCCGCCGTCGGGCTCGTCGCGCTGGCCGCCGACGAGGCACGCCGCCTGCCCGACCGTGCGGTCGAGCTGCCCATGCTGGCGGTGAGCACTGCGCTGCAGGCCTCGCTGCGGGCGCAGCAGCGGTGGGCCGCCCTGACCGCGCGCGGTGACGAGGTGCTGCACGGGCGGCCGACGACCGACGAGCCGCCACCGTGGGCGACCTTCGACGACCCGGTCGACGACGAGCACCTGCGCCGGGTGGCCGAACGCAACGGCTTCGCGCCGGCCGTCGACGACGGGGCCGTGCCGTCGGTCGACGACGACCCGGCCCCCCGCCGCAGCCCCGGCCGTGCCGCGACCCCCAAGCGGGTGAGCCCGCCCCGCAACCGCAAGCCGTCGGCGTTCGACGACGTCGACCCGCGGGGCTGAGGTGGCCCGGCTCGAGACCTCGGCCGAAGCGCCCGTCCCCGTCCGCGTCGTCGCGATCAAGCTGTCCGAGTACATCGGCCGCCTCGGCGAGATCTGGATCGACGGGCAGGTCGCGCAGCTCACCCGGCGTCCCGGCCAGGCCACGCAGTTCCTGACGCTGCGCGACCCGGACGCCAACATCTCACTGTCGGTGACGTGCGGGCGCGGCGTGCTGCCGGACACCGTGGCCGAGGGCTCGCGCATCGTCGTGAAGGCCAGACCCGATTACTGGCTCGAGCGCGGCTCGCTCAGCATGCGGGCCGTCGAGATGCGCCAGGTCGGCCTGGGCGAACTGCTCGCCCGCCTCGAGCAGCTGAAGAAGCTCCTCGCCGCCGAGGGGCTCTTCGCGGCGTCGCACAAGCGGCCGCTGCCGTTCCTGCCGCGCACGATCGGGTTGATCACCGGCCGGGCGAGCGCCGCGGAGCGCGACGTCGTCGAGAACGCCCGGCGGCGCATGCCGGGCGCGCGGTTCAGGCTCGAGAACGTGGCGACGCAGGGGGCGTCCGCGGTGAACGAGATCGTCGACGCGCTGCAGCGGCTCGACCGCGACCGCGAGGTCGACGTCATCGTCATCGCCCGCGGCGGCGGCAGCGTCGAGGACCTGCTGCCCTTCTCGAACGAGACGCTGGTGCGGGCCGTCCACGCAGCGTTCACGCCCGTCGTGAGCGCCATCGGCCACGAGCAGGACCGCCCCCTGCTCGACCTCGTCGCCGACCTCGCCGCCTCGACGCCGACGGACGCGGCCAAGCGGATCGTCCCCGACCTCGCGCAGGAGCAGGACGAGATCGCCGAGCTCCGCCGCCGCGCGCGGGCCTGCGTGCACCGGCGCATCGAGCGCGAGCAGGAGCTGATGGCGAACCTGCCCGGTCGGCTGCGCACCACCCTGCGCGGCCGGCTCGACCGGCAGCGCGACGAGGCGGGGGTCGCGCGCGACCGGTTGCGGGCCCGGGTGCGCACCATGGTCGACGCCGGCGCGGCCGACCTCGAGCACGTGCGCGCGCGAATCCGTGCGCTGTCGCCCCAGGCCACCCTCGAGCGCGGGTACGCCGTGGTGCGCCGTCCCGACGGCAGCCTGGTGCGCACGCCCGACGAGGGGCGTGGCCCGCTGCGCATCCGGGTGGCCGGCGGCGAGTTCGCGGCCACCGGCGACGGTGCCGTCGCCGGCGGGACCGTAGGCTCGCCCGCGTGACTGCGGCCACCGACGAACCCGGCTACGAGGCGGCCCGCGCCGAGTTGCGCGAGATCGTCGCGCAGCTCGAGTCGGGCGGGCAGACCCTCGAGGAGTCCCTCGCCCTCTGGGAGCGGGGCGAGCGGCTCGCCGACATCTGCCAGCGCTGGCTCGACGACGCGTCCCAGCGGCTCGACGCCGCCATCGCCAAGCACGACGCCGAGCCGTCAGGTTCGTGAACCCGCCGTGAGCTGACCTTCCGCGGCGGGTATGCCGCCGCCATGACCACCGCTCCGGGTTACGCAACGACGCATCCCGGTCGGCGGGGCGCTGCCGAGGTCCGAGGCGCCGCCGCCGGCATCGAACGGCAGCCGTGGTGGCCCACGGCCGTGCGCGCGGGCATCGGCGCCCGCGCGGTCGCGTTCCTCGTGCTCGCCTACCTCATCGCCCGCATCGCCGGCGGCGCGCTGGGTGACGCGTCCGGAGACCAGCCGGCCAGTCAGCAGGGTGTCGCGCAGGCGGTCGCGCAGCAGGGCGGCGGCCACGTGCTGGTGTTCCTGCTCGGCCTCGGCGTGCTGCTCTACGCGGCGTTCAGCGCGGTCGACGCCCTGCTGCACCATGACGAGCCGAAACCGCGCAAGCGCTGGGCGAAGCGGCTCAACTCGGCCTGGGCCGCCGGGCTCTACCTGTTCTTCGGCGTGTACTGCCTACGGGCGGCGTTCTCGGACGCCCCGAAGCGGACGTCCGGCCAGCAGCACCAGCAGCAGGCGCAGTGGACGGCGAAGGTGCTCGGCTGGCCCGGCGGCCAGTTCTGGCTGTTCCTCGTCGCCGTCGCCGTGCTCGGCGGCGCCGTCTTCGTGCTCGTGCGGGCGGTGCAGCAGAAGTTCCGGAAGTACCTCGACGAGCAGCGGATGAGCCCGCGCGTGCGCGGGGCCGCGCTCGGCCTCGGCACCGCCGGCCACATCGGCCGCGCCGCGCTGTACGGCCTGGCCGGATCCTTCGTGCTCAGCGCGGCGATCGAGGACGACCCGAAGAACGGCAAGGGCTTCGACGGGGCCGCCCGCGCGGTCGCGAACAACACCGCGGGCGCCGCGCTGCTGTGGGTGATCGCCGTGCTGATCCTCGCCTTCGCGCTGTACCTGTGTTGCGAGGCCCGCTTCCGGCGCGTGTGACATGGTCGCCGAGCACGCCGTCGGCGGCCCGGTGCGGGCTGCGTTCGCGGCGGTCGCGCGGTCGACGGCCGGCGAGCAGGGCGCCCGTGTCGGGCTCGCGGCCCGCTGCCTGGTCTACGTCGTGCTCGGCTACCTCGTCGCGCGCATCGCCGGCGGTGCGCTCGGCCCCGCGAAGAACGACCAGCCGGCGAGCGGCCCGGGCGTCGCGCAGGCCGTCGCGCAGCAGACCGGCGGGCACATCGTGGTGTTCGTCCTCGGCGTCGGGTTGGTGCTGTTCGGCCTGTTCAGCGTGCTGGACGCCGTGCTGCACCACGACCACGAGGACACCGCGCTCAGCCGCTGGACGAACCGGGTGGTGTCGCTCTGGACGGCCGTGCTCTACGCCGCGCTCGGCGCCTACTGCGTGGTCACCGCCTTCGCCGGCGGCACGCAGAGCGCGAGCAAGGAGAACCGGACGCAGACGCAGTGGAGCGCGCACGTCCTGCGGTGGCCGGGCGGTCAGGTCTGGCTGTTCCTGGCGGGCGCGACGCCGATCGTCATCGCCGGCTTCCTGGTCAGCCGGGCCGTGCGGCAGCAGTTCCGCGAGCAGCTGGACGAGCACCGCATGAGCCCGCGGGCCAAGCGCATCACCTTCGTCCTCGGCACCATCGGCTACCTCGGGCGCGCCGGGCTGTTCGCGCTCGTCGGCGGGGTGGTCGTCGCGGCCGCGATCGAGGACGACCCCCAGCACGGCAAGGGCGTCGACGGCGGCGCGCGGCTGCTCGCCGGCAACCCCTGGGGCTCGGCCGGGCTCTGGCTGCTCGCCCTCACCCTCGCCTGCTACGGCGTCTACCTCGGCCTCGAGTCGCGGTACCGCCGCATCTGACCCACGATGATCTCGGGGAAACCCCTGTCCCAGCCGGGGTTTCCCCGAGATCATCGCGGGTTCGGGCGGCGGTGGTGGGTGACGGGCGTCGCTGTCGATCGTCCGTCGCGAGCCGCCGACCCGGACGAACCACGTGCTCTGACAGGATGAACGTTCCCGCCCGTGCCGAGAGGAAGCCCGCCATGTCCGACGGATCCCCCGACACCTCGACCGCCCTGCCGCCGGAGTTGGCGCCGGCGCGGCAGGCACCCGACCGCAACCTCGCGCTCGAACTCGTCCGCGTCACCGAGGCGGCCGCGATGGCCGCGGGCCGCTGGGTCGGCCGCGGCGACAAGAACGGCGGTGATGCGGCGGCCGTCGACGCGATGCGCGCACTCATCGGCACCGTCTCGATGCGCGGCGTCGTCGTGATCGGCGAGGGCGAGAAGGACGAGGCGCCCATGCTCTACAACGGCGAGGAGGTCGGCGACGGCACCGGGCCGCTGTGCGACGTCGCGGTCGACCCGATCGACGGCACGACGCTGATGGCCAAGGGCATGCCGAACTCGATCGCCGTCATCGCGGTGAGCGAGCGCGGCTCGATGTTCGACCCGTCCGCCGTCTTCTACATGGAGAAGATCGCCACCGGGCCCGACGCGGCCGACGCCATCGACATCACCGCGCCGGTCGCCGAGAACATCCGCCGGGTCGCCAAGGCCAAGCACTGCTCCACCGGCGACGTGACCGTCTGCATCCTCGACCGGCCGCGGCACGAGCAGCTGGTCGGCGAGGTCCGCGACGCGGGCGCCCGGATCAAGTTCATCACCGACGGCGACGTCGCCGGGGCGATCGCCGCGGCCCGCGAGGGCACCGGCGCCGACCTGCTGCTGGGCATCGGCGGCACGCCGGAGGGGATCATCGCCGCCTGCGCCCTCAAGTGCATGGGTGGTGCGCTGCAGGGCCGGCTCTGGCCCCGGGACGACGACGAGCGGCAGAAGGCCGTCGACGCCGGGCACGACCTCGACCGCGTGCTCACCCTCGACGACCTCGTCCGCGGCGACGTCTTCTTCGTCGCCACCGGGATCACCGACGGCGAGCTGCTGCGCGGTGTGCAGTACCGCGCCGGCGGGTGCACCACGCAGTCGCTGGTCATGCGCTCGCGCTCGGGGACGATCCGGATGATCGACAGCCGGCACTCCCTGGCCAAGCTGCGGGCCTACTCGGCGGTGCCGTTCGAGGCCGACGGCGAGCGGCTCGTCGACTAGCTCCTGTCCTGCAGTGGACCGTCAGTTGTCGGGTCACGCACTGACCGCCCGTGCTCACCGTGCTGCCGCCACGCTCGTCGAGCCGCGAATGCGCCACTGCGGCCGTGACCGGATGACTTCTGCGATCTCGTGGCAATGCGTGCCGTGAAAGCCCCGAGATCGCAGACATCGCCGAGCCTTCGGCGCCATCAGCCCGAGCAGGGCCCCTGAGCGACAGGTTGTGCAGCGGGCGCGGGGACCACGAGGGGCAGGAACAGGCCCGGATCGAGCGCAGCTAACGGAGCGTCAGCACCAGCGCCACCGCCACTCCGGCCACCACCAGGGCGACGAGCAC
>NZ_JBQCEE010000052.1:0-8460 GCF_051960575.1 Jatrophihabitans sp.
GTCGGTGCGGAGGTCGGTGAAGGGGTCGAACCAGCGGTTGCGGTGGTTGAACCGTGGTTGCTGGTCGGGGTCGATCCAGGGTGGTGGGATCCAGCCGGGTCTGCCGTCGATCATGACGGGGGTCCAGCCTTGGGCTCTGGCGACGCGGTGGTGGTAGACGCAGGGCAGGTGGCCGTTGTCCACGCTGGTGGGGCCGTGGTCGCCCCAGGCGGTGATGTGGTCGGCTTCGCAGTACCAGATGGGGGCGTCGCAGTCGGGGAACGAGCAGCAGCCGTCGCGGGCGACCATGACCAGGCGTTGCGGTTCGTTGAACAGTCGGGCGAGCGTGCTGTAGGCGGTGACCTTGCCGAGTTTGTCGAGGGCGACGGTGAGGACCTGCGGGTTGCCGCCGGCCCACTGGATGGCGTCGGCGGCGTTGATGAGGGTGCCGTGGCCGGTGTGGGCGACGCCGGTGCCGTCGAGCCAGTCCTCGGCGCGGAGGGTGAGCAGCACGGTGGTGTGCACGCCGCCGGCGGTCGGGGTCGACCCGTTGGCCTGCAGCAGCCGCAGCAGCTGTAGGAACCCGTCGTGACGCCGTTGCGTCGCTGACCGCGGGTCCTTGATCGGGCCCGGCACCGGCGGCGGGGTGATCCCGTCCATCTCGCGGTCGGTGTCGTCGGCGATGCCCTCGTTCGGGTCGCCCGCCGGGTCGGCGTCGGTCTGATCGGGGGCCAGGTTGCGGGGGTGGGTGATGGCGTCGAGCAGGGTGCGGAGCCGTTCGGTGGCTTCCGGGGTCAGTTCGCCGCGAAGCGAGGATGATCCGTCGGCGCGGACGCGCAGGTCCAGTGCCCGGTCGTGCTGGGCGAGGCGGTCGTTCGGGAGGGTGCCGTCGGGGTTGAGCCAGGCGTGGACGTCGTGGCCGAGGTTGCGGACGACGACGGGGTCGGACTGGACGGCCGCTTCCACCAGCAGCGTCTCGACGTGGTCGTGGGCCTGCTCGCGGACGTCTGCGGGCAGCGTGTCGATGCAGCGGGCGATGATGCGGGCGTGGTCGGGGTTGATCCGGCCGCCGGCCAGCGCGGCGGCGACCTGCGGGAACCGGGCGGGCAGCGGCTCACCGGTCGTCAACGCCTGCCGCGGCCCGACCGACCCGGCGGCCCTGACCCGGGCGGCGGCGTCGGCCGGGTCGATCCGCAGCATCGCGTGCAGCAACGCCTTCGTGCTCTGCTGCGACCGCTTCCCCGCGATCCCGCGCCGCTCGACCTCGGCGAGCACCGCCGCGTCGAGCGCGGCGAGCCGGCACCGCAACGCCTCGACCGAGCGCACCGCGTCCAGCAGTTGCGTCTCGCTCGCGAGCGCCGTCGACGCCCCTAGAAGGTCGTCGATCTCGGCGTGCCCAGCGGGCAGCGTCCATGCCTCGACCGCCGGTGCCACCATACGATCAGCGTACCCGAAAACGTGTTCGAAAACAACGGTCCGAAACATGGAAACCGTTATGAGACAAGAGTTTTCGCACTGTTGGCACATCGCCAATGGACGCTGTGAAAGGCTTCGCCGTCACGGATGGAGGCTGCACCTCCATCAGCTGATAGACGAACCGTGGCTCGGCCGGCCCGCCCGGGAATAGCCGGCGCGGAGGTGATGTCGTAGCCCAGGCCGAACCCGAACCGAGCAGGAGGCCCCATGTCCACCATCGTCATCTTCGGCGGAACCGGCTACACCGGCCGCAACATCGCCCGCGAGGCTGTGGCCCGCGGCCACGACGTCGTCGCCGTCAGCCGGTCGACGCCGGACGACCCGATCGACGGCGTGCGGTACGAGACCGGTGATGTGTTGGACGTGGCGCCGCGGGTCATCTCGAACGCCGACGCGGTCGTGGCCACACTCTCGCCGCGCGGTGACATGGCCAACCGGCTCGTCGGCATCTACCGCGAACTCGCCACCCGGGCCGCAGCGGCGGGCGCCCGGTACGTGCAGATCGGCGGGTTCTCGTCGCTGCGCCCGGCGCCGGACCAGCCGCGGTTCGTCGAGGGCGATGTGCCGGAGCAGTTCCGCGCCGAGGCCGTCGAGGGCGACGCGACGCGCGAGATGCTGGTGGAGGACGCACCGGCAGACCTCGACTGGGTGTTCGTCAGCCCGGCGGGTAGCTACGGTGCGTGGGCCGCCGGCGAACGCACGGGCCGGTACCGCGTCGGCGGCGAGGTCGCCCTGTTCGACGACGAGGGTGGCTCGGTGATCGGCGGCGAGGACTTCGCCATCGCGATCGTCGACGAGATCGAGCGGCCCGCCCACCACCGCGCCCACATCGGCATCGCCTACTGACGCGGAGCCGCTACCTCGCCGCCATCAACGACGGCAGGCGTTGCAGCACCGCGTGCCATGCCGCCGACGTCGGATCGATCAACGTGAAGTGGTCGCCGGCGACGGTGAGCAGGTCCGCCGCTCCCCCGGCGGCACGGGCCGCGGCGACGTAGTGCTCGCTCTGGCTGTACGGCACGACCTGGTCGGCGCGACTGTGCACGCAGCACACGGCCACCGGCGAGGGGACGAGCTCGACCGGATCGGCGATCCGGTACCGCCCGGGCACGTGGTCGGGCGAACCGCCGAGCAGGTCCTCGACTGCCGTGCCGCCGACATGCTGGTTCGCCGCGTCGCGGAGGTCGAGCACGCCGGCCTGGCTGATGACGGCGTGCACACGGACGCGGGGACGCGAGCCGGGCGCGCCGGCGGGAAGGGTCGTCCGCGACGCCGCCCACACCGCGAGCTGGCCACCGGCGGAATGCCCGATGACCGTGACCGGTCCGTCGCCGACCGGCAGCGCGGCAACGAGGTCGATGCCGGCGCCGATGTCGTCGAACGTCGTGGGCCACCCACCGCCGTCGCCGACGCGCCGGTACTCGAGGTTGAGCACCGCGTACCCGCGCCCGGCGAGGTCCTTCGCGAGCGGCGCGCCGTAGTCGAGGTCGTACTCGGCGAGCCAGAAGCCGCCGTGCAGCACGACGACCACACCGGCGTGCGACCGGTGCTCGGGCAGGTAGAGGTCGCCGAACTGGGCAGCGTGGTTCCCGTACGAGTGCCGGACGACCGACCAGCCCGCCGCGCTGACGGTGGACGACCGCGAGATGCCCGACGAAGTGCGGCCGCTGGACCGACCACCGCTAGGCGAAGCACTGTCGCACCCCACAAGGGCGCCGAGGCCGATGCCGCCCGCGCCGAGCAGCGCATGCCGTCGGGACACCGACGGCTGGTGCGGCGCCGACGGGGTCGAGGCGCGGCGCACCGCCGCAGCATGGCACACGGGCACGAGCCCGGCAGGTCGTCCGCGCGGTCCCGCGCCCCATCGGGCAGGCTTGGCGCATGACGCCGCGCGCCACCCGCCCACGCGAGACCGACGACGAACCCGTCGCGCTCGCCGTGCGCACCTACGCCGCGCAGGAACCGGCGCTGCACGCCGTGACCGAGCGGTACGTCGCGATCATCACCACCCTGCTCGACGACGCAGGGATCAACTACCTCAGCGTCACAGGGCGGACGAAGACGGTCGCGTCGTTCGCCGAGAAGGCGGTACGACGGCACGAGGGCCGGCCGCTGTTCACCGACCCACTGACCCAGATCACCGACGTCATCGGCATCCGTGTGATCACCTACGTGCAGAGCGACGTCGCGGCGGTCGCCGACCTGTTCGGTGACGAGCTGACGATCATGCAGGACCGCGACCTCGGCGAGGAGACCGCCCGCGACGGCCGGTTCGGCTACGCCAGCCGTCACCTGCTCGTCTCGTCGAGCGCGGTGCCCGAGCGGCCGGCGTCGGTGCAGGTGCGCACGGTGCTGCAGCACGCCTGGGCCGAGTTCGAGCACGACATCCGTTACAAGGGAACGGTCCCCGCCGAGCAGGCGCCCGACCTCGACCGCCGGTTCACGCTGGCCGCCGGGCTGCTCGAACTCGCCGACCGCGAGTTCTCCGAGATCCGCGAGCGGGTGCAGGCGACGCTGTCGGCGCGCGACCCGGACTTCGACCCCGCCGATCCGCGCATCAGCGCGCAGGAACTGGCCACCTTCCTCGCGTCCCAGTACCCGGACGCGGGCTGGTCGCGCACCGACCACTACGGCTGGATCTCGGGCCTGCTGCTCGAGCTCGGCATCGTCTCATTGGCCGAGCTCGGCGGCCTGCTCGCCTCGGTCGACATCGACGCCGTCATCACCCGGATGGGCTATCGGCACCCGGTCGGGGCTGTCCGCCGGCTCGACGATGCCCTCCTGTCGGTGTTCGGCGAGCGGTACGTTCGGCTCACCGGCAACGCGCACCGGTCAACGCTGCTCACCACGCGCCTCGAACGACTGACCGGACGGCCCACGTCCGGTTGACCCCCTGCAGCCTGCGCGAACGGCTCCGGCTCAACAGCTGTGAAATCCCGATCCCGGTGCAGCCCGCAACGGGCTGCACCGGGAGATCAGCTCAGCAGCCGGTCGCCGGCTGCCGGAAGCCCGGGAACGGGTTGAGGTCACCCATGAGTGTGTAGCGGCCGCCGGTGCCGCTCTGGTTCGGCTCGCTGCCGGTGGCATTGCTGGGCGAGCGGAGGAACCAGGGCAACAACGCCTCGTCCTCGGGGTGGTAGTACCCGTCGGAGCTGACCGACCCGCTCGGGTTCGGCCCCTGGAAGTACGGATCCGTCCCCTTCGCGAAGCCGATGCCGACGACGGGGTCGCCGGTCTCCAGCACCGACGTGCAGCCGTACTGCGGCGCGGTCGGGGTCAACCACGGCTCGACCGTGTTGTTGACGAACGGGTCGTCGGCCCACTCGGCGATCTCGTGGCTGATGGGGTGGATGTCCTGGAGCGCCCAGTAGGTGCCACCGTTCGGCCGGGCGTAGACACCGGGCTGCAGGTACGACGCCCAGGCGAAGGTCTGCACGACGCCGTTGCCCTGCGTCTTGCCGTACCCCTTCTTGAGCCCGGCGGCACCGGTGCCGTGGTAACCGATGACGCCGGTCGTGTTGAGGTCGTTGTTCGTGTACAGCAGGACGTCGTTGGTGAGGTACAGCGGCAGATGGGTCGGGTCGGCGCTGTTCTCGAGATTGTTGATCTGACCCGACCACCACGTGTAGTCGATCGCCGGGAACACGACGCCGCGACCGCTCTGCAACAGCGCGCCCTGGTGCTGCGGGACCGTGATCGTCACGGTCGGCTGCACGTTCGCGTGCAGGCGGAGGTGGTACGGACTCGCCCCGGTGCGGGCGAACTGGGCGCGCATCGTCGCGTCCTGCAGTTGCAACGGCACCCCGGCGTCGTCCTGCGAGAGCGGACCGCCGGCGCCGCGGACCTCCTGCGGCAGGCCGGGGAAGTTCCCCGCAGCCGTCGCAGCTGGGGTCGAGCCGTAGTCATTGTTCTGGAACAGCGGCGAGGCCAGCGTGGGCTGGACGACGTCGTCACCACGGAAGACCAGGCCGCCGATGTTCACGTTGATCGGCGTGATGTCCACCTCGACGGTCACGTCGCAGGCGCTGCCGCGGCAGGTGTTCGGGTCTGCACCGACCATGTTGTAGCTGTAGGTCACGCCGTTGTTCGGATCGAGCCGTTGCCCGTTCCAGTGCGTGATCGTGCGGGCCCCGGGCACCAGCTTGGCGCCGCCGTTGAGCACGGTGGATCGCGCCGAGAGCGAGTCGTCGCTGATCACCTGTGGTTCCTGCACGGCCGGTGCGGCGACGCCCGCCTGGACGCCGGACACCAGAAGTCCGGCACTTGCCGCCGCAGCCAGTGCAATGCTGGTCAGACGCATCCCACTACCTCCCCCGGACGACGAGCGGATGATCTGCTCGGATCCGCTGACCGTAGATCTGTGAGCGGGCGTTGTCCACGGTGTGTCCCAGCTGAACACCGGGCGGGCGGTCAGGAGGTCGCCCGCGCATACCGCTCACCGACCCGTCTGACCGCCGCCGCGAGTTCGGGCGAGTCGACGACCTCGAAGTCGGCGTCAAGCACGCCCAGCCAGAACGCGAGGTCCTCGACCGACCGCCCACCCAGTGAGACAAGGCACTTCGTGTCGCCCAACGATTCGATGGCGCCCTGCGTCCAACCGCCCATGCGGCGCTCGGCGAGCTCCGCCGGCAGGTGCAGGATCACGCGACCCTGCACCTTCATCTGCACCTGGCGGGTCTTGCTCGCGACATAGGCGGCGATGTCCTCGGCGGGCAGCGGACGCGCGGTGAACCGGTGCCCGACCGAGCGGGCGTCGCGCAGCCGGTCGATGCGGAAGGTGCGCCAGTCGTCGCGCTCGACGTCGAAGGCGACGAGGTACCAGCGCCGCCCGTAGTTGACGAGACGGTACGGCTCGATGCGCCGCTCGCTCTCAACGCCTGTGTAGTCGGCGTACGCGAAGCGGACGATCTCCCGATCGCGGGCCGCCGCGGCCAGTAGGGCGAGCACGCTGCCGTCGACCTGGGCCCGGCTACGTCCACCCGCCTGCACGGTGTGCGACTGCAGCGCGTCGACCCGGCGACCCAATTGCGGCGGCAGCACCTGCTGCAGCTTCGTCAGCGCCCGCAGCGCCGTCTCCTCCATGCCCTCGACCGCTCCCCCGCTGACGGTGCGCAGGCTGACCGCGATCGCCACGGCCTCGTCGTCGTCGAGCAGCAGCGGCGGCATCGCCTTGCCGGCCACCAGGCGATATCCCCCGACCGCGCCGCGGGTCGCCCGCACCGGATACCCCAGCCGGCGCAGGCGGTCGACGTCGTTGCGCACCGTCCGGGTGCTGACGCCGAGCCGGTCGGCCAGTTCGGGCCCCGGCCATTCCCGGGTCGTCTGCAGCAGCGACAGCAGCTTCAGCAGTCGCGCGGAGGTCTCGGCCATGTCCAGCAATGTAGTGGAACAAGCGGAACGGAGCGTTCCTGATAGCGGCCTAGCGTCCTGCCCATCGAACCCGACGACACCATCCGTACGAGAGGGAAGGCAGCCATGACCGCAACACTCACCCAGCCCGTGGCGGCGGCGCCGGAGCAGATGACCGAGCAGCGCACGCGCTCGGCTTGGATCGGCTTCGCCGTCGTGCTCGCAGCGCTGATCCTCAACATCCTCGACTCGACGATCGTGCAGGTGGCGGCACCGTCGATCCAGCGCGACCTGGCGATGTCGTCGTCGGCGCTCGAGTGGATCGCCGCGGGCTACACGCTCGCGATCGCCGTCGGCCTGATGACCGGTGGACGCCTGGGTGACCGCTTCGGGCGCAGGCCGATGCTGCTGCTCGGGCTCACCGCGTTCGTGCTCGCGTCCAGCGCGTGCGCGTTCGCGTGGTCGCCGGCCGCACTGGTGACCGCGCGCGCGGTGCAGGGCCTCGCGGCCGCGGTGATGATCCCGCAGTGCTTCGGCCTCATCCGCGACCTGTTCCCCGCCGAGCGCATGCAGCGGGCGTTCGCCGCACTCGGGCCGGTGATCGGGTTGTCGACGATCCTCGGCCCGGTCGTCGCCGGCCTGCTGCTCAAGGCCGACGTCGCCGGCAGCGGCTGGCGGGCGCTGTTCCTCATCAACCTTCCGGTCGGCGTGGTCGCGCTCGTGGTGGGTCATCATGTGCTGCCCAAGCCCTCGGCCGCACGCACCGCGGTGACGCTCGACCTGGTCGGCACCGTCCTGCTCGGCACGGTGAGCATGCTGATCGTCTTCCCGCTCGTCGACGGCCGTTCGCTCGGCTGGCCGCTCTGGCTGCTCGCGCTGCCCGTCGCCGCCGTGCCGCTGCTCGCGACCTTCGTCGGGCACCAGCGCCGCCGTCTCGGCGCCGGCCGCACCCCGCTGATCGAGCCGTCGCTGCTCGGCAAGCGCTCGTACGTCAGCGGGGTCGGCTTCACCGTCGTGTTCTTCGGCTCGGTCGTCGGCTTCGGCCTGGTCGTGGGACTGTTCCTGCAGCTCGGGCTCGGCTTCAGCCCGCTCAAGGCCAGCCTCTACCTGGCCGGTCTCGCGGTCGGCGCCTTCGTCGGCTCGGGCGTCGGTGCGTGGGCGATGACGGCAGTGGGGCGACCGATCCTGCACGTCGGCCTGACCATCATGGCCGGGGGCACGACGCTGCTGTACCTGCTGCTGCACGGTGCGGACGGGCGCGTCACCTTCTGGGACCTCGCCCCCGGCCTCACCGTCTTCGGCGTCGGCATGGGCATGATCTTCGTGCCGCTGTTCTCGATCGTCATCGGCGACATCGACGACCACGAGGTCGGCTCGGCCACGGGTGTGCTCGAGTCGCTGCAGCAGCTGGGGGCGTCGCTCGGCGTCGCGGTGCTGGCGACCGTGTTCTTCGACGGCGTGCGGCTCGACCACGGCCGCCCCGAGGCACTACCGGCCGCCGAGCACGCGCTGCTCTTGATGCTCGTGCTCATCGCGGCCGCGTGGGCCGTCGGCTGGCTGCTGCCGCGCCGGGCCCGCGCGATGCACTAGCGTCGCATCACATGATCGCTTGGGCGAACGGCATCGCCGCGGCCCCCCGCGTCGGCGAGGCCGTGG
>NZ_JBQCEE010000053.1:0-7247 GCF_051960575.1 Jatrophihabitans sp.
AAGACGTCGCGGAGCGAGGGGGACCCGTCCGCCCGCTCCACCATGCTTCGTCCAGGAGATCCCCCGATGCCCAGCCGCGTCCTCCGCCTGCTCTCCGCGTCCCGCCGGCGACTGCTCGTCGTCCTCGCCCTCGTCGCCGCCCTGCTCGGCCCGCTGGTCACCGCACCCGCCCAGGCGGGCGCCATGGTGCCGATCGAGCGGGTCTGGGCCGGCGTCATCCTGCGCACCCTCAACCTCGAACGCGCCCTGCACGGCCTGCCCGCCCTGCACGTCGCGCCGCGGCTGGTCGTCTCGGCCCGGCGGCACGACCTCGCCATGGCGCGCGCGAACACGATGTCGCACCAGTTGCCCGGCGAGGCGCCCCTGACCACCCGCGTCAGCCGCACCGGCTACCGCTGGCACTGGGTCGGCGAGAACGTCGCGTGGAACTCCGACATCTCCGCCGCAGGTCTGCTGCTGCTGCAGCACATCATGTACAACGAGCTGCCGCCGGAGAACGGGCACCGCCTCAACATCCTCAGCCCGAACTACAAGCAGGTCGGCATCGACGTCTACATCGACCGCAGCAACGGCAAGGTCTGGATGACCGAGGACTTCGGCGCCCACTGACCCCTGGCGCCCGGACGGTGACGGATCCGTCCGTCGGGTGACGGATCGGCGCGTCCGGTGATGGCGTGTCGTGCCGTCACCGGACGCCGTGATCCGTCACCCGGCGAGGGCCGTCAGCGGGCGGCGAGCCAGTCGGCCCAGGTGGTGGTGCCGCGCTCGACCGGGACGTCCGCGCCGGCGTCGCCGGTGAGCAGGGCGCCCGCGGTGACCGCGGCACTGCCCTTGCCCGGGACGCGCACCCGGCGGACGGCGCCGGTGCGGCCCAGCGCGCGATGCACATCGGTCAGCAGCTCGGCGCCGTCGAGCACCTGCGGGCCGCCGAACTCGGTGACTCCCCCGGCCGGTCCGGCGGCGACCCGGCGCACGAGCGACGCCGCGAAGTCGGCGGGCGCGTTCGGCTCGAAGCGCCACCCGGCCGGCGCGAGCAGCAGCGGCCCGAGCCGGGCCTTCGTTCCGAGGCCCCACAGCAGGTCGTGGAACTGCGTCGCGCGGGCCAGCGTGAACGGCACCCCGGACGCGGCGACCTGCGCCTCGACCGCCTGCTTGACCTTGTAGTACGGCATCGCGACGCGGTCGCTGCCGACGATCGAGACGTAGACGACGTGCCCCACGCCGTGCATGCGGGCGTGCTTGAGCAGCTGCGCCGTGCCGCGGACGTCGACGGCCTGCATGCGTCCGGACGTCGCGGCGTGCACGACGGCGTCGACACCGCGCACGGCGTCGACGACCCCGCGCCCGTCGGCCAGGTCGCCGATGATGTGCCCCTCGCCGGCGCGCCGGCTCAGGACACGCACCGTGTGCCCCTCGGCCCGCAGCCCGGCGACGAGTGGTCGGCCGAGCCGGCCGGTGCCGCCGGTGACGAGCACCGTGCTCATCCGCAGATCGCGCCCTGCGCCGCCGAGCCGACCAGCTTCTGGTACTTGCCGAGCACGCCGTGGTCGAAGCGCGGCGGCAGCGGCTTCCACTCCGCCCTGCGGCGCTCGAGCTCGGCGTCGTCGACGAGCAGGTCGAGCGTGCGCGCGGCGAGGTCGAGCCGGATGCGGTCGCCGTCGGCGACGAGCGCGATCGGGCCGCCGAACGCCGCCTCGGGCGCGATGTGCCCGATGCACAGGCCGGTCGTGCCGCCCGAGAAACGGCCGTCGGTGAGCAGCAGGACGTCCTTGCCCAGCCCCGCACCCTTGATGGCGCCGGTGATCGCGAGCATCTCGCGCATGCCCGGGCCACCCTTCGGGCCCTCCCACCTGATGACGACGACGTCGTTCGCCTTGAGCTCGCCCGCGGCGAGGGCGTCCATCGCCGGCTGCTCGGTGTCGAAGACCCGGGCGGTGCCCTCGAAGACGTCGGTGTCGAAGCCGGCGCTCTTCACGACCGCGCCGTCGGGCGCGAGCGAGCCCTTGAGGATCGTGATGCCGCCCGTCTTGTGGATCGGGTCGGACAGCGCGTGGATGATCTTGCCGTCGGGGTCGGGCGGCGCGATGTCGGCGAGGTTCTCGGCGAGTGTGCGGCCCGTGACGGTGAGGCAGTCGCCGTGCAGCAGCCCCGCGTCCAGCAGCGCCTTCATGACCACCGGCACGCCACCGATGCGGTCGACGTCGGTCATCACGTAGCGGCCGAACGGCTTCACGTCGGCCAGGTGCGGCACCTTGTCGCCGATGCGGTTGAAGTCGTCGAGGGTGAGGTCGACCTTCGCCTCGTACGCGATCGCGAGCAGGTGCAGCACCGCGTTGGTCGAGCCGCCGAGCGCCATCACCAGCGTGATCGCGTTCTCGAAGGCCTCCTTGGTCAGGATGCGGCGCGCGGTGATGCCGTGGTCGACGAGGTGCACGACGGCCTCGCCCGAGCGCTCGGCGTAGGCGTCACGGCGCGAGTCCGGCGCGGGCGGCGCGGCCGAGCCGGGCAGCGACAGGCCGAGCGCCTCGGCGGCGCTGGCCATCGTGTTGGCGGTGTACATGCCGCCGCACGCGCCCTCGCCGGGGCAGATCGCCTTCTCGATCTCGGTGACCTCCTCGCGGGACATGCGTCCGGCGAGGCAGGCGCCGACGGCCTCGAAGGCGTCGATGATCGTGACGTCGCGGCCCTGGTAGCGACCGGGCAACGTCGAGCCGGCGTAAAGGAAGGTCGTGGCGACATCGAGCCGGGCGGCCGCCATGAGCATGCCGGGGATCGACTTGTCGCAGCCCGCGAGCAGCACCGCCCCGTCGAGCTGCTCGGCGCGGAACACCGTCTCGACCGAGTCGGCGATCACCTCGCGGCTGACCAGCGAGTAGTGCATGCCGTCGTGGCCCATCGAGATGCCGTCACTGACCGAGATGGTGCCGAACTCCATCGGGAAGCCGTCGGCCCCGCGCACGCCCTCCTTGGCCCGTTTGGCCAGCCGGTCGAGCGACATGTTGCAGGGCGTGATCTCGTTCCAGCTGGACGCGACGCCGATCTGCGGCTTGCGGAAGTCGTCGTCGCCCATGCCGACGGCGCGGAGCATGCCGCGTGCCGCGGCCCGCTCGATGCCGTCGGTGACGACGCTGCTGTGTGGCTTGCGATGCTGACGGGGCTCCGAGCTGCTCACGGGAGGAATCTACGCGTTACCGTCGAGGCATGAGCGAGGCGGCGACCGACGAGCCCACGGGTGCCGTGGCGCACCCCACGGCGGCCGGCGCGACCCCGGCGACCACGACGCCGGTGCCGCCGCCGACGCAGCGACCGGCCGTCCCGACACCCACCGTCATCGCGACCGGCACCGGGCTGCAGGTGGTGCCCGAGCCGGGCGACGTGACGTCGGCGGTCTTCCGGCTCCCCCGCACCGCCTACCTGATCGTGCTGTTCGTGCTGTTCGGCGCGGCCCCGGTGGCGTTCACGTCCGGCGGGCTCGGGCACGACTCGAACGGCGGCCTGGTCGGCTCGCAGGCGGCGATCTCGTGGCAGACGACGGTGCTGATCATCCCGGTGCTCGTCGCCGTCTTCATCGCCCGGTGGGCGACGTTCGTCGACGACCGCGGCATCCGCGTGCGCGTCGCGTTCGGCAGCCGGCTGCTCGCCTGGGACGAGGTGCGCGGCCTCGCCGTCGAGGGACGCACCGTCTACGCCGTCGTCGACGGCGGGGCCGTGCGGCTGCCGTGCGTGCACGTGAACCAGCTCGCACAGTTGGCGCGGGCGTCGGCGGGCCGGCTGCCGCAGCTGCGCGACCCGAAGCTCAAGGCCGCGCCGTCGCGGCGCCGGCGCTAGCGGCCCTCGACCACCACGTTCTGCAGCGGCTCGCCGCGCACGTACCGCTCGACCTGCTCGCGGACGAGCCGGTAGGCGCGCTGCTGCCAGCCGATCGTGCCGCCGCCGACGTGCGGGGTGAGCAGCAGGTTCGGCGCCTGCCAGAGCGGGTGCTCGGCAGGGAGCGGTTCGGGATCGGTGACGTCGAGGAACGCGCGCAGGCGTCCGCTGTCGAGCTCGTGCAGCAGCGCGTCGGTGTCGACGATCCGGCCACGGGCGACGTTCACCAGCACCGCGCCGTCCGGCAGTGCGGCGAGGAACTCGGTGTCGACGAGATGGTGCGTCGCGGTGCTCGCGGGCAGCGCGAGCACGACGGCGTCGGCCGTCGGCAGCAGTGCCGGCAGGTCGGCGACGGCGCGCACGTCGTCGCGGGCCGTGCGGGCGACGAGGGTCACCTCGGCGTCGAAGGCCTGCAGTGCGGACGCGACCCGGCGGCCGATGTCGCCCGCACCGACCACGACGACCCGGCGGCCGGTGACGCCGGCGGTGTCGACCGGCTCCCACTCGGCCCGCCGCTGGGCGGCGAGGAACCGCGGGAGCTCGCGCAGGGTGGCGAGCAGTCCGGCGACGGCGAGCTCGGCGGTCGACGCGCCGTGCACCCCGCGTCCGTTGCAGAGGGTGACGCCCGGCGGCAGCAGCGGCTCCCACGCGTCGAAGCCGGCGGACGAGAGTTGGACGACCTTCAGCGCGGGCAGGCGGGTGAGCGCGTCGGCCGGCGGCGGTGGTGCGTCGTAGCGTCCGACGAAGAACTCGATCCGGTCGGCGCCCGCGGGCGGGTCGCCGGTGCCGTCCCAGACGACGACCTCGACGCCTGGCGGAAGGTCACCGACGTGCTCGGGTGCGTCCGGCGTGGGCAGGCTGATCGTCGGCACATCCCGACGCTAGCCGCCGGTCACGAGCTCGGGACGTTCGCCCCGGTCGGGTCGGTGAGGCCGTGGTCGGCGCCCGCCGGGGGCGCTTCGAGCAGCGGCACCACCAGCGCGGCGAGCGCGCCACCGATGAGCGTGGCCAGCAGGAACAGCCAGACGTGCGACAGCGGCGTGCCGCCGTGGAACAGGGCCGGGCCCAGCGACCGGGCCGGGTTCACCGAGGTGCCGTCGAGCGGGATGCCGACGAAGTGGATGACCGTGAGCACGAGACCGATCGCCAGCCCGGCGAAGCCCGGCGCGGCCGCGCGGCCGGTCACGAGCAGCACGACGAACACGAGCAGGAACGTCAGCACGATCTCGAGGACGAAGGCGCCGGGGCCGCTGATCGAGGTGCCCCAGTCGTTCGTCCCGAGCCCGCCGGTCTGGTCCTTGACCTTCCCGAAGCTCGAGACCATCAGCTTGAGCAGCGCGGCGCCGACGATGCCGCCGAGCACCTGCGCCACCCAGTAGGTGACCGCCTTCTCGACCGTCATGCCCTTGCGCAGCAGCACGCCGAGCGTCACCGCCGGGTTGACGTGGCAGCCCGACGTCGGCCCGATCGCGTAGGCCAGGGCGAGCAGCACGAAGCCGAAGGCGAGTGCCACGCCCGGGGCACCGATCTTGTCGAACCCGAAGACGGCGGAGCCGACGGCGAAGAAGACCAGCACCAGCGTGCCGACGAACTCGGCCAGCGGCTCACGGAAATTCGAGGACATGGTTCGCCTCCACCGGTCGTGTGCGACGGATCGCAGACCCGCAGCGGGCCCTACGGGTCAGGACACGATGAACCCGACGAGGGTCAGCGCGGTCGCCAGCTCGACGAGCGCGCCGAACACGTCGCCGGTCACGCCGCCGAGGCGACGGGTGGTGTGGGCGCGGAAGAGGGCCGCGACACCGAGGGCCACGACCTGCGCGACGACCCAGCCGGCGATCGGGGCGTCGGCGAGCGCCGCGCATGCCGCGCCCAGCGCAAGGGTCGCCGCCGTGAGCACGGCCGCCGCGGTCGCCGGCGTGCGGCCCGCAACGAGGGCGCCGAAGCCGTCCGGCCGTGCGGACGGGACACCCGGCAGGCATGCGTGCACCACCGCGAGCCGGCCCGTCGCCGCAGCGGTGACCAGCGCCGCCAGCGGCACCCAGCGGCCGGCGCCCGCCAGCGCGGACAGCGCCGCGACGTCGGCGACCACCAGGAGCACGAGCGTCACCACGCCGAACGGGCCGATGTCCGAGCGGCGCATGATCTCCAACGCCCGCCGAGGCTCGGCCCGGCTGCCGAGACCGTCGGCGGTGTCGGCGAGCCCGTCGAGGTGCAGCCCCCGCGTGAGCAGCGCGAGGGTGGCGACCGCGAGCACCGCCGCCGGCAGACCCGCGCCCGGCGCGCGCCACAGCACGAGCGCGACGACCAGCCCGGCGACGGCGCCGAGCGCGCCGCCGAGCAGCGGCAGCCACAGCACCACCCGCGGCGACACCGCGCGGCGGTGCCACGCAGCGGGCACCGGAACGGCGGTGAACATCGTCAGCGCGGTGATCACGCGAACGGGCTCACTTCAGCCGCAGCGGCAGGCCGGCGACGACGAGGAACACCTCGTCGGCGGCCGCCGCCAGCGCCTGGTTCAGCAGGCCGAGGCTGTCGCGGAAGAGGCGACCGGACGCCGTGTCCGGCACCACGCCCAGCCCGACCTCGTCACTGACCGCCACGACGTCGCGCGTCGTCGCCGCCCACGCCGCCACGAGCGCGTCGACCGCCACCTCCAGCCCGGCGTCGGCGCCCGGCGCCTCGCGCCACAGGCCGACGACATCCATCGTCGCGGCGAGCCAGGCGGTGATCGAGTCGACCAGGGCCGATGGGCCGTCGCTGCGCAGCGCGCCGGGCAGGTCCTGCGTCTCGACGGTGCGCCAGTGGTCGGGACGGCGCGCCCGATGGCGTTCGACCCGGGCATCCCACTCGGGGTCGTCCGGCACGCTCGGCGCCGTCGCGATGTAGTCGACCGCGGTCCGGGCGGCGAGCCGGCCCTCGGCGAAGGCCGACTTGCCCGAGCGTGCGCCGCCGAGCACGAGGACGGTCGTCATTCCTTCTCGGTGACGCCGGCGCTGTCGAAGGTGGCGACGTCGCGCAGCACGCGCGCCGCGCTCTGCACGAGCGAGAGCGCGAGCACCGCGCCCGAGCCCTCGCCGAGACGCAGGTCGAGGTCGACGAGCGGTCGCAGGCCGAGGTGCTCCAGGGCGCGCGATGCGCCAGGCTCGGCCGACCGGTGGCCGGCGATCATCGCCCCGACCGCGTCGGGTGCGAGCGCCGCGGCGACCAGGGCGGCGGCGCCCGCGATGACGCCGTCGAGGATCACCGGCACACGCGCGGCCGCGGCGCCGAGCAGGAAGCCGGCCAGGGCGGCGTGCTCGAGGCCGCCGACGGCCGCGAGGGCGCCGACGGGGTCGGCCGGGTCGGGCCGGTGCAGCGCGAGCGCCGCCTCGACGACC
>NZ_JBQCEE010000054.1:0-2515 GCF_051960575.1 Jatrophihabitans sp.
GGTCCGTAGCCGGGCGGCGGTCCGTAGCCGGGCGGTGGGGGTTGGGTCGCGGGCGGCGGCACGTACGGCAGGTCCGGCGGTTGCTCGCTCACGAGCCGCTCCGGTTCACCAGCAGCAGCAGCGCCGACCGCGCGCTCATCGGCACGTGGCTGCCGCCGGCCACCGGCTTTGTGCGCGGGTAGGGCACCCCGCCGACGTAGCGGGTGTCGACCACGACCGTGTAGGTGTCGGCCCACGGGCGGTCGGGCACGGCGAACAGCCCGTCCTCGTCGCCGGCGTGCAGCAGCAGCAGGAACGACTCGTCGATGATCATCCGGCCGCGCCGGTCACGGTGGCGCAGCCCGCGGCCGTCCAGGTACATCCCGATGGTGCGCAGGCCGGCGTCGTACCAGTCGTCGTCCTGCATCTCGCGGCCGTCCGGATGGAACCAGGCGAGGTCCTTGCAGCCGTCACCCCCCGGCACCGGGCGTCCGGCGAAGAAGGCGGGCTGCCGCAGCACCGGGTGGTCGCGGCGCAGCTGCAACAGCCGTTGAGCCAGCTGCAGCATGTCCTGCGACTCGGGTGATTCGGTCCAGTCGATCCACGAGATCTCGTTGTCCTGCACGTAGGCGTTGTTGTTGCCGCCCTGCGTGCGCCACCGCTCGTCGCCGGCCACGAGCATCGGGGCGCCGGTCGACAGCAGCAGCGTCGTCATCAGGTTGCGCGCCTGCCGCAACCGCAGCGTGCGCACCTTGGCCGGCGCCGGCTCGCCCTCGATCCCACCGTTGTACGAGCGGTTGTCGTCGGTGCCGTCGCGGTTGTCCTCGCCGTTGGCCTCGTTGTGCTTCTGCTCGTAGCTCACCAGGTCGCGCAGGGTGAACCCGTCGTGTGCCGTGACGAAATTGATCGACGCGATGGGCAGGCGCCCGTCGTCGCCGTACAGGTCCGACGAGCCGGTCAGCCGGTAGGCGAGGTCGCGCACACCGTCCGGCGCCCCGTGCGCCCAGAACGACCGCACCGTGTCGCGGTACTTGCCGTTCCACTCCGTCCACAGCGGCGGGAACTCGCCCACCTGGTAGCCGCCGTCGCCGACGTCCCACGGTTCGGCGATGAGCTTGGCCTGCGAGATCACCGGGTCCTGGTGGATGGTGTCGAAGAAGGACGAGAGCTTGTCGACGTCGTGCAGCGACCGCGCGAGCGCGGCGGCGAGGTCGAAGCGGAACCCGTCCACGTGCATCTCGGTGATCCAGTACCGCAGCGAGTCGGTGATCAGCTGCAGCGGGAACGGCCGGCGCGGGTCGAAGGTGTTGCCGCAGCCGGTGTAGTCGACGTAGCGAGAGCGGTCCTGCGGCGCGAGCCGGTAGTACGAGCCGTTGTCGATGCCGCGGAACGACAGCACCGGGCCGTCCGGCGGCCCCTCGGCGGTGTGGTTGTAGACGACGTCCAGGATCACCTCGATGCCGGCCGCGTGCAGCGACCGCACCATCGCCTTGAACTCGCGCACCTGGTTGCCGCGCTGCGACGCGTACGCCTCGTGCGGGGCGAAGAAGCCGAGGCTGTTGTAGCCCCAGTAGTTCCGCATGCCGCGGCGCTGCAGCGAGGGCTCGCTGACGAAGTGGTGGATCGGCAGCAGTTCCACTGCCGTCACCCCGAGCGAGCGCAGGTGCTCGATCGCCGCCGGGTGGCCGAGGCCCGCGTAGGTGCCCTGCAGGTCGAGCGGGATGCCGGGGTGCTGCCGCGTGAAGCCCTTGACGTGCAGCTCGTAGATCACCGTGTCGTCCCACGACACGTTCGGCCGGTGGTCGTCGCCCCAGGGGAACGCGTCGTGGATGATCACGCAACGCGGCACGTACGGCGCCGAGTCGGCCGGGCTCGACGCCTGGACGGCGGGGTGGTCGACGAAGTCGCCCTCGATCGCGCGGGCGTACGGGTCCACCAGCAGCTGGTTCGGGTTGTGGAACAACCCCTGGGACGGGTCGTACGGGCCGTCGACGCGGAAGCCGTAGCGCTGCCCGGGCTGCAAGGCGGGGATGTAGCCGTGCCAGACGTGGTAGGTGTGGTCGGTGAGCCGCACCTGCGTCTCTGCGCCGTCGGCGTCGAAGAGGCAGACGCTGACCGACGTGGCCGTCGTCGACCAGAGGGCGAAGTTGACGCCCTCGCCGTCCCAGTGCGCGCCGAGGGGGAAGGGAGCTCCGGGCCACGCCTGCACCGCTCGGACACTAGTCGACCGCCTCGCTGCGGGACGCGTCACAGCAGCGCCCGGACGTTTCTCAGCCACTGCCTGGTTTCGTCAAAGCAGACGGACGGATTCGCGGGGAAGGGTGGAGCCATGACCACACCGGAGAGTCCCCGCCCGTTCGGGTCGCCGGCCCCGCACGGCCCCTCGGGCACACCGAGCACACCGAGCGCATCGGGCGCACCGAACGCCCCGGCCGGCCACGAGCCGGACCCGTACTCGTACCACTCGCCCTACTGGGTGCCGCCGCAGCCCTACGGCCGCTACGGCGAGCCCTTCCACCCGCAGGGTCTGCCGCCC
>NZ_JBQCEE010000055.1:0-2443 GCF_051960575.1 Jatrophihabitans sp.
ATGCGGATGGTGCGGGCCTGGTCGGCCATCGCGCGGGTGATCGCCTGGCGGATCCACCACGTGGCGTAGGTCGAGAACTTGTAGCCCTTGGTGTAGTCGAACTTCTCGACCGCACGGATCAGACCCAGGTTGCCCTCCTGGATCAGGTCGAGGAAGGCCATGCCGCGGCCGGTGTAGCGCTTGGCCAGCGAGACGACGAGACGGAGGTTCGCCTCGAGGAGGTGGTTCTTGGCCCGCTCGCCGTCGCGGACGATCCAACGGAGGTCGCGTCGCAGCTGGGTCGAGAGCTTCTCGTTCGACTCGTCGGCCTGCCGCAGCCGCTCGGCCGCGTAGAGCCCGGCCTCGATCCGCTTGGCGAGGTCGACCTCCTCCTCGGCGTTGAGCAGCGCGACCTTGCCGATCTGCTTGAGGTAGGCACGCACCGAGTCGGCCGAGGCGGTCATCTCGGCGTCCTTGCGGGCCTGCCGCAGCGCCTCCGACTCCTCCTCGTCGTCCCAGGTGAACTCCTCCTCGGACTCCTCGCCGGCAGCCGCGGCCGGTGCCGCGGCGGTCTCGTCGTCGGCGGTGACGTCCTCGACCGCGTCGGCGGCGAGGTCCTCGACCGCGATGTCCTCGAGCTCGACCTCCTCGACCTCGGCGCCGTCGGCCGCAGCGCCCGCGGCCTTCGTCGCCTTGGCCGGTGCCTTCGCCGAGGCCTTTCCGGTCTTGGCCGGTGCCTTCGCCGCCGTCTTCGCGGCCTTCGCTGCGCGGGCCGGCTTGGCCGCCGCGTCGGGGCTCTCGTCCGTCGCGACGGTGGCCGTCGCGCGGCGGGTCGTACTGGCGGCCGCCACGACCTTCTTCGCGGTGGACGCTGGGGTCAGCGCAGGGGTCGACGCCGAGGCCGACGAGTCTTGCTGCTCTGGAAGCACGGAGAACCTTTCACCCGACGGGCGCACGGAGCAAACACGTATGGACCGGTGGCACCCGCCGGGCCTCGATCGGACCACGCGGGCGCGCTAGGTGCGGGTCGCAGGCCGTCTGTTGGTCGGCTCAGAGTTCGAGTCCAGAACGTGCGCAGTGCCCTCGTGAGGCAGTGTACGACGCGAGCGGGCCTCGCGCCCCGACGAGTCGGTGCCGGCGGTGCGGAACGGGCGCGGACGGGGCGACCGGCCGTCAGCGGACGGGACGTTCGACCGGGCGCTCGACGGCCGCCATGGCCGCCCCGACGATGCCCGCGTTGTTCAGCAACTGGGCCGGACGCACGGGCGTGTCGAGCTCGAGCAGCGGCACCCACTTCTCGCTGTCCTTGCTCACGCCCCCGCCGACGACGAACAGGTCGGGCGTGAACAGCCGCTCGACGTGCCTCATGTAGTGCGACACCCGCTTGGCCCACTTGGAGTACGAGAGGCCCTCGTTGTCCTTCACCGAGGCGGCCGCCCGCTTCTCCGCGTCGTGCCCGTCGAGTTCGAGGTGACCGAACTCGGTGTTCGGCACCAGCCGGCCGTCGAGCAGCAGCGCACTGCCGATGCCGGTGCCGAAGGTCAGCAGGATGACCACGCCGGACACGCCACGCGCCGCGCCGAACCGGGCCTCGGCGACACCGGCGGCGTCGGCGTCGTTCAGCACGATGACCTCGGACGCGTTCACCGCGGCCGTGAAGGTGGCGTCGACGTCGGTGCCGATCCAGGACGGGTCGACGTTCGCCGCCGAGCGCGCCACGCCGTTCTTGATCACCGCAGGGAAGGTCGCGCCGACGTGCCCCGTCCAGCCCGCCCCCTCGACCAGCTGGGCCACGACCGCGGCGACCGCCTGCGGGGTCGAGGGCTGCGGCGTCGCGATGCGCACCCGCGGCGTCACGAGATCACCGGTGGCGGTGTCGACGATCGCGCCCTTGATGCCGCTGCCCCCGATGTCGATGCCGAAGGCCTGCTCGTCGATCGACGGCAGGGGCGGTGCTGGCTGCGTGGTCACGACCCTCCAGTCGACGGCCGGGGCGGTGCACGCAGCCTAGCGAGGACGTGATCGGATCGATGCATGGACGCCACTCCGCAGCGCCTGCGCGACCTCGCCGCCGTGCTCGCGACCGGTGCCGGCCGGCTCGTCCGCGACGCGCGGCGCGACGCCCACGGCCTCGACGTCGCGGTGAAGAGCACCAGCACCGACCTGGTGACCCAGGTCGACCGGGCGAGCGAGCAGTGGCTGCGCGACCGGCTCGCCGAGCTGCGTCCGGACGACGCGGTGCTGGGGGAGGAGGGCGACGACCGGGCCGGCACGAGCGGCGTGCGCTGGGTGGTCGACCCGATCGACGGCACGGTGAACTTCGTCCTCGGGCTGCCGCAGTACGCGGTGTCGGTGGCGGCCGAGCAGGACGGTGTCGTCGTCGCGGGCGCCGTCCACAACCCGGAGACCGACGAGCTGTTCACCGCCGCGCTCGGCGGGGGGGGGTTACTCGGCGACCGGCGGC
>NZ_JBQCEE010000056.1:0-10415 GCF_051960575.1 Jatrophihabitans sp.
GCTCGTCGCCACGGGCCACGCCGGGGCCGTCGGCGTCGGTGTCGTGCGGGCCGAGGCGACGGCCGGGGACGCGACGAGGCCGACGCCGACGGCACCCACGAGCAGCCGCCGTGCCGCAGCCGGCAGCACGACCAGTTGCGCGCGCCGCGCGAGCGCACCGACCCGGCCGGGCACGGCGGTCGCGACGACGAGCAGCAGGCCGAGACCGAGCCAGGCCGCGGTCGCGAACGCGAGCGCGCGCGAGAGCTCGAGCAGTGCACCGTCGGGATCGGCGGCGAGGTGGTGGAGGGCCCAGGCGACGCGGCGCGGGTGCGGCCTGCACAGCCGGAGCGCGACGAGGTCGGTCGCCACCGCAGCCGCCACCCTCGCGCCCATGCCGGTCCTTTCGTTTGCTTGTGTTTGCGTCCAAGTAAGCATGATGACGTCGGCTTGATGCAACCGGGGATCACGACCTGGGGACAACGGCGCGGCCGCGCACCGGAGCGGTGCGAAGCTGTCGACATGCGTTGGGAGGGGTTGTTCGCCGACCTCGCCGCCCAGGCCGAGGCGCTCGAGCGGGCCGAACGCGCCGCCGAGATCGACGAGCGCACCCGGGGCGAGGCCGCCACGCTCGGCGTGCTCGACCGGCTGCGTGCCGCCGTGGGCACGACGGTGCGCGTCGGTGTGCCGGGTGTCGGCCCGGTGACCGGACGGCTCGGCACGGTCGGGGCCGACTGGCTGCTGGTGGACGAGGGGTCCGGACGCGAGGCGCTCGTGCCCGTCGCCGCGGTGCTGACCGTGCGCGGCATCGGCCGCACGGCGCTCACCGCCGAGGTCGCGGGCCCCGTCGCGGCGCGGCTGCGGCTGACGTCGGCGCTGCGCGGCGTGGCGCGCGACCGCTCAGCGGTCCGGGTGCATCTGGTCGACGGGACGGTGCTCGACGGCACCCTCGACCGGGTCGGCCGCGATCACCTCGACGTGGCCGCGCACGCGCCGGGCGAACCACGTCGCGCGCGGGAGGTGCGCGAGATCGACCTGGTGCCCTTCGCCGCGCTCGCGCTGCTGCGCCGTCTCGTGTGAGGCGCGACGAGCATCGGCGGCCGGGCGCCGGGATCAGGCGGCGATCAGGCGGCGATCAGTCGGCATCGGCCTCGACGAACGGGTGCTCGGCAATGAAGGCGCGCGTCTGCTCGTACATGCGGGCGATGTAGGCCTCGAGCTTGTCGCGCTCGACGCGCCACTGGCCGCGTCCGCCGATCTTGATCGCCTCGAGCTCGTTGTTCCGCACGAGCGCGTAGGTCTGCGACGTGGAGATGTTCAGGATCTCGGCGACGTCGGTCAACGTCAGGAACCGGGGTTCCTGGGCCATCGGTGGGCCCTCCTTCCACGCCTCGGACGCGGCCAGTCTCGCACCCCGGCCCCGACGGCCGGCGGGTTGTCCACAAGGTCCGGATCCGATTTTCCACATCGACGATCACGGGTGACCATCGTGCGGTGGTGCTCGCGTCCTCTCCCGCCTCACCGGCCGTGTCCGGTCGGTCGCCCGTGCCGTTGGCACCTCCGTCCCCCCGCCCGCGGCGGGTGTCGACGCCGAGCTGGCTCGACCTGCGGCTGGTGCTCGGCGTGGTGCTCGTCGTCGGTTCGGTGCTGCTCGGCGCGGTGGTCGTCGCGCGGGCGCACGCGACACGTCCCGTCGTCACCGCCGCCCACGAACTGGCGGCGGGCACCGTGCTCAACACCGGCGACCTCGCCGTCGTGCGGGTGCAGCTCGGCGACGATGCCGCCCGGCGCTACGCCGCCGACCCGACCGCCCTGGTCGGCAAGCGGCTGCAGCGCGCGGTCGGGGCCGGCGAGCTGGTGCCGACCGGCGCGGTCGCGTCCCCGCCGGCGCTGACGACACTGTCGATCACCTTCGCGACCGGTGACGCGCCCACGCTGCGGGCGGGCGAGCGGGTGGAACTGTGGGTGACCGGCCCGCACTGCGCCTCGGTCGTGCTGCTGCCCGATGTCACCGTGCAGAGCGCGAGCTCGCTCGACGCGGGCTTCGGCAGCACCGCCGACGGCCAGCGCATCGTGATCAGCGTGCCGCGGGCCGACGCCGGACGGGTGGTCGCCGCCCAGGCGATCGACCAGGGACGCATCCGGGCGGGCATCCTCACCGGCGCCGCGAACGCGCCGGCCGAGGCGCCGGGCGACCTCAGCGCCTGCGCCGAACCGACCCGATGAGGCTGCCCGTCCTCAGCGCCGCCGAGGGGGCGGCGTGGGAGGAGCGTCTGCTCACCGGGCTGCCCGCCGTCCCGGGTGGGGTGGTGATCGCGCGCCGTTGCGTCGACGTCGTCGACCTGCTCGCCGTGGCGGCGTCCGGCCAGGGACGCGCGGCGCTCGTCGCCGCCGACCTGCGGCGGCTCGACGCCGATGCCGTCGACCGCCTGCGCTCCTGCGACGTCGCACCCGTGGGCGTGGTGCGCGTCGGCGACGAGGCCGCCGAACAGCGGCTGCGCGCCCTCGGCATCGTGCACCTGCTGCCGGACGACGCCGAGGCGTCGGTGGCCGCGGCGGTCATCGCCGAGGCGGTGCGCGACCAAGCCACCCCGCCGGGCACCGACCGCAGCTATGCCGCCACCGGCTCGGTGCCCATCACCGGTGGAGCGCTTCCGCCGGGTGCCGGCGCGCCACCCGAGGCGGCCGACGACCGCACCGGCACGGTGGTCGCCGTCTGGGGGCCGACCGGTGCGCCCGGGCGCACGCTGCTGACCGTCACCCTCGCCGACGAGCTCGCCCGGCTCGGCCGCTCGGCGCTGGCCGTGGACGCCGATGTGTACGGCGGCACCATCGCGCCGATGCTCGGCCTGCTCGACGAGTCGCCGGGCGTCGCGGCGGCGTGCCGGCAGGCGTCGTCCGCCGGGCTCGACGGCACCGCCCTCGCCGCCCTGTGCTGGCAGCTCGGACCGTCGCTGCGCGTGCTCACCGGCATCCCGCTCGCGTCTCGCTGGCCGGAGGTGCGGCCGACCGCGCTCGCCGCGGTGCTCGGCGCCGCCCGCCGCCTCGCCGACGTCACCGTCGTCGACTGCGGGTTCTGCCTCGAGGCCGACGAGGAGCTCTCGTTCGACACGCTCGCCCCCCGGCGCAACGGCGCCACCCTCGCCGTGTTGGACGACGCCGACCTCGTGCTCGTCGTCGGGTCGGCCGACCCGATCGGCATGCAGCGGCTCGTGCGCGCCCGCGCCGAGCTGCGCGACGCCGAGATCGAGGCGCCGGTGCGGGTGGTGCTGAACCGGGTGCGCAGCGGTGTCGTGCCGGGCGACGTGCACACCGAGCTGCGCACCGCGCTCGAGCGCTTCGCCGGATGCACGCCGACCGCGATGCTGCCGTTCGACGGACGCACCGTCGACGCCGCCCTCGCCCGCGGCCGGCTGCTCGGCGAGGCGGCGCCGGGCAGCCCGCTGCGCCTGGCCGTCGTCGAGCTGGCGGCGACCCTGGCCGGCGTCCCTGTGCCCGGACGCGGCCGCCGACGCCGCTGACGGCGGCGCCCCGCTGCGTCCATCTGCGAGGATGGGCACGGGCCAGGAGCGAGGACGGGGAGGCGCGGCGGATGGAGCGGCTGTCGTCGGCCGACGTCGCCTTCCTCCACCAGGAGACGCGGACGACACCGCAGCACGTCGGTGGTCTGGCGATCTTCGATCCGCCGGCGAGCGGCTTCGACTACGACCGGCTGCTGCGCCTGCTCGAGGAGCGCATCTCGCTCGCGCCGCGCTACCGGCAGCGGGTGCGGCGGGTGCCCGGGCACCTGGCCAACCCGATCTGGGTCGACGACCCCCGTTTCGACATCACCTACCACGTGCGCCGCTCCGCCCTGCCGCGACCGGGCACCGAGGCGCAGCTGCTCGAGTTCTGCGCCCGCATCCAGTCACGGCTGCTCGACCGCGGCCGCCCGCTCTGGGAGATGTATCTCGTCGATGGCCTCGGCGGCGGGCGCGTCGCCATCGTCACCAAGACCCACCAGGCGATGGTCGACGAGGCCGGCGCGGTCGACCTGTTCGAGGTGATCCTGGACGCCGCCCCCGAGCCCCGCCGGACGGTGCAGGCGCTCTGGATGCCGCAGCCCGAACCGGGCTCGTTGGCGCTCGTGCGCGACGCCGCCCGCGCGATGGTGCTGCGCCCGACCACGCTGGTCGACAGCGCCCGGGTGGGGCTGGCCGACGCCCGCGTCGAGCTGGCCCGGGCGTCGGCGCGCGCCGGCGGTCTCGGTCCGGCCGTCCGCGGCGTGGTGTCGGTGGGGCGGTCGGTGCTGCGCCGGCCCCCACCCTCGCCGCTGCAGATCCGGCTCAGCGAGCAGCGCCGGCTGGCGATCTCGCGCACCCGGCTCGACGACTTCCGCCGGGTGCGGGCCGCGTACGGCGGCACCGTGAACGACGTCGTGCTCGCGGTGATCACCGGCGCGCTGCGCGGCTGGCTGCTCTCGCGAGCCGTGCCGCTGCGCCCGGCCACGACCGTGCGCGCCCTGGTGCCGGTGAGCGTCGTCGACGACGACGAGGGGACGCCGCGCAGCAGCGTCGAGGCCGCGCACCCGTCGCGCTCCGGCGACCCGGCGACGCGGGTGCGTCCGCTGCTCGTCGACCTGCCCGTCGGCGAGCCCGACCCGGTGCTGCGGCTGACCCAGCTGCGGTACGCCATGGCCACGCACCGGGCGTCCGGGCGGGCGGTCGGGGCCGACGCCCTCACCCGGCTCGGTGGCTTCGCGCCGCCGACGCTGCTGGCCCTCGGCGCCCGTGCCTCGAGCGGCTTGACGCGGCGCATGTTCAGCCTGGTCGTGACCAACGTGCCAGGCCCGCAGGTGTCGCTGTACGCGGCGGGCGCCCGGCTGCGCGAGATGTTCCCGATCCTGCCGATCTCGGCCGGCCAGGCGCTCTCGATCGCCCTCACCTCGTACGACGGCGGGGTCTGCTTCGGTATCAACGCCGACCGCGACGGGGTGCGCGACGCCGACGCGCTCGCCCGCCTCATCGAGGAGTCGTTGCAGGAGCTGCTCAGCGGCATCCCCGCCGTCGAGGACGCCCGTTCGGCCGGCGAACGCCGGCGTCGTCCGCCGGGCCGCGCCGTGCGCGGCCCCCGCCGCGAGCGCAGCAGCGGCCCGCGACCGCCGCGCGGACGCCCGACAGACCCGGAGGACCCGGCATGAGGGTGTACCTGCCCGGCACGACGACGACCCTGCGCGAGCTGCTCGCCGAGCGCGCCGTGCCAGGGGGAGCGACCGCGTTCGCGGTGACGCCCGGCCTGCGCGAGTGGTACCTCGACGACGACGACGAGGAGCTCGAGTACGCGGCGCTCACCGAGGCGGCTCGCGGCTCGCTGCGGCTGCTCGACGCCGACCCCGCCGCCGCCCGCCGCCGCGTCGTGCTGGCCGCGGACGTGCCGGACGCCGACGTCGTCGTGCGCGACGACCTCGACCGCGGGGTGGTGACGGTGGCGGCCGCCGTGCCCCTCGCGGCTGTCGCCTCGGTGCACGTCGACGACGCCGACGCCGAGCCGGCCGTGACCGCGGGCGCCGCGTCGATCATCGCGGCCGACCTCGGTGACGAGTCGGCGCAGGACGCGGTCGACGACGTCGAGGGCTTCGAACTGGCCTGGTACGCGACGCAGGAGATCGAACCGCTGCTCACCGGGCTCACCTGACCCCGGTGCGTCGGGCCGGCGGCGTGGCACGATCGGGCCATGGATGCGGTCACCGTCCCACCCCCACCCAGCAACGAGCCGGTGCGCGCCTACGCGCCGGGCAGCAGCGAACGTGAGCGGCTGATCGAGACGCTCGACCAACTGGCCGGCGAGACGATCGACCTGCCGATGGCGCTCGGCCGTACCCGCAGGCCCGGCGGCGGCGCGGCCTTCGAGGTGCGGGCGCCGCACCGTCACGACCTGCTGCTCGGCCGGTCCGCCGAGGCGACCGACGCCGACGTCGCCGAGGCGATCGACGTGGCGCTGGCTGCCGCGCCGGCCTGGCGTGACCTCTCCTTCGACGACCGTGCCGCGATCTTCCTGCGCGCCGCCGAGCTGCTGTCGACGACGTGGCGCGACACCTTGAACGCGGCCACCATGCTCGGGCAGTCGAAGACGGCCCAGCAGGCCGAGATCGACTCGGCCTGCGAGCTGGCCGACTTCCTGCGGTTCAACGTCCACTTCGCCCGGCAGATCATCGCCGACCAGCCGTCGGCCTCGACCGGCGTCTGGAACCGTTCGGACTACCGGCCGCTCGAGGGTTTCGTCCTCGCGATCACGCCGTTCAACTTCACCGCCATCGCGGGCAACCTCCCGACCGCGCCGGCGCTGCTGGGCAATGTGGTCGTCTGGAAGCCGTCTCCCACCCAGCAGCTGGCGGCCGAGTACACGATGCGACTGCTCGAGCAGGCCGGCCTGCCGCCAGGGGTCATCACGATGGTCACGGGCAACGGGGCTGCGGTCTCCGCCGTGGCCGTCCCGCACCGCCGCCTGGCCGGCATCCACTTCACCGGGTCGACCGCGACGTTCCAGCAGCTGTGGCGCGCGGTCGGGTCGTCCATCGACCGGTACGCGGGCTACCCACGGCTGGTGGGCGAGACCGGTGGCAAGGACTTCGTGCTGGCCCATCCCTCGGCCGATCCCGCCGCGCTCGTCACCGGTCTCGTGCGCGGCGCCTTCGAGTACCAGGGCCAGAAGTGCTCGGCGGCGTCGCGCGCCTACGTGCCCCGTTCGCTCTGGGAGCGCGGGGTGCGCGACGACCTCGCCGCCACGACCGAGGCGCTCGCCTTCGGCGACGTCCGCGACCTCACCAACTTCGGCGGGGCGGTGATCGACCGGCGTGCCTTCGAGCGCCTCGCCGGGGCGCTTGCCCGCGCCAAGGACGTCGCGTCGATCCTCGCCGGCGGCACCGCCGACGACCGTGACGGCTGGTTCGTGCGACCGACCGTGGTCGTGTCCGACGATCCTGCGGCGGAGTTCTTCCGGCAGGAGTACTTCGGCCCGCTGCTCGCCGTGCACGTCTACGACGACGGGGCGTGGGGTGACATGTTCGACCTCGTCGACCGCACCGCGCCGTACGCCCTCACCGGCGCGGTCTTCGCGACCGACCGGGAGGCGATCGCGGAGGCGCAGCACCGGCTGCGCTTCACCGCGGGCAACTTCTACGTCAACGACAAGCCGACGGGTGCGGTCGTGGGACAGCAGCCCTTCGGCGGCGGGCGGGCGTCGGGGACGAACGACAAGGCGGGCTCCATGTGGAATCTGATCCGCTGGCTGTCGCCGCGCTCGATCAAGGAGACCTTCGTGCCGCCCACCGACCACCGCTACCCGCACATGGGCTGAGCTCAGCACGGCGTGACCCGCTCGGCGGCGTCACCCGGGTCATCACCGACGAGCGCGACCTGCAGGGGTACGGGCTCGCCGCCGGCGAACGCGCCATCCCAGGTGCGGTCGCCCACGACGATGCCCCGTCCCGGTGGTGCGGCGGACGGCCGCCGCGGGCCACGGACACCGAGCAGGTCGCCGTCCGCGGGGCCCGGCTGCAGCAGCACCCCGCAGCGGCGGCGTCGCAGCTCGGCGACCAGGCCGCGGTAGCTGGTGGCGATGTCGTCGGTGCGTCCCGCCGCGACGACCAGGGCGGGCGCGTCGTCGTCGCGCAGGAGCCGGTGCAGATGGTCGCCGAGGCGCGTGTCGTCGAGCGACTCGACGTCGTCGATCAGCACCAGGGTGGGGTCGACGACGTCGAGCAGGTGCGGTGGGGGATCGCCGTCGGGACGCAGCACCTCGACGCCGAGTCGCCGCGCGGACCCCGCCAGCGGTGATCGCGCGGGCGCCACGACGACCGGTTTGAGGTCGCGGTCATGCGCCTGGTGCAGCAGCAGCCGCAGCAGCGTCGACCGCCCGGACCGCGGTGGCCCCGCCACGAGCAGCGCGTCGTGCGTCGCCGGTCGCCACCGCACGACCTCCGCGGTGTCACCGCCGACGCCGAGCAGCAGGCCGTCGCCGGCGGCGTCGATGTCGCCGACGTGCACCCGCTCCGGGAGCGGGACGATGCGGACGGGCGGCCAGGCCGGCCGCGGCGCCGGCCGTGCTGCGATGGCGGCGACCCGGCGCGCGAGGTCGGCCGTCGCGCCCGGCCCGTCGGCGATGACCGCGAGCTGCACCTCGGCGGCCTCCGGCACCAGCAGACCGCGCCCCGGTGGCAGCTGCGCGGGGACCGCCTTCGGGCCGATGCCCGCCAGCCCGAAGTCGCCGCGGTCGTTCGGCGTCAGCAGCATGCGGTGGGCGAAGACGCCCGCGACGCGGGGCGAGAGCGTGGTGCGGTCACCCGTGAGCAGCACCGTGACGCCCGCGGCGGCGCCCGTGCGGGCGATGGCCAGCAACGTCTCGGCCGCCCGCCCACCGTCGAGCTCGTCGGACAGCGCGGTCAGCGCCTCCCAGCCGTCGACGACCACCAGCTGGGCCGGCAGGCCGTGACCGGCCTCGGCGAACGACGAGCGGCCGCGCCCGGCGAGGTGCCGGCGACGCCGCTCGAGGTCGGCCGCCAGTCGGTCGAGCAGGCGCAGTGCGTCGCCGCCGTGCCCGATGCACGCCGTGCTGACGTGCGGCAGCGCGGCCAGCGGCCCGAGCCGCGCCGCGGGATCGACGACGGCGACCTGCAGCCGGTCGGGGCCGACCCGGTCGGCGGCGGCGAGCACCGCGGTGAGGCAGGCGGTGCTGCGTCCGGAACGCGCACCGCCCGAGACGAGCCACCCGCCGGCCCGGGCGAGGTCGAGCACCAGCGCGTCCTGGCGCTGGACGTCGGGGCGGTCGACGAGGCCGAACGGCACTCGCAGCGGGTCGTCGGTCGCGGGCAGGTCGGCGAGGGCGAGCCGGTCGGGGAGGGCGGGCAGCCACGGGCCTGGATGGCCGTGGCGCCCGTGCCGGTCGGCCGCCGTCCGGACTGCCCCGACGAGCCGCGCGAGATCGGTCTCGCCGCCGGTCACCGCCTGCGGGCGGCTGCGCCACGGCCCGAGGCAGCGCACGGCCGCGTCGTCGGCCCGTGCGACACCGGACGCGTGTGCGACCTGGACATGGGTGAGGCTCGCGCCGAGGCGGACGACGGCCCGGCCCGGCAGACGACGGTCGATGCCCGCCGCGGCCGGATCGTCGAGCACGTCGGTCGACTCGTTCGGATCGGTGACCCGCAGTGCGATGCGCAGGGCGGTGTTCGCGCGGATCTCCGGCGAGACGGCCGTCCCCGGCCGTTGGGTGGCCAGCACGAGGTGCACGCCCAGCGACCTGCCGCGGCGCGCGATGCCGACCAGGCCGGGGATGAACTCGGGCAGCTCGCCGGCCAGCGACGCGAACTCGTCGACGACGATCACCAGGCGGGGCACCGGGGGCACGCCCGCGCGCGCACGATAGGTCGTCAGGTCGGGTGCGCCGGCGGCCGCGAAGCGCTGCTCGCGGCGCAGCAGTTCCGCGTCGAGCGAGCGCAGCGCCCGCCGGGTCAAGTGCGGGTCGAGGTCGGTGACCACGCCGACGGTGTGCGGCAGCCCGGCGCACTCGGCGAAGGCGGCGCCGCCCTTGTAGTCGACGAGCAGGAGGGCAAGGTCCTCGGGCGGGTGCTCGAGGGCGAGACCGACGACCAGGGTCTGCAGCAGTTCCGACTTGCCCGCACCGGTCGTCCCGGCGACCAGGGCGTGCGGGCCGTCCGCGGCGAGGTCGAGGACGAGGTCGCCGTCGGCGCCGCGTCCGACCGTCGTGCGCGCACCGTCGCCGGCGGCGGCCCACCGGGCCACCACGACGTCCGGGTCGAGCAGCCCGTCGTGCACGTCGACGAGCGAGCACGTCGGCGGCAGCGTCGCGCTCGGGTCGCCGTCGGCGTCGATGAGCGGCGCGAGCGCCCGGGCGACACGATCGGCCCAGGCGGCGCTCACCTGGTCGAGCACGCCCTCGTGCCGCTCGTCCGACATGAGGACGAACGTGCTGCCGGTCGCGCCGCCGATGTCGACGACCGCCCGGCAGCCCGACGGCAGGGCCCCGGCGCGCGGGGCGAGCCACACCGCCGTCACGCCGACGGCTGGACCTCGCGCGACCAGTTCCGCCAGGCCGGGCACGTCCGCGCGCACGTCCCCGGGATCGATCAGCACAACGAGCCACGGCCACGAGGTCGCTGCGGACGACGCGGACCGCCGGGCCGCCGTGCGCCGGTCGACGACGGCGAGCAGGTCACGGACGACCGCCGGCCACTCGTCCGTGGCGGATGCCACCCGCCCGCGCAGGTGGGGCAGCCACCGGCACCAGCGCCACGACCCGTCGTCGGCCGTCAGCACCGCCAGCTCGAGATCCACGGGTGAGTGCAGGGCGGCGAGCTGGGCGAGCAGCCAGCGCCCGACGGCGTCCCGCGCCGACCGAGGGCCGGCCACGCCGACGGCGCCCGGCCGCAGCGAGACCGTCAG
>NZ_JBQCEE010000057.1:0-15978 GCF_051960575.1 Jatrophihabitans sp.
GGCATCGGCGTCGACGTCCACCCGATCGAGGCAGGGCGGGTGTGTCATCTCGCCGGTCTCGAGTGGCCCGGTGTCGACGGGTGCGCCGGGCACTCCGACGGCGACGTCGCCGCCCATGCGGCGTGCGACGCGCTGCTGTCAGCGGCGGGTCTCGGCGATCTCGGCGCGGTGTTCGGCGTCGACCGCGCCGAGTGGGCGGGCGCGTCCGGCGTCGCCCTGCTCACCGAGGTCGTGCGCCGCGTGCGCGCCGACGGCTGGACGATCGCGAACGTGGCCGTGCAGGTCATCGGCAACTCGCCCAAGGTCGGGCCGCGACGGGGCGAGGCGCAGGCGGCGTTGACAGCAACGGTCGGGGCAACCGTGTCGGTGTCGGCCACCACCACCGACGGGCTCGGGCTCACCGGCCGGGGTGAGGGACGGGCCGCGATCGCGACGGCGCTGCTGCAGCGCTGACCGCGGTCCGTGACCGCGAGGGGCCGCGGCCGCGTGATCAGGCCGGGGCGAGCCGTCCGAGCAGCGAGTCGGCAGCGACCGCGATGCGCGGGCCGACGGCGGTGACCAGCCAGTCGAAGACCCGCTCGCCGTCGGGTGCGCCGCGGGACTCGTCGACCTCGCGGGCGGCGAGCGCCCAACCCGCGCCGTCGCTCAGCAGCAGCACGTTCCATTCGGCGGCCAGGGGGTCGTCCCAGGGCAGGTGGTGGCAGTGCCCGCCGGCGAGCACGTCCGGGTCGGTGACGCCGTTGCCGAACAGGTGCACGGTGGCACCGCGCTCGACCAGCCGCTGGTGGATGCGGGCCGTGCGCGTGGTGAAGAACTCGCGGCTCTGCAGGCAGATGTAGAGCGTCGCGCGGGTCGGCGCGGCGAGCGCCCGGGCCTCGATGCTGCGGCTGATCGCGAGCAGCCGCGTCTTGCTGGCGCGGCCGACCGGGTTCGTCGCGGCCAGCAGTTCGAACGGCGTCGCCGGGATCGGCATGGGGTCACCTCGACGTTCCCTTCGGCCGTGGCGCGGCGAACGTGAGGGGACGCGTCACCCCAGCGCGGCGTCGAGGTCGGCCCAGAGGTCGTCGACGTGCTCGATGCCGACCGACAGGCGCAGCAGCCCCTCCGGCACCCCCGATGCACGGTCACCGGCGTGCCGGGCCCGGCGCTCGATGAGCGACTCGACGCCGCCGAGGCTGGTGCCGTGGGTGATGAGCTCGACGCGGTCGCACACCGCCTCGGCGGCCGCCCGGCCGCCGACCGGCTCGAAGGACACGATCGCGCCGAACCCGCGGTACTGCCGCGCCGCCCGCTCGTGACCCGGGTCGTCGGCGAGGCCGGGGTAGCGCACGCGCGCGACCCGTGGGTCGGCGGCGAGCTTCTCGGCGAGGTGCTGCGCGTTGGCCTGCGCGCGCTCGAGGCGCACGCTCAGGGTGCGCACGCCGCGCAGCGCGAGGTAGGCGTCGAACGGCGAGGCGATGCCGCCGGTGAGCGTGCGGCGGGTGCGCAGCCGGGCGACGAGGTCGTCGTCGCGGGCGACGAGCACGCCGCCGAGCACGTCCGAGTGGCCGCCGAGGTACTTCGTCACCGAGTGCATGACGAGGTCGGCGCCGCGGTCGAGCAGGCCGGCGAGCGGTGGGGGCGTGAAGGTCGCGTCCACGCCGACGAGCGCACCGCGGTCCTTCGCCGCCGCGGTCAATGCCGGCAGGTCGGGCACGCTGAGCAGCGGGTTGGTGCGCGTCTCGAGCCACCGCAGGTCGGCGCCGTCGAGCGCGGCCAGCACCGCCCCGGTGTCGGCGATGTCGACGCTGCGCACCTCGAGGCGTCCGAGCCGCTGCTGCTCGGCGTAGATCGCGACGGTGCCGCTGTAGGCGACGCTCGGCACCACCGCGATCCCGCCGCTGGGCCGGCCCTCGGCGACGGCGGCGATGGCGGCCATGCCGCTGGCGAAGGCGAGTGCGGTGCCACCCTCGAGCGCGCCGACGGCGGCCTCGAACGCCGCGACCGTCGGGTTGCCCTCGTTGCGCGCGTAACCGTTCACGTCGCCTGCGTTGCGGAACGGTGCCGCGAGCACGATCGCGGGGTTCACCGGGTCGCCGGCGCCGTGCGGGCGTCCCGCGGACACCGCCACCGATTCGGGCTGCAGGTCGGTCATGCCGCCGACCCTACGTCCGGCGTCACACGCGAAGCGACGACGGGACGCCGCCGCTGACCTCCGTAGGATGGCCCGGTGAGTCTGCACCTCTACGACACCGCATCGCGGTCGCTGCGGCGCTTCGATCCGCTGCACCCGGGCACGGCGTCGATCTACCTGTGCGGGCTCACCGTGCAGGGGCCGCCCCACATCGGGCACGTGCGCAACTGGGTCACCATCGACATCCTGCGCCGCTGGCTGCAGCACGAGGGGCTCGAGGTCACGCTCGTCCGCAACGTCACCGACATCGACGACAAGATCCTCACGAAGGCGGCGGACGCGGGCGAGCCGTGGTGGGCGCTGGCGTTCCGCAACGAGCGCAACATCGCCGCGGCAGAGCGCGCGCTCGGCGTGCTGCCGCCGTCGTACGAGCCGCGGGCCACCGGTCACGTGCCCGAGATGATCACGCTGATGCAGCGGCTCATCGACGCCGGCCACGCGTACGCCGCCGACGGCGACGTCTACTTCGACGTCGCGTCGTGGCCGAGGTACGGCGAGCTGTCGGGGCAGAAGGTCGACGAGATGCAGGCCGCCGGCGACTCGGCCGGTGACGACCGGAAGCGCGACCCACGTGACTTCGCGCTGTGGAAGTCGGCCAAGCCGGGTGAGCCGTCGTGGCCGACGCCGTGGGGCGACGGCCGCCCGGGCTGGCACCTCGAGTGCAGCGCGATGGCGACCAAGTACCTCGGCCCGAGCTTCGACATCCACGGCGGTGGCCTCGACCTGGTCTTCCCGCACCACGAGAACGAGATCGCGCAGTCGGCGGCCGCGGGCGACGGGTTCGCGCGCTATTGGCTGCACAACGGCCTGCTGACGATGGCCGGCGAGAAGATGTCGAAGTCGCTCGGCAACACCCTCCAGGTGCACGAGATGGTGCGGCACTGGCGTCCGGTCGAACTGCGCTACTACCTCGGCGCCGCGCACTACCGCTCGACGATGGAGTACTCCGAGGCCGCGTTGCAGGACGCCGCCGCCGCGTACCGCCGTGTCGAGAACTTCGTGGCACGCGCCTCAACGCTCGTCGAGGACACGGGCGGCGCGGTGCCGGACGCGTTCGGGCGGGCGCTCGACGACGACCTCGGCGTGCCGGCCGCGCTGGCCGTGCTGCACGACACCGTGCGCGCGGGCAACACCGCGCTCGACGCGGGCGCGGTCGAGACCGTGCGCGAGGCCCTCGGCCAGGTGCACGCCATGTGCTCGGTGCTCGGCATCTGGCCGGGTGACTGGGCCGAGACGTCGTCGGGCGCGGCCGACGTCGTCGACGCGCTCGTGCAGGTCGCGCTCGAGCAGCGCACCGCGGCCCGGGCGCGCAAGGACTGGGCTGCGGCCGACGCCATCCGCGACCAGCTCACCGCGGCGGGCGTCCAAATCGAGGACACACCCGAGGGGCCGCGCTGGTCCCTGGAGACGACAGAAGGACGACGCTGATGGCCGGCAATTCGCAACGGCAGGGCGCCGTCCGCAAGGGCAAGAAGGGTGCGACCGTCGGTTCCGGCGGGCAGTCGCGCCGCGCGCTCAAGGGCAAGGGACCGACACCACCGGCCGAGGCGCGGAAGGGACATCCGGCGGCCCGCAAGGCCGCTGCCGCCCAGCGCCGCGATCAGGGTCGGTCGCGCCGGCCGGACGAGCACGGCCCCGAACTGCTCGTCGGACGCAACCCGGTGGCCGAGGCGCTGCGCATGCACGTGCCGGCGACCGCGCTCTACCTCGCGCTCGGCATCGACGCCGACGAGCGGGTGACCGAGGCGGTGCGCCTCGCGGGCGACCGCGGCCTGGCGATCCTCGAGATCAGCCGGGTCGAGCTCGACCGCAAGACCGGGGGCATCCTGCACCAGGGCATCGCGCTGCAGGTGCCGCCGTTCGCGTACACCGACCTGCCCGACCTGTTGCACGCGGCGTTCGAGGCACCGACCGCGCCGCTGCTCGTCGCGTGCGACGGCGTCACCGACCCCCGCAACCTCGGGGCGCTGATCCGCTCGGCCGTCGCCTTCGGCGCGCACGGCGTGATCATCCCGCAGCGCCGCGCCGCCGGCATCACCGCGACGGCGTGGCGCACCTCCGCCGGCACTGCTGCGCGGTTGCCGGTGGCGCAGGTGACGAACCTGGTGCGCGCGCTGCGTGAGGCCAAGCAGGCCGGTTGCTACGTCGTCGGCCTCGACGCCGACGGCACCACGACGCTCGACGACCTCGAGCTGGCGACCGAGCCGCTCGTGGTCGTCGTCGGCTCGGAGGGGCGCGGGCTGTCGCGACTGGTCGGCGAGACCTGCGACCTCACCCTGTCGATCCCGATGGCCGACGGTGCCGAGTCGCTGAATGCCGCCGTGGCCGGCGCGGTCACGATGGCCGAGGTCGCCCGCCGCCGCCGCGCGGCGCGCTGACGCCGCGTCAGTCGATCCGCACGCCCGTGCCGGCGTCGAACGCCGACACCTCCGAGGCGTCGACGCGCACGCGCACCGCGAAGCCCACGTAGCGGACGGGGTCGGTGACCACGGCGGTCACCGGCTCGCCGAGACCCGGCACGCTGACGTAGAGCAGGTCGCCGTCGGACGTGATCGCCCGACCCTCCACACCCGTTGCGTCGAGGTGGGCGGTGCGGATCGCGACGTCGACCAGCCGGTGCGGTCGCGCGGCCGATGGCAGCGGCAGGAAGGTCGCGGCCGGGTCGACCCGGACCACCACCAGACCGGGCTCGAAGGCCCGCGCCGCCGCGAGCGTCGGCGGGTTCGCCCGCAGGGTCTCGGTGCGGTCGACCCCCACGATGCGTCCGGACGCGAGCACCGCGAGCTCGTCGCCCGCCAGCGCGCCGCCCGGCAAGTCGCGCGTGGCCCAGAGGGTGGTCGTGTGGAGTGACCGCACCCGTGCGCGCAGCACCGCGGCATCTGCGGCATCGAGCCCGGCGGTCGGCTCGTCGAGCAGCAGCACCGTCGGCCCGGCGGCGACGGCGCGGGCGAGATGCGCGAGCCGGCGGTCGAGGTCCGACAGCTCGCGCAGCCTCCGGTCCGGGTCGTCGAGCCCGACCGCCCCGGCCGCCTGCCGCACCGCTGCCCGCCCGCCCGCGACCTCGCCGATGAGTTCAGCGGCCGTCGCACGCGACGGCGCAGCGCCGCCGAACACCAGCGCCACACCGCGTCCGGCGGGTGGAGCCTCGGTCACGTCGCGTCCGGCGACGAGCACCCGGCCGGCCCTGGCCGGCTCGAGCCCGGCCACGGCTCTGAGCAGCGCGGTCTTCCCGGCGGCCGGGTCGCCGACCACGGCCGTGACGCTGCCGGCCCCGACAGCGAGGTCGACGCCGCTGACGCCGACCGCGGTGAGCCCGATCAGCCGCAGCTCACCCATCGAGTCGCAGGCCCGACCGCACGATCTTGCCGGTGGCCGTGCGCGGCAGACGGGTCGTGCGGATCGACCAGTGCGCCGGGATCTTGTAGTAGGCGATGCGGTCGGCGAGCCACGTTCGCAATGCCTCAACGTCTGTTGTGCCGACGACGATGGCGGCGACGGCCTGGCCCAGATCGGCGTCGTCGACGCCGAAGACCGCGCACTCCTCGACGTCGGGGTGCTCGTCGAGCGCTGCCTCGACCTCCGCGGGGTAGACGTTCTCGCCGCCGCGGATGATCAGGTCGCTGCGCCGCGCGCCCAGGTACAACCGGCCGTCGTGCAGGTGGCCGAGGTCGCCCGTGCGCAGCCAGCCGTCGGGCGTGATCGCGCGTGCGGTCGCGTCGGGGTCGCGCCAGTAGCCGGACATGGCGAACTGGCTGCGCACCCACACCTCGCCCGTCTCGTCGTCGGGCAGTGGCATGCCGTCGGCGTCACGGACCGACACCTCGACCGACGCCACGGGCCTGCCGACCGAGCCCGGCGCGAGGGCGAGGTCGACGGCACCGGCCAGCGTCGCAGCCGTGCCGCACTCGGTGAGCCCGTAGGTGTCGACGACGGCGGCCTGCACGCTCGGGATCGCCGCCTGCACCGCGTCCTTGAGGGCCGGCGCCGACGGTGCCGAGTTGATGCTCAGTGCCGTCAGCGAGCCGAGGTCGTGCTCGCCGGCACGATCGAGGATGCGGCGCGCCATCGTCGGCACGACGGCCCAGTTCGTGATGCGTTCCCGCTCGACCAGCGACAGCACGCGGTCGGGGTCGAAGCGGCCGGTGTCGATCACGATCGTGTCGCCGGTGCACAGCCGCGGGAGCGCCAGGTTGTGCAGGGACGCGATGTGGAACAGCGGCATGCTCATGAGGAAGCGGCGCGGATCGGGCCGCGGCGGGCGTCCGTACAGCAGTGCGAGCTCGGCGCCGAGCGCGTCCATCAGCCGGTGGTACTCGATGATCGCGAGCAGCGCCCGGTGCGAGTGCACGGCGCCCTTCGGCAGGCCGGTGGTGCCGCTCGTGTAGACGATGACGGCCGGGTCGTCCGGGTCAGGGGCGACGTCGGGCCAGGCGTCGGCGCCCGCGTCCGCGGTCGTCTCGGCGAGGTCGAGCACCGGCACGTCGAGCCCGTCGGCCAGCGCGCGCCGGCGGGCGTCCACCAGCACCACCGAGGGCTCGGCCCGCTGCAAGGACGCGGCCGCCTCGCGCGGCGTCCACCAGGCGTTGCCGGCGGTGACGACGGCACCGCAGGCGATGCCCGCCCAGCAGGCGAGCACCCAGGCGGGGGAGTTGGCGCCCAGCACCGCGACACGGTCGCCCGGGCGCACGCCGAGGTCCGTCAACCGCGCGGCCGTGCCACGCACCCGTGCGGCGAACTGCGTGAACGTGATCCGCTGGTCGTCCTGCACGAGATGTTCGCGCTCGCCGAAGGCCTCGGCGTCGACCAACCAATGCCGCAACGACCCGCGCGCCCGCGTGAAGCGCCCGTCGACGATCTCGAACTCCGCCCCTGGCGCCGTCAGGCGTGCGGTGACGGCAGCAGCGTCGGCGGCCGGATCGGTCACGGGCGACGACGCTAGTCGCTCAGCTTGAGCGCGTCTTGTCCACGTGCTTGCGCGTCGGCACGAAGAACTCGGTCGGCGCCGGCTCGCCACGCAGCACGGCGACCTCGTCGCGCACCGCGCCCATGATGAGGTCGGTCATCTCACGGAGCACCGCGCCGTTCGGCTCGCACCCGTGGAAGCGCTCGAGGTCCACCGGCTTGCCGACCGACACGCTCACCACCGGTCGTCCGGTGAAGACGCGACGCAGGAACCGCAGCCACTTCGGGCCGGGACGCTTCTGGGCGCCCCATTGGCCGATCGGGATGACCGGGATCTCGGGGCAGAGCAGCGCCAGGCGGGCCACGCCGGTCTTGCCCTGCATCGGCCAGCCATCCGGGTCCTTCGTGGTGCTGCCCTCGGGGTAGATGACGATGCACTCGCCCTTGCGCAGCGCGGTCACCGCGTCGCGCAGCGACTGGGCGGCGTCGGCGGTCCCGCGGTACACCGGGATCTGACCAGCGCCGGCCTGCAGCGGGCCGATGATCGGCCAGCGGAAGACGCCGGCTTTCACCATGAAGCGCGGGATGCGGCCCGACTGCCAGACCATGCGGGCCATCAGCACGGTGTCGACCTGCGACACGTGGTTCAAGGCGATGATGACGCCGCCGTCCTGAGGCGGCGGCACCGCTTCGAGGTTCCGCCAGCGGATCTTGAAGAAGAGGCTGTCGAGCGGATACAGCAGCGCCACCCAGAACCGGATGTAGCCCCCGGCCTTCGGCTTGTGCAGTCGGCTCATGCCCCGCCCTTGATCGTCGGACCTACGCTTCCGTAGGTCAGTGTGCCCAACGCGGCTGAGCGGCAGCCAGGGAGGGGTCGCGGGTAGGCTGGCGAACCGCACATGCCGCCTTAGCTCAGCTGGCCAGAGCAGCCGCCTTGTAAGCGGCAGGTCGTCGGTTCGATCCCGACAGGCGGCTCCGGAACCGCGATGCCGGCGTTGCCGCTGCGGTCAGGAACTTCCTCGGCCGGCCGCCGGCGCCGAGTCCAAGAGGTCCGCCACGATGCGGTCGTAGGCGGTCGGGTCGTCGGCGACGAGTGTGGGTGTGCCGCGAGGCATGGCGCCGCCGATCCACCCGGTCCCGGTGCCCGGGTTGCAGAGCATGCGTCCGCCTGGCAGCACGAAGGTGCCGCTGCACGGGACGCCGTTCGCCTTGGCGGCGCCGAAGTCGGCGTGGACGGCCGCGCGGTGGACGCCACTGTCGAGAGCCGCTGCGAGGGCATCGACGTCGACGGACGGACACGTGCGGGCGACGGCGAGGATCTCGTGCCGGAGGGCGATGCAGCGCGACCGGGCGAAGAAGGCGTGGCGGAGCGCGAGGTCCAGTTCCTCGCCGGCGGCGAGGGATTGCGCTCCGGCGGCGCGCACCGCCTCGAGTGCGGTCAGCACGGTGACCGGGTACTCGTCGAGGCGACCCTGCCAGAGGCTCCAACCGAAGTCGGGGGTCAGCGAGGCGCACAGCGGGATCTCGGCGTCGACGACGCGGCGCGGGATCGCCATCCGGTGCTCGAGTTCGAGCGGGAGCGCCCGGTGTATGATCCGGAGCTGCTCGTCGGCGTCTGCTCGCTCTCGTGCGGCCCGCAGGCGCAGGATCATGACGGTGGCCCAGGGGCACACGACGTCGCTGTAGAACGTGAGCTGGATGGGCATGTGCGTGTCCGCTGTCCGTGGTGTGGCTGGGCCGGAGGCCGTCGCGACGTGTGGCGCGGGCGGCCGGTGGCGAGCACCGTCCGCCCGCGCACCCTCGTCGTGCGTCCGGCCCCAGGAGTGTCGGGGCCTCAGACGGCCGGCGGCGGCATGACGCCGAGCTGCACGAGCAGGCCGGCGACGTCCATGATGATGCGGCTGCGCACGAGCTGTCCGTCGCGGTAGGTGTCCTTCGTCCAGGCCTCGACCGCCACCTCGCGGCCGGTCGCCGGGATGCCGAGGAACTCGCCGCGGTGGGTGCCGGTCCACGTCCACTGGCAGAAGATGCGGTCGCCCTCGACGATGTCCTCCTCGCGGTGCCAGTGGATGTCGGGGAAGCCGGTGCCCATGATGGCGAGGATGTCGGCGAGCCCGGAGCGGCCGGGCCCTTGCCCTGGCAGCGGGTTCTCCTCGACGAAGTCGTCCAGGACGAGCGCGTCGAAGTCCGGGCCGAGGTCGTGCGCGTTGAGCAGCTCCTCGAAGCGGATCGAGAGCGCGCGGACGTCGGTGTTGAGTGTTGCGGTCATGCTGATGTCCCCTTCGGACGGTGTGAACCTTCAGAGCGGCAGCTTGTGCTGCAGGACGCCGGGGCCCTCGGCCCGGCCGGACAGGATGCGGGCGAACTCGACGGCGTCGACGGTGAGCGGCTCCGCCGATCCCGGGTCGCTCACGTAGTGACCCCCGGCCGGCCCGGTGAGGGTCAGGTCGACGGGCGCGCCGTGCCGGCGGGCCCACTCGGCGAGGATGTCGGCGACGATGCGCCCGTCGTGGTCGGCGGTCAGCTCCGGCTCGACGCCCGTGGCGGCCGCGATGTCCATGCGGTGCATCCAGACGTCGCGGGTGAAGCCCATGTCGAACAGGTAGCCGATGCGCTGCCAGCCGATGTGGACGCCGAGTCCCTCGCCGATCGGCAGCAGCGGCACCGCGCGCACGGGTGCGGGCATGCGTCGACGGGCCGTGAGCGCGCGGGCCGAGTGCTCGGCCCACAGGTCGGGCAGATCGGTCGCTGTCCAGTCGGTGCGGGCGCGTAGCTGGGCCTCGTTCATGCCGTCGACCCAGTGCACGCCACCGATCTCGGCGGTCAGTCGACGGGCGGGTCGCACCTGACGGACGAACTCGATCGGGCTCGCCTGCGCCTGCGCCGATGCGATCAGGTGGACGACGATGTCACGCACGTTCCAGCCGGCGCAGACGGTGGGGGCCTGCCACTGGCCCGGCGTGAGGGCACGGAGCTGCGCGAACAGCCGCTCGTTCTCGACGGCGGTGATCGCCATCGCCTCGCTGTGACGCACCCGCGGGACGTCGTTCGCGCGCGTCGGGACGCTGATCATGAGTGCTCCTATGGGGTGAAGTGGTCGAGGAACATGTCGAGCACGGCCTCGAGGTACCGCGTCCAGCGGTCACCGCCGGGGTCGTTCGCGACCTGCTGTGCACCGAGGCCGCCGACGAGCGCCGTGTAGACCTCGACGTGGGCCTCCGAGCCGGCGCCGAGGGCGGAGAGCAGGCTGGTGACGCGGTCGATCAGCCGCTTCGCGAGCGCGTACGACGCCTCCGACGGTTCGAATCCGGGGATCGTCCGCTGGAAGATCAGCTGCTGCCGGGGCAGGTCGCCGACCACGAAGTCCAGCACGGTGCGCGAGACACGCACCAGCTGCTCCCGCGCCGTGCCGGTGGGTGGCAGGGTGTCGAGCTCGGCGAGCAGTTGCTCGTACGCCTGGGCGTACATCGCGTCGTACAGGTCGAGCTTCGAGCTGACGTAGCCGTAGAGCGATGGCTGGCGGATGCCGACCCGGCGCGCCACCTCGTGCAGGCTGACCGCGCCGAGACCCGACTCCGTGGCGACACTCCACGCGGCGTCCAGGATCTGTGCGAGCCGCTGCGATCGTCGGTCGGCGACCGACCGCATCGACGGGGTCCTATCAGTGCTAGGCATGGCCCTATCATTCATAGGTCTCGAACTCTTGTCAAGCCTTTTCGTGCGAGGGCCGGGAAGTCGGTCTGCACCAGGGCCATTGCCGTTGCTCGATGCGAAATCGCTGGACACCTCGCGTACCTATGCCTAGCATTCCTAGGTATGCCGCAGCATCAGAATCTGAAGGGCAGCCTCGACCTCCTGCTGCTCGGGGTCCTGCGACAGGGGCCCGCGCACGGCTACGCGATCATCACGGCGCTGCGCGAGCGCAGCGGGGGCGCGTTCGACCTCGCCGAGGGCACGATCTACCCCGCCCTGCACCGCCTCGAGGCCGCCGGTCAGGTCGCGAGCGAGATCGAGCTGGCGCAGGGCCGTCGGCGGCGCACCTACCGGCTGACTCCCAAGGGCAGGAAGTCGTTCGTCGCGCAGCACCGCGACTGGCAGGGCTTCGTGGCCGGCATGCAGGCGGTGCTGGCATGAGCGCCACGCCGATCGAGGACTTCCTGGACGAGGTGTTGCGCCGGACCAGGCACGCCCCGCGCTCGTGCCGTCGCCTGCTGGACGAGACCGGTGACCATCTGTACTCCCTCGCCGCCGACCTCGAAGCGGGCGGCATGACACGCGTCGACGCCGAGCGTGAGGCCCTCCGGCGGCTCGGCCCGCTCGACGCGCTGGCTCCCGGGCTCGGGGCCCGCCCCGTCGGGCAGCTGGCCGCCGAGACCGCGCGAGCGGCGCTCCGCCTCGCCGGCTGGGGGCTCGTCGCGATCGGTGTGAGTGGCGTCGTGGTCGCCCTGATGAACGCCGTCGCGGGCGACGGGTTCGTCGGGGGCGTGTCGGTGCTCGGCTTCGGTCGGGGTTCCCAGGCCGAGAGTGCCGGCGACGCGGTGTCCCTGCGACTGCTCGCCGGCGTGCTGGGCCTGGTGCTGCTCGGGCTCGCGGCTGCGTGGCGGGCGAGACGTCCGCGGCTCGGCGTGCTTCCGGACGGGCTCGTCGACGCGCTCGGCGCGGCCGCCTTCACCGCGGCGACCGCCGCCCTGACCGGCGCATCGATCGACCAGGCGGTCGTCGGTGGGTCGTCGCACGGCGTCGGCTTCTTCCTCAGCGGGGCGGTGGTGGCGCTCGCGGCCGCAGTCGGGTTCAGCGTCCGGGCGGTGCGCTCCTTGCTGGGCGGTGCATGACCGCGGAGGCGGTGTCATCATGCGTTCGGCTCGCGACGGCGCGACTGCTGCCGGCCCGCGGCCGGCCGACCGATTGGCTGGAGGACCACCGTGGTCGACCTGACCCGATCCGATGCCGTGCACGTGCTGACGCTCGGCGCCGACGAGAACCGCTTCACGCCGGCCTGGATGACGGCCGTGCACGACGCCCTGGACGAGGTCGAGCGCGCCGCCACACCGCTCGTCACCGTCGCCGAGGGCAAGTGCTGGTCGAACGGCCTCGACCTCGACTGGATGCTCGCCAACCCGGCCGAGACGACCGCCTACGTCGGCCGGGTGCAGGACCTCTTCGCGCGCGTCCTGACGCTGCCGGTGCCGACGGTCGCCGCCGTGAGCGGGCACGCGTTCGGTGCCGGCGCGATGCTCGCCCTCGCGCACGACTTCCGGTTCATGCGGGCCGACCGCGGGTTCTTCTGCCTGCCCGAGGTCGACATCGACATCCCCTTCTCGCCCGGCATGGCGGCGCTCGTGCAGGGGAAGTTGACGCCGGCCGCTGCGGTCGCGTCGATGACGACCGGCACGCGGTTCGGCGGCGAGGACGCGGTGGTCGCCGGTCTCGTCGACGCCGCCACCTCGCTCGACGAGCTGCTGCCGGCCGCTGTCGCCCGTGCCGCGACGCTGGCAGGGAAGAACCTTGCCACGCTCGGTGCCATCAAGACGACGATGTACGGATCGATCGTGGCGATCCTGCGGGACGCGGGCGCGGTCGGCTAGGCCTCGGCGCCCGGCGCCACCGGGACGGCCTGCCGGCAGTGCGCGGGGGCGCCGGGTGGCCCGCTGCGAGACCGGCCGGTGGACGGCGACCGCCGGTCCGGTGCGGGGAGATCGGTGGCGGCCGCTGTCGGCGCGGTGACGACCTGGTCGCGTCCGCCACGTTTGGCGTCGTAGAGCGCCGCGTCCGCCGCGGCGTAGAGGCTGCGCAGGTCGCCGGCGCCGGTGGCCACGTGCGCGACCCCGATCGACAGCGTCACCTCGAGGACGGCCGCGGCACCGCGGACGGCGGCCATCGAATGCGCACCCACGTCGAAGCGGTGCCGGCGCACCGCCTCGAGCACCTCGACGGCGCGCTGTTCCGCGGTCGGGAGCGGGCACGCGGGCAGCAGCAGGGCGATCTCGTCGCCGCCCAGGCGGCTCACCAGGTCGTCGCGCCGGCTGTGCGCCAGCAGCACGCCGGCCAGTTGCCGCAGCACGGCGTCGCCGGCCGGGTGGCCGTGCTCGTCGTTGATCGACTTGAAGTGGTCGACGTCGAGCAGGATCAACGCCGTGCCCGACTCGTCGCCGGCCCCTTCGAGCGCCGACTGCATGGCGGCGTCCAGCACCCGGCGGGTCGTGAGCCCGGTGAGCGGGTCGACGGCGGCCTGCCGCTCGAGCTGTGCGATGAGACGGTCGTTGCGCTCGCCCGCCACCACCAGGATGGCCGCCGAGGTCGTCAGCACGATCACGACGAAGGCGAGGTCGGCCCAGGCCCGCGCGGTCGTCGATGCCGTGAGGGTGACGACGGCGTCGCCGATCGCCGCAGCGGCCAGCACCGGGACGACCGCCGATCGCCGCAGCTGCGCGCCGGCGTAGAGCACCGGGAAGAAGAAGAACACCTGCGCCGTGGTCGACGCGTCGCCGGTGATGACGTCGACGACCACGAGCAGGACGACGGCGAGGAACGGGTATGCGGCCCACAGCAGCCCGGGTGGCCGACGCAGGGCGACCAGGCAGCACGAGAGCACGGCGATCATCCCGCAGAGCACGAAGGTGATCACCGATCCCGCGCTGCTGCGCTGGGGCACCACGGCCGTGAAGACGACCGTCGCCACCACGGCGACCGACGTCAGGGCGAACAACACCCACGCGGCGACGGATTCGCTCCTCGGGCGGAACCGGTCGACGAGTGAGCCCGTCGCCGTCGCCGGCGCGGCGCCCGTGCGATGGGCGCGGGCGGACGCACGGGATGACGGCACTCGTCCGATGCTCACGGCGTCCTCGCTGTCGACACTGGTCGCCCGGGACATCGGTCACCCCGCGTCGATCTTGAGGGGACGAGGGTCCTGACCGTCCAGGCAGGCCCGGTTGGGGTCAGTGCCGGTGCGGCGCCCTCCCGTGGTGCGGCTTCGGGTGCTTCGGCGGATGCGCGCCGGCCGGACGCGGCGGCGCCGGTGCGTGGCGCGGGGCTGCGGCCCGTGTCCGCACCACGGCGCGGACGGTCGTCGCGACCGGAGCCTTGCTGACCGTCGGCCGCGTCGCGGGCCTGGCGGGCGTGACGACCTGTGGTGTTGGTGCGGCCGGGTGCGGCGGTGTGGACGACGACGACGAGGCGGCCGCCGACGGCACGGTCCGGGCGTCGGCCCGCGGGGCCGGACCGCGGCCGCCCGCGACGAGCGGGATGATCACTGCGGCGGCGCCGAGCGCGGCCGCGGCACCGACCAGGGCACGCGTGTGGCGGCGACGGCCCGGCGACCCTGCGAGCGGTCGTTGCGCGTCGTCGGCGCCGACACCGAGCGGGTCGTCGACGGCGAAGACGTCGGCGAAGAAGGCGGGCAGGTCGTCCGACGGCGCGTCGAGCAGCGCGAGCAGGGCCGAGCGCACCGCCGCCGCGTCCGGTCGGGCCGCCGGGTCGGCGGCCGTCATCGCGGTCAACAGGCGGTACCAGCCGAGGCCGAGGCGGTCGGGCACGACGGGCGGTCGCATGAGCCGCACGATGGCGGCCTCGACGCCGTGTCCCGGGTAGGCCATGGCGCCGGTCAGCAGTTCGAGCAGCACCAACCCGAGCGCGTAGACGTCGCTGGCGGTGCCGACCACCGCGCCCGTCACCTGCTCGGGGCTGAGGTAGTTGGCCGTGCCGACGGTGGTGCCGGTCAGCGTCATGCGGGTGCCGTCGAGCATGCGGGCGATGCCGAAGTCGGTGAGCTTCACCTGCAGGTCGTGCAGGTCGTGCGGGTCGTCGGCGAGGGTCACCAGGATGTTGGCCGGCTTGACGTCACGGTGCACGAGCCCGGCGGCGTGCACGTAGGCCAATGCGTCCGCCACCTGGGCGCCCACGGCGGCCACCATGGCCGGCGCCAGCGGCCCGTCGCCGCGCAGCGCCCCGAGGGTGAGACCCGGCACGTACTCCATCACAAGCCAGCCGTCGCCGGACGAGCCGGTGAAACCGCCGGCGTCGAAGACCTCGACGAGACGCGGATGCCGCAGCCCCGCGGTCAGCCGCGCCTCCGCCCGCCGGCGGGCCGCGCCGTTCGGGTCGTCCGCCGTCACGCGGAACCGCTTCACCGCCACCTCGCGGTGCAGTGCGAGATCCTCCGCCAGCCACACCTCGGCCGACGCGCCATGACCGAGCAGCCGTACCAGCCGGTACCGACCACCGAGAACGTCCAGCATCCATGCCTCCCGGCTGGCCGTGTACCCAGCGGCGGGCGCCCGGCTAACGCGGTGGCAAGTTGTTCGTGGTCACTCGCCGAGGGCCGCCACCAGCCGATCGACGAACGCCGCCTGTGCCGCGACGATCCGCTCGCGCGCGTCCGCCGGCCTGAACCACGCTGCCCGGTCGATCTCGGGCACCTCGATACGGCGCCCTGATCGGGGTGGCCATTCGATCTCGACGAGGTTGCTGCGCACGCTCGCGACGTCCAGGTCACCCTCGACCGCCCAGACGACGACGGTCTTCCCAGACCGCTGCCGCACCTCGCCGAGATCGAGCCACGGCCCCGGCGGGGGCGGGCTGCCCAGCTCCTCGGCGAACTCGCGCGCGGCCGCCGCCCGGGGCTCCTCGTCCACCCCGTACTCGCCCTTCGGCACCGACCAGGCACCGGCGTCCTTCTTCGCCCAGAACGGCCCGCCCATGTGCCCCAGCAGCACCTCGACGTCGTCGCCGCGGCCGCGGTAGAGCAGGAGCCCGGCACTCTGTTTGCCCGCCATGGACACAGTCTCCCGAAACTCGTCGAAGTTTTTTCCGCGGGGCTGTCGATCCGGGGAGAAGCCACTCGACGCGTAGGCAGAAGGCAAGGGAAACCCCGATCGAAAACCCAGGGAAGGAACCCGCCATGA
>NZ_JBQCEE010000058.1:0-8257 GCF_051960575.1 Jatrophihabitans sp.
GGTTGCCCGCGACGGCCGAGCCGGCGTGCACGACCACGCCGCGCGCACCGATCGCGGCGGCGCGACGCAGCGAGAAGGCCAGCGCCTCGGCCGAGCGCTCGGTCGTCTGTCCCGTGGGCGAGCCGAAGTTGATGAGGTACGGCGCGTGCACGAACACCGGCACGGGGCACGCGGCCGCGAAGGCGGCGTCGCCGTCGGGGTCGTCGGCCGGCGCCGTCCACGCCCGCGGGTTGGCGACGAAGACCTGCGCCGCCGTGGCGTCGACCGCCTCGATGCGGGGGAGGGCCTTCGCCAGGCCGCCCGCGACGGAGATGTGGGCGCCGATCGGCGGCCGTGCGCGCGCCACCGGTCAGGCGACGTAGAGGTCGACGGAGTCGCCGACGTGCACGCGGGTGCCGCCGCTGGGCGACTGGCCGATGATGCGGTTGCCGGGCAGCGTCTCGTGCTTGACCGGCACCAGCCCGAGCGACTCGAGCTGTGCGGCGGCGGTGTCGTAGTCGCTGCCGAAGCTGAAGCTCGGCACGGTGACGCCCTTGCACGGCGTGATCGTGATGGTGCTGCCCTTGGGCGCCCGGCCGTTCGGCGTCACCGACACCACCGTGTCGGGCGGCACGCTGCTGTTCGGCACCGGCTTGGCGACGACGACCTTGAAGCCGGCCTTGGTGAGCGTGGCCTTGGCGTCGGCGACCGTGGCGCCCGGCTCGATGCTCGGCACGTCGATGATCGGCGGGCCGATCGACTGGTAGAGCGTCACCGTGTCGTCGACGGTGACGTCGGTGCCGGCCGCCGGCGACGTGCGCGTCAGGTAGCCCGACGGCACGGTCATCGAGTTCTCGGGACGCACGTCGACGACCACGTTGATGAGCGGGCTCACCTGCCGCAGCAGGTCGCGCGCCTCTTGCGGCGAGCACGCCGTCGTGCCCTGGTTGTGGCAGCTGCGCGCGACGTCCGGCAGCTGCCACTGCTGCAGCCCGGCCGACAGCACGATCGAGATGCGCTTGGTCTTCACCACCCGCGAGCCCGCCGACGGGTCGGTGTGCAGCACCGCCCCCTTGGCGACCCGGGTGCCCTTCGGGCGGTTGTCGTACTGCGGCCCCGGCAGCACGACCACGTCGGTGTAGCCGGCCTGCCGCAGCTCCTGCTTCGCCTGCGTCGGCGAGTCACCGATCACGTCCGGCACCTTGGCGTAGCGGCCGGCCACGAGGTACCAGGTGCCGTAGCCCGCCGCTGCGCCCGCGATGAGCAGCACCAGCACGATGATCAGCGCCCGGCGCCGGCGGTTCGGGCGGCGGCGCTGCTTCGGCCGCTTCGGCGGCGGGATGACGACCGGCGGCGGCGGTCCGTCGTCGCCGGCCAGCAGGGCCCGGCCGCCGACACCGGCGCGCTGGCCGACCGTGCCCGGCGGCGGCACCACCGAGGTGCGGTTGGTCGACCCGCCGCCCGTACGGCTGCGGATCACGTCGGTCGTCTCGTCGTCGCCGGTGGGTGCCGTCTCGCGCGGCGCGGTGCGCTGCCTCGTGCGCGGACGCGGCGGCACGGGCGTCACCGGCAGGCCGAGCTCGCTGCGCACGTCGGCGAGCTCGGCGAGCAGGGCACCGGCGTCCGCGGGGCGCGACCCGGGGTCGGGGTCGGTCGTCAGCACCACCAGCTCGTCGATCTCGGCGGGGATGCCCCGCACCTTCGACGACGGTGCCGGCACCCGGCCGTGCACGTGCTGGTACGCCACGTTGATCGCGGTGTCGCCGCGAAACGGCGGCTGCCCGGTCAGCAGCTCGAACAGCACGATGCCGCAGGCGTAGACGTCCGAGCGCTGGTCGGCGACACCCTTGGTGAACTGCTCGGGCGCGCAGTACGCGACCGTGCCCATCATGAGTCCCGTGCGGGTGTTGGCGGCGTCGGTCTCGACGGCGCGCGCCAGCCCGAAGTCGGCCACCTTCACCACGCCGTCGTCGGACAGCAGGATGTTCTCGGGCTTGATGTCGCGGTGCACGATGCCGGCGCGGTGGGCGGCGGCCAGCGCGCTGAGCACCGGCTCCATGATCGAGATCGCCTCGGCCGGCGACAGGCGGTGCTTCTCGCGCAGCAGCTCGCGCAGGGTGCGTCCCTCGACGAGCTCCATGACCAGGAAGACGTGGTGCCCGTCGGCGGCGGCCTCCCACCCCTGGTCGTAGACCGCGACGGTGTTGAGGTGGGTCATCCGGGCGGCCGCGCGCGCCTCGCGGGCGAAGCGGTCGCTGAACGCCGGGTCGGCCGAGAGCGCGGACGACATCACCTTGACGGCGACACTGCGGTCGAGTCGCTCGTCGACGGCCGCGTACACCGTGGACATGCCACCGCGCGCGATCCGTTCCAGCAGGCGGTAGCGCCCCTCGAGTGTGCGGCCCACCAACGGATCGGTGGCCGACGTCTGCACGGCCCGAGTCTACGGGCGCACAGGTCCCGTTCCGGGCCCGCCGCACCGCGCACGTTCAGGCCGCCCTGCCGCCCGGGTCGGGCCCCGCACCCCTAGCGTGGACGCCGTGCGAGGGGCTGCGGGCGAGATCGAACTGCTCGCCGACGACGACAACCCGGGCGGTTGGCTGCTGCTCATCGACCGCATCCGGCAGTCCTACGTCGACCTCGACGACCCCACCTACCTCGACTTCGAGTACGTGCAGGCCTTCGCCGACGTGATCGACGCGCTGCCGCCCGGCCCGCTGGCCGTCACGCACGTCGGCGGTGGTGGCGCCACCCTCGCCCGGTGGCTCGCCGTCACGCGTCCGGGGTCGCCGCAGATCGTGCTCGAGCCGGACGCCGAGCTCATCGAGCTCGTGCGCCGCCGCCTCCCGCTGCCGCGCGGGCACCGCATCCGCATCCGGCCGGTCGACGGACGCACGGGCGTCGCCGCGCTCAAGGACGCGAGCGCCGACGTGCTGGTGCTCGACGCCTTCCAGGGCGGACGCGTGCCCGGCGAGCTCACGACCACCGAGTTCCTCGCCGAGGTGGCGCGGGTGCTGCGCCCGGACGGCGTGTTCCTGGCCAACGTCGCCGACGGGCCACCCGTCCGGTACGCCCGCCGGCTCGTCGCCACGGTGCGGCAGCACTTCGCCGACGTGCTCGTCGTGGCCGATCCCGCGATCGTCAAGGGCCGGCGGCACGGCAACGTCGTGCTCGCCGCCGCCCGGCACGGCCTGCCGCTCGCGCAGGTGCAGCGGGCCTCGGCCGCGGCGCCCTTCCCGCGCAGCGTCACGGCCGGCGCCGCGCTCGACCGGTTCGCCGCGGGCGCCGCGCCGCTCACCGACGCCGACCCGATGCGATCGCCCACACCGCCGGACGAGATGTGGCGGGTCGGTGGGTGAGGCCGGACAGAATGGGCCGGTGACGTTGCACCTCGACCGCGGCCGGGCCGAGTCGTTCGGCTCGGTGGCCGCCGACTACGACCGCTACCGGCCCGGGTACCCCGACGCCCTCATCGACGAGCTCGCGGCGCTGCGCCCGCGGCAGGTGCTCGACGTCGCGTGCGGCACCGGCAAGGCGGCGCGGCAGCTCGCCGCCCGCGGCCTCGACGTCCTCGGCCTGGAGATCGACGCGCGCATGGCCGAGGTGGCGCGCGGGCACGGCATCCCCGTCGAGGTCGGCGCGTTCGAGACCTGGGACGCCGCGGGCCGCACCTTCGACCTCATCACCGTCGCGCAGGCGTGGCACTGGATCCAGCCGGAGGCCGGCATCGCGCGCGCGGTCGAGCTGCTGCGTCCGGGCGGGTCGTTGGCGGTGTTCTGGAACCACGACGAGACCGACGACGACGACGAGGCGGTGCCGGCCCTGGCCGAGGCCTACCGGCGGCACGCGCCGGGGCTGGGGCTGCAGGCGGGCTCGCACCGCAAGCACCGCACCGAGCCGACGCACGTGCAGCGGCTGCGCGACCGCGGCCGGTTCGCGAGCGTCGTCACCCGCGACCACCCGTGGCAGCGCACCTACACCGCCGCCGAGTGGGTCGGGTACGTCGCCACGCACAGCGACCACCTCGCGCTGCCGGCCGAGCAGCAGCAGCGGCTCTACGCCGCGATCGGCGAGGCGGTCGAGAGCATCGGCGGCACCCTCACCCTGCGCGGGGGCACCTACCTCATCCTGGCGACGCGGCCGTGACCGGCGATACTGACCGCGTGGAGCTGTCGTCCGTCCCGGACATCGCCGAGGCGCTCGGCGTGCCGGTCACCCGCGTGCACCAGCTGCTGCGCGACGGCCACCTGGTCGCCGTCCGCGACGAGAACGTGCGGCGCATCCCCACCGACTTCGTGCAGGACGGCGTGATCGTCAAACACCTGCCCGCCGTCATCACGCAGCTGCGGGACGCGCACTACGCCGACCACGAGATCGTCGACTGGTTGTTCCGCGCCGACGACTCGCTGCCCGGCACGCCGATCGAGGCGCTGCGGGCGAACCGCGGCTCCGAGGTGAAGCGCCGGGCGCAGGTCGCCGGCTACTGATGGCTCGCGCGGTGGGGGTGCGTCGGTGCGGCATGCCGTCTATCTGCTGATCCTCGCCGCCTGCTTCGTCGGCACGCTGCCGCTCGAGCTGTGGCTCGGCGCGCGCGTCTACCGGCAGTGGCCCCGGCTGCTGTTCGTGCTCGCGTGCATCGTCGTGCTCTTCGGCGGCTGGGACATCCTCGCCATCCGCGCGCACCACTGGTACTACGACGGCGCCTACCTCGTCGGCGTCACCCTGCCCGGGCACCTGCCGCTCGAGGAGCTGCTGTTCTTCGTCGTCATCCCGACGTGCGCGATCCTCACCCTCGAGGCCGTGCGCGCCCGCCGTCCGGAGTGGCTCGAATGAGCTACACCACCGCGGCGCTGCTCGGCGTGGTCGCGTCCGTGCTCGTCGACCTGGCCGTGCTGCGCACGAACCTGCTGCGGCAGAAGGGGTTCTGGGCCGCCGAGGCGATCATCGTGTTCTTCCAGCTGGTCAGCAACGGCCTGCTCACCGGACTGCGGATCGTGCGCTACGACCCGGCGGCGATCACGGGCGTGCGGATCGTCTACGCGCCGCTCGAGGATCTGCTGTTCGGGTTCGCGATGGTGCTGACGGCGTTGTCGTTGTGGACGTTCGCCGGACGAGTGGCCGACCGTCGCGCCGCGCGGCGTACGCCCGTGCCAACCCGCGCGCCGCGACCGCGCCCCGACGACGCAGCGGCACGGCCACCCGAGTCGTGAAGACGTCGTAGTCGGCCGCCTCGATCTCGTCCAGGATGCCGCCGTACAGCGTGAAGGCGGTGCGCAGGCAGTCCTGCGAGCTCGGGTGCACCAGCTCGATGCCCGGCTCGGCCCGCCGGTAGATGTCGCGCGTCCGCTCGATCTCCCAGGCCAGCAGATTGCGCAGCGACTCGTCAACCACGCCGCGGGCGAGGCGGTCGCGGTCGACGCCGAACATGTCGAGCGACTCCTGCGGCAGGTACACGCGGCCGCGGCGGAGGTCCTCGGCGATGTCGCGCAGGAAGTTGGTGAGCTGGAAGGCGACGCCGAGGTCGATGGCGTGGTCCTCGATCACGTCCCAGCGCACCGACTCGTCGCGCCGGCCGAGGATCGGCAGCATCTCGAGCCCGATCACCGCGGCCGAGCCCCACATGTAGCCCTCGAGGTCGGCGAACGTCGGGTAGCCGGTGACGGTGAGGTCCATGCGCATCGACTCGAGGAAGTCGGCGAGGTACTCGTGGGGGATGCCGAACTCCTGCACGGTGTGCAGCACCGCCCGGCTCACCGGGTCGCTGGTGGCGCCCCAGTCGAGGTCGGCGAGGAAGTCGTCGGTCCACGCGCCGAGGCGGTCGGCACGCTGCTGCGGCGTGAGCGAGGGGTCGAGGTCGTCGACGAGGTCGTCGACGTAGCGGGCGAAGCCGTAGAGCGCGTGCACGTGCGGCCGCTTCGCGGGCGGCAGCAACAGGGTGGCGAGGTAGTAGGTCTTGCCGTGCTCGGCGTTGAGGCGGCGGCAGATCTCGTAGCTGCGGCGCAGCGCCGCGCCCTCGATGCCGGCCGCGTCGAGCTCGCTGCGGGCGGTCACCGGCTCATCCTGGCAGATTCATGCCCGCGGCCCGGTGATCCGCTCGGCCGCCAATCGTCCCGAGACGAGCACCATCGGCACACCGACGCCCGGCTGGGTGTTCGAGCCGGCGAAGACGAGGTTCTCGATGCGCCGGTCGAGCGTCGTCGGACGGAACGGGCCGGTCTGGCGGAACAGGTGCGCCGCGGCGAACGGGGCGCCCGCCGCCATGCCCTGCGCCTGCCAGTCGGCCGGCGTGACCAGGTGCTCGACCTCGATGCCGTCGCCGAAGCCGGCGTAGCCGCGCCGCTCCATCGTCGCGACCATCTCGTCGCGGTAGCCCGCCCGCTGCCGCGCCCAGTCGATCGGACGCCGGTGGTCGAGGTTCGGCGTCGGGAAGAGCGCGTAGTAGGTGTGCTTGCCGTTCGGCGCCAGCGACGGGTCGGTCAGCGAGGGGGTGGTGACGAGGACCGACGGGTCGCTCATGGTGGTGCCGTCGTCGATGAGCTCATCGAAGGTGCTGTCCCACGCCGCACCGAAGTTGATGGTGTGGTGCTGGGCGTCCGGGAAGGTCGCGCTCGAGCCGACGTGCAGCACGGCGGCCGACGGCGAGTACCGCAGCCGCCGGATGCGCCGCGGCGTGTACCCGGGCGGCAGCAGCTGCTGGTAGGCCGTCGGCAGATCGGCGTTGACGACGACGACGTCGGCGGGGATGCGCTCGCCGTCGTCGGTGATGACGCCGCACGCGCGCCCCGAACTGAGGTCGATGCGCGCGACGGTGGTGTTGTAGCGGAACTCGACGCCGTGGTCGCGCGCGGCGCCGGCGAGCGCCCGGGGCAGCGCGTGCATGCCGCCCTCGGGGAAGTACACGCCGGCGACGCAGTCCATGTAGGTGATCACCGCGTAGATGGCGAGCGCCTGCGCCGGCGCGAGGCCCGCGTACATCGCCTGGAACGAGAAGAGCCGCTTGAGCCGCTCGTCCTTGACGAACCGGCCGACGCGGTTGCCGAGCTTGCCGAAGGCGCCCATCGCGACGAGCTTGGCCAGCGGCGAGCCGACGAGCTGGAACGGGTGGTCGAGGTTGCGCGCGATGAAGTGCGGCATCTCGATCTCGTAGAGCCTGCGCAGGTACTCGACGTAGCGCACGTAGCCCTCGGCGTCCTGCGGGCCGCAGGTGCGCGCGATCTCCTCGGCCATGTCCGGCACCTCGGCGCGCACGTCGATCGTGCTGCCGTCGGCGAAGCGGGCGCGGTAGGCCGGGTCGATGCGGTGCAGCGTGAGGCGGTCCTCGAGCTTCTCGCCGACGGCGCCGAGGGCGTCCTGCACCAGTTCGGGCATGGTGAGCACGGTCGGGCCGGTGTCGAAGACGTAGCCGTGATCGCGCAGCAGGCCGCAGCGGCCGCCGGGGAAGGGCTCGCGCTCGACGACGGTGACGTGCCGTCCCGCGCCGGCCAGGTGCAGCGCCGCCGACAGTCCGCCCAGCCCGGCGCCGACCACGACGACGGAGTTGCTGGGGCCGGGAACGGTGCGCATCACGAACGAACGTACGGGTTCGCGCGCGGCCACAGGGGGGCGGGGCTGACCTGTTAGCGTGATTTGTGACCCAGCCGTTGCCGACGGCGACGAGCGGCAGGCCTCGATCGCGGGGAGGTGCACACCGTGAGCGATCGCTACGACGACCGTGACGACCCCGCCCGGCTATCCCGCCGCCACGGGCTGTGGGGCCTCGCCGTGCTCGTGATGGCCGCCATCATCGTCGTCACCTTCGTGGTGCTGTTCACCGGCAGCCACGAGGGCGGCAGCCAGGACTACACCGGCACCGACGACAGCACGATCGCGGGCGCGCAGCCGGGGGTCTCGTCACCCGCGGTCTCGACGCCGTCGTCGGCGCCCTCGTCCGCGCCGTCGCGGCCGAAGCCGCCACCGGTCGTCGGTGGGCCGGCCGTGGCGGGGCTGGCCCGCCAGATCAACCAGCTGCGCACGTCGGCGGGCCTGCAGCCGGTGACGGCCCAGTCGAGCCAGGACGCGACCGCCTGCGCCGCCGCCGGTGGCAACGGCCCGACCTGCGTGCCGCACTACATGTACGCGCAGGTGCCCGACCAGGACCCGGTGACGGCGTTCAAGTCGCTCGAGTCGGTGAACAAGTCGTGGCTGCTGGACGCGAACACGCTGCGCATGGAGATCGGCTTCGCCAAGCTGCCCAGCGGCAACTACAACTGCGCGGTGCTGAAGTTCCCGTAGACCGCTG
>NZ_JBQCEE010000059.1:0-10722 GCF_051960575.1 Jatrophihabitans sp.
CGCCGTCGACGTGTCCGAAGTCGAAGAGCCCCTCGCCGACGGCGGTGTGCACCGTGCCGTCGACGGTCAGGTAGCGCAGGGCCGAGGTCTCCGAGTCGACGAACCACACCCGGTCGCCGTCGACGGCGAGCCCGCTCGGTTGGGCCAGCCAGGTGTCGAGCGCCGGTCCGTCCTTCAGCCCCTCCACGGTCGTCCCGGCCAGGATCTCGGCCTTCCCGTCGAGCGTCACGGACAGCAGGAGGTGCACACCGGCGGCCGCGACGACCAGTCGGTCGAGCGCGGGCCACCACACGACGTCCCATGGCGAGAGGACGTCGGGCACCGGCCCGGTGACCGTCCCGGCACCATCGAGCGCAGCCGGGAGGTCGATGGTCGTCGTCGCGCCGTCGGCGAGCCGCAGCGTGCGCAGCGTGTGGTCGGCCGTGCTCGCGACGACGACGTCGAAGTCCGCGACTCCCTCGGGCAGCAGGCACAGGCCGTTGGGCTCGGCGAATGGCTCGCCGCGTCGCCCGCTGCCGAAGCGCCGCAGCACGGCGCCGTCGAGGTCGGTCTCGACGACCTGGTGGTGGCCGGCGTCGGCGACGAGCAGGGTGTCCGTGTCGCGTCCGGTGCGCGCCGCCGGCAGCACGATCGCCTTCGCGGGGAAGCGCAGGTCGGTCGTCGCGGCGGCGGCGTGCAGCTCGGGTCCCGGCCCGCGGTGCAGCGTCCCCTTCTTCTCGTGCTCGGCGACGAGTGCACGCAGCCGCGCAGCGAGCCCGGACACATGTCCCTCACCCGCGGCCTGCGCGACGACGTAACCCTCGGGGTCGATCAGCACGAGCGTCGGCCAGGCGCGCACCGCGTACTGCTGCCAGAGCCGCAGCCCCGGATCGTTCAGCACGGGGTGCTCGACCTCGTACCGCTCGATCGCCGCCGTCACCGCGGCGGCCTCCCGCTCGTGCGGGAACTTCGGCGAGTGCACCCCGACGATCGTCAGCACGTCGGCGAACTCGTGCTCGAGCGGGCGCAGCTCGTCGATCACGTGCAGGCAGTTGCCGCAGCAGAAGGTCCAGAAGTCGAGCAGGACGAAGCGTCCGCGCAGTGTCGCGAGCGACAACGGCGCCGAGCCGATCCACCCGCCGCCTGCCGACGGCGTCAGCTCCGGCGCCCGCACCCGTGCAGCACTCACCCGTCCATCGTAGGAAGCCGCCTTGTCCCCAGCCCCAGTCATCCAGGCGTACCGAAAACGACTGGGTCAGGGGACAAGTGGCTGCAGAGAGCGAGGCGTCAGCGGGTGCCGACGGTCAGCCCGGGCGCGCCGGGCGGTGTCGGCACCGTCAGCACGTCGCGCAGACCGTGCGAGGTCAGCAGGTCGACGGCGGTGGAGCTGTCGAGCGGCGTGCCGCCGTAGGCCAGCGTCTTGAAGCGGGTGAGCGCGTTGTCGAGGTCGCTGCCGTCGTACTTGCCGTGGCCGACGATGAGCAGGCCGCCGGGACGCAGCGCCTCGACGAGTCGCGCGACACCGGCGCCGAAAGCCGGTTCGGGGACGAACGGTGCCGGGATCCACGCGAGGTCGTAGGCCGCGACCTCGGTGAGCTCGGTGACGTCTTGACGGCGGAGCTGCACGCGGTCGGCGACGCCGGCCTCGCGCACCGTCTGCTCGGCCATGGCCAGCGCCCGGTCGAAGACGTCGATCCCGGTGACCTCGAGGTTCGGGAAGGCGACGGCGTAGCCGACCGCGAGCGCCCCGACGCCGGTGCCGACGTCGATCATCCGCGCGCCGGGCGCGGCGAGGCGTGCGGCGAGGTCGGGGTACTGCGGCAGCATGAACTGCCGGAACATCGCCGCGGCCGACCCGCTCGCCTGTCCCTGGGCGAGGATCGCCTCGTCGGTGTGATCGGACCAGCCCCGGTACTCGCCGCTCACCAGCGTCGCGGTCTGCAGCAGAGGCGCTGCTGCCAGACCGTCCAGCTGCGGACGCGTGAACGAGCCACCGTCGACCGCACCGGTGAGCCCGACTGCGTCGAGCACCGTCAGTGCCGCGGCGCCGAGCGGATCGCCCGGCGGTCGTCCGCTGAGCCTCAGCGCGGCGAGACACCACGCGCCCTGCTCCCACTGCGCCGCCGCACCCATGAGCCGCTGCAGTCCCTCGTCCACCGTCGTCGTCATGCCGACCCCAATCGTCACGGCGTAACGTAACAGCGTTGCGCTATAGTGGTCAACATGGGACGCAGCCGCATCCACGACGACACCACGGCAGCGGCCCTGCTCGCCGCCGCGGAACGGCTCGCCGAGGCCGAGGGCGCCGACTCGATCACGGTGCGTCGGCTGGCCGACGAGGTCGGCGTGACGACTCGCGCCGTCTACAGCACCTTCGGCTCGATGGACGGTCTGCTCGCCGCGCTGGGTGTGCGCGCGTTCGAACTGCTCGGCATCGCCGTGCGCCGCGTCCGTGTCACCGACGATCCGAACGCCGACCTGCTGCGCGTGGCGACAGTCGCGTTCCGGGGTTTCGCACGTGAGCACGCTGGGCTCTTCCGCGTCGGCTTCGCCTCGCTCGCCACGCCGCCCGGCGTCTGGGCCGAGGTCGCGCCTGCGAATCGCGACGCGTGGACCGCCCTGCTGGAACGGGTCGAGCGGGTCGCTCGCGCCACCGGTCTGGGTGGACGCAGCGTCGAGGCCGCGGCCACCGAGTTCCACTGCCTCTGCGAGGGCCTCGCCGTCAACGAACTGCGTGGCAATCTCGGCTCACCGAACCACGCCGCGGCCGTCTGGCGCAGCGCGTTCACAGCCCTCCTTGCCGGCTGGGCGGCCGCTTGAAGGCCACCTTGTCCCCCGGCCCAGTCATCCAGGCGTCCCGGAAACGACTGGGCCGGGGGACAAGCGGTCTGACGCCTACAGCAGGGCGAGGCCGGGGTCGTGCAGCACGGCGGCGACATCGGCGAGGAACTCCGAGCCCTGCTGTCCGTCGATCAACCGGTGGTCGAACGAGAGGGCGAGCTGGGTGACCCAGCGCGGCACGATCTCGTCGCCGATGACCCACGGCATCTTCCGCACCGCGCCGAACGCCAGGATCGCCGACTCGCCCGGGTTGATGATCGGCGTGCCGGTGTCGACGCCGAAGACGCCGACGTTGGTGATCGTGAACGTGCCGCCGGTGAGGTCGGCCGGTGTCGTGCGGCCCGCGCGGGCCGTCTCGGTGAGCGCGCCCATCGCCTGTGCGAGCTCGAGCAGCGACATCGCGTCGGCGTCCTTGATGTTCGGGACGATCAACCCGCGCTCCGTCGCCGCGGCGATGCCGAGATTGACGTAGTGCTTCACGACGATCTCGCCGGACGCTTCGTCCCACACGGCGTTGATCTGCGGCGTTCGCGCGAGCGCGCGCAGACACGCCTTCGCCACGAACAGCAACGGGCTGACCTTCACCTCGCGGAACTCGCGGCGTGCGGCGACGCGGTCGCGCAGCTCCATCGTCTCGGTGACGTCGACGGTGACGAACTCCGTCACGTGCGGCGCGGTGAAGGCCGACTGCACCATCGCGGCCGCGGTGTGCTTGCGGACACCCCTGATCGGGATACGCGTCTCGCGCTCACCGGATGCAACCGGACGCGCGGCGGCAGGCGCCGGTGCCCCCGCCGCCTGCTCGACATCGGCCCGGGAGATCGTGCCGTTCGGGCCGGTGGGCGTGAGCGTGGTGAGGTCGACGCCCAGCGTCTTCGCCAGCTTGCGCACCGGCGGCTTGGCGAGCACGCGGTGCCGGTCACCGGCGGTCGACGGCAGCGGCTCGGCGGGCGGGGCGAACGCCGCGTGCGCCGACGGCGTCGGCTCGGCGGCAGGCGTCGGAGCCGGAGCCTCAACGGGCGTTGCGGGCAGAATCGTGGACGACCCGTGCCCGTTCGCCGCAGCGGTCGAGCGGCGCCGCCGGCTGGGCGTGCCCTCGGCGCGCGGGCCGTAGCCGACGAGCACCGGCTGCCGGGCCGGCGCGGCCGACTCGGCCGACGCCGTCGTCGGCACCATGTCGGTGACGCCGGGGTCTGCCGCGGCTGTCTCGATCGCGATGATCGGCGAGCCGACGGGCACGGTGTCGCCCTCGGCGACGAGCAGGTCCTTCACGGTGCCCGCCCACGGGGACGGCAGTTCGACCGCCGCCTTGGCCGTCTCGACCTCGATGATGATCTGGTTGACCTCGACGACGTCGCCGGGCTGCACGCGCCACGCGAGGATGTCGGCCTCGAGCAGGCCCTCGCCGACGTCCGGGAGCTTGAAGTGTTCGAGCGCCATGTCGTCAGTACCCCAGCGAACGGTCGACGGCGTCGAGGATGCGGTCGACGTTCGGCAACCACTCCTCCTCGATGCGGCTCGGCGGGTACGGGGTGTCGTAGCCGGTCACGCGCAGCACGGGAGCCTCGAGCGAGTAGAAGGCCTGCTCCTGCACGCGCGCCGCGACCTCCGACGCGATCGAGAACGAGCGCTGCGCCTCGTGCACCACGATGAGCCGGCCGGTGCGCTCGACCGACTGCACCACGGTGGGCAGGTCGAGCGGCGAGAGCGTGCGCAGGTCGATGACCTCGAGCTCGTGGCCCTCCTCGGCGGCCACGGCCGCCGCCTCGAGCACGGTGCCGACCATGGGCCCGTAGGCCGCGACGGTGACGTGCGAGCCGGGGCGCACCACCCGCGCCTGGTGCAGCGGGATCGGGTCGGCGGAGACCTCACCCTTCGTCCAGTAGCGGCGTTTCGGCTCGAAGAACACGATCGGGTCGTCCGAGGCGATCGACTGCTGGATCATCCAGTACGCGTCGGACGGGTTCGAGCAGCTGACGACCTTGAGGCCGGGCGTGTGCGCGAAGTACGACTCGGGCGACTCGCTGTGGTGCTCGACCGCGCCGATGCCGCCGCCGAACGGGATGCGGATCGTGATCGGCATGCGCACGAGGCCCGCCGAGCGGTTGAAGATCTTCGCGACCTGGCTGACGATCTGGTCGAAGCCGGGGAAGACGAAGCCGTCGAACTGGATCTCGCACACCGGCCGGTAGCCGCGCATCGCCAGGCCGACGGCCGTGCCGATGATCGCCGACTCGGCGAGCGGCGTGTCGATGACACGGTCCTCGCCGAAGTCCTTCTGCAGGCCGTCGGTGATGCGGAAGACGCCGCCGAGCTTGCCGACGTCCTCGCCCATGATGACGACCTTCGGGTCGTCCTCCATGGCCTTGCGCAGGCCGTCGTTGAGGGCCTTCGCCATCGTCACCGGCGCCATCACGCACCCACCGACTCGATGAAGGCGGCGAACTCGTCGCGCTGCTCGCGCAGTTCGTCCGGCAGCTCGACGTGCACGTGGTCGAACAGCGAGTGCGGCGTCGGGTTCGGCAGCGCGCGGCAGCCCGAGCGGATGTGCTCGGCCAGCTTGAGCGACTCGGCCTCGATGCCCTCGAAGAACTCGCTCGGCAGCTTCGCCTCACGGGTGAGGTAGGCACGCACCCGCTCGATCGGGTCCTTGAGCTTCCACGTCTCGGTCTCGTCGCCGAGCCGGTAGCGGGTCGGGTCGTCGGACGTCGTGTGCGGGTTCATGCGGTAGGTGAACGCCTCGATGAGCGTCGGGCCCTGCGCGCTGCGGGCGTCGTCGAGGGCCTTGCGGGTGACCGACAGGCAGGCGAGCACGTCGTTGCCGTCGACCCGCACGCCGGGGAAGCCGAAGCCGCTCGCGCGCTGGTAGAGCGGCACGCGGCTCTGCCGCTCGACCGGCTCGCTGATCGCCCACTGGTTGTTCTGGCAGAAGAAGACGACCGGCAGGTTGCCGGCGGCGGCCCAGACGAACGCCTCGTTCACGTCGCCCTGGCTGGACGCGCCGTCGCCGAAGAACGCCAGCACTGCGGTGTCGCGGTCGGGGTCGCCGGTGCCGACGGCGCCGTCGCGGACGACGCCCATCGCGTACCCGGTGGCGTGCAGCGTCTGCGCGCCGATCACGATCGTGTACAGGTTGAAGTTGTGCTCGCGCGGGTCGAAGCCGCCGAGGTTGGTGCCGCGGAACAGCCCGAGCAGCACCAGCGGGTCGACGTCGCGGCACAGCGCCACCGCGTGTTCGCGGTAGGTCGGGAAGGCCATGTCGTGCCTGCGCAGGGCACGGCCGGCGCCCACCTGCGCGGCCTCCTGCCCGAGCAGCGAGGCCCACAGGCCCAGCTCGCCCTGGCGCTGCAGCGCGATCGCCTCGGTGTCGAAGCGGCGGGCCAGCACCAGGTCGCGGTAGAGGCCGGCGATCTCGTCGTCGGAGATCTCGAGGTCGTACTCACCCCCGCGGACCCGTTGCCCCTCGGGGGTCAGGAGCTGGACGACGTCCGGCTCGGGATGCACGGCGTGGACATGCTCGGTCACGGCACTCCTCTGGCGTACGGGGCCGGGGTCGCCGGCCGGGCGTTCGCTTGCGTTGCGCACCTGAGTCGTACAGGGGTGGCGTACAGACCCGGATGTGCAGGGGTTCCGAGCATATCGTGATGGCCCTCACAAGCGCTGAGCGGACGCGAGACTGCGCACGGGTCGGCATGAAACCTGCGCGAGGTGGGCACCCTACGTACATGAGCTACACCGACCCGGGGTACGGCGAGACGCAGGCGCATCTGGAGTCGACCCACTTCAGCGGCCACGACCACCCCCACGCCCAGGCCGCGCACGACTGGAAGCGGCGCGGGCTGCTCGCGGTCATCGGCGTCGCCCTGCTGCTGATCGGTTGGCTCATCGCGACGTCGTTCCTGCCGCGCTGGTGGGCGCACCGCGCCGCTGACATGGCGAACGGGACCTTCCACTGGGGCATCACGTGGGGTCTGTTCTTCGGCATCGTGTCGACCTTCGTGCCGCTGCTCGTGGCCCTCACGACCTACGCCCGCGGCATGAAGTGGGGGACGCGGGCCTGGATCATGGTCGTCGCGGTGCTGCTCGCCGCGCCGAACCTGATGACGCTCGGCATCGTGCTCGGCAGCAACAACGCCGCCCACGCCGGGCAGCGCACCCTCGACACCGACGCGCCCGGATTCCGCGGCGCCACCATCGCCGGCGCGATCATCGCGGTCGTGGCCGTGATCGCCATCGAGGTCTTCCTGGTCAAGCACCGCCGCCAGCGCCGCGAGTTGCAGCAGCTGCGCGTCGAGCACAAGCTGCGCCGCGCCGACGCCGCCTGAGTCCGGCTCCGTCCCTGCCCCGTGGAGGGCTTGGCCCCCTGCAACGGTCGTCCAGAAGATCAACTGGCGACCACGGCAGGGGGCAGAGTCGGTGCAGTCACGATCCAGCGGCGTTGACGCCCGGGCCGCACGCCTCGTGCGAAGGCGCGCTCGAGTCGAGCCGCCGTCGGAGCGAAATCGGCCAGTGCATCCCAGCCCCACCGCACGGCGATGAGATCCGTCTGCTCGAGACCCTCCTGGCGCCGCTTCTCGCGCTGCAGCGCCGTCGTCGCCTCGCGGTTGCGTCGGACGTCGTACTTGAGCATCCCGTCCGACTCACCGATGACGCCGAACTCGTCCCAGTAGAAGTCGGTGCGGCCGAGGAAGCGACCGTCCAGCGACCAGATGACCCGTTGCAGCGCCGGTCGCGGCAGACCGGCCTGGGCGATCCGCAACCGGCTCAAGGACTCGAACGGGGACTCGGCGAACGGATCGGCGAAGGCGACTGCGTCCGCCGCGGCGCGGACGCCGGGCCACCCACGGCACGCGGCGACCGCCGCAGCGAGCCGGTCAGGTGTCGTCAGTCCGCGATGCAGGGCTGCGTCGGCGGCCACCAGCGCGGCCTCCATGCCGAGCTCGCGGCCGAGGTCGACGACCGTGCGTTCGGGTGAAAGCACCAGGACCGACCTCAATCGGCGGACGTCGCCCGAAGGCAGCTGGGTGCGGTGCAGGTGCACGCCGGCGACATCGTGCCGCGCGCCCCGGGGGACGGACGCGCACAGCCGATGTCCGGTGCCGAGCAACGGCAGGTCGAGCAGCGCCGCACACCCCGCGTGGCTTGCCGGGACGCGCGGGTTCGCGAGTGAGATCGCGGCGGCGCGCACCTCGAGCGTGGCGATCTCGTCGGCGAACCGGTCGCCGGTCGGTTCGTGCACGGCCGCGAGGACGCCACGACGCACCACCCAGAGCCGGCCCTGCTCGACGCCGTGGCGCAGGGCTGATCGTGTCCACCCGTCGGCGAGGGCCTGGCCGACGGTGAACGCACCGAACTGGGCAGCGGAGGCACGAGGCAGCGGGCGCACCGGGCGGATGGTGCCGGATCCCGGGCGATTGCCACCTCCGTCGTCCACAGGCCACGGCGCTTGGCCCCCCCGTAATGGTCGCCGCCAAGATCCGTGCGCGACCACAGCAGGGGGCCGAGCCGCCCGGGGCCGGACGCGTCAGGCGGGGCGGCGGCCGGCGGCGGCGAACAGGGTCGGGGTGATGATCCGGTACTCGCCGGCCGTCAGCGCCGGGCCCATCGTGGCAGCGTCGTCGGCGCTGAGCGTGCCGGCGTCCACGGCGGGCGGGGCGAGCTGGGCGAACGAGAGGGCGAAGAAGGGGTAGCCGGGGTGCGCGGCGTCGATGACGTGGCTGCGTCCCTCGCCGAAGACCTCGACGAGCCCGCGCGCCGCGAACGACGACGCGAGCCGGCGGCCGTAGTTCGTCTCGTGGCCCGCGCCGCGCATGAACTCGAGGATGCCCTCGATCGATCGGGTCTCGAGCTCGCCGCCGGGGTCGGTGCCGAAGCCGGTCCAGTCGTAGTCCTCGACGAGCAACCACCCGCCCGGACGCAACGCCGCCACCAGCTTGTCGAGCACCGCCTCGCGCGCCGGCAGGTGCTCGAGCAGCAGGCGCGCGTGCACCAGGTCGTAGGCACCGCCCGGCAGCGCGTCGGCGACGACGTCGAGCGCGTGCACGCTCACCGTCGCGGACGAGAGGGGCTCGACGAATCGCGTGTCCAGGTCGACGGCCGTCACCGTCGCGCCGACCTGCGCGAGCCACTCGACGACCGAGCCGCCGCCCGCGCCGACCTCGAGCACCGACGCGCCCGGCCCGACCTGCAGCCGGGTCGCGAGCGAGCGGGTGCCCGCGTCCCAGAGCGCCTCGAGCCCGGCCAGCCGGGCGCGCTCGTCGTGCCACCCCTGGTCGTACACGTAGCCGGTCATGCGTCCTCCAGTTCCTGCGGCAGTGGTTCGTCGTGCAGCACCACCAGCCTCGACACCGCGCGGGTCAGCACGACGTAGAGGCGGCGCAGGCCGGCCGCGCGGGTGACCTCGCCGGCCACGACCGCCGCCGGCTCGAGCAGCACGACCGAGTCGAACTCCAGGCCCTTCGCCTCCGACGCCGGCACCACGGCGACCCGCGGATCGGTGCCCGCGTCGACGATCTCGGCACCGACGGCGGCCAGCCCGCCCACGACGCCGGGCACCATCGCGTCCGGCACGATGACGCCGATCGAGCCCTCGATGTCGAGCAGGTCGCGCACGACGCTGTCGAGCGATTCGCGCGGGGCGAACCGCAGCGCGCCGTCACCGGCGCGCACCGACGACGCGGCGGGCACGCCGACCGCGATGTGCGGCAGCAGCCGGTTCGCCAGCGCCAACACCTCGCCGGGCACGCGGTAGCCGGTGGTCAGCGGCCGCACCTCGGCGCCGGGCTGGCCGAGGTGCTCGAGCGTCGCAGCCCACGAGCCGGTCGCCCACGGCGTCGTCGCCTGCGCGAGGTCGCCGAGCACGGTCATCGATCCGGACGGGCACCGCCGCGCCACCGCCCGGCACTGCATCGCTGACAGGTCCTGCGCCTCGTCGACCACCACGTGCACGTAGGTCTCGCCCGGCTCGAGCAGGCCGTGCAGTTCGTCGAGCAGCACGGTGTCGGCCTCCGTCCAGCGCACCGAGCGCAGCGTCCTCGGCGCGGGCCGGGCGAGCAGCGAGCGCTCCTCCGGCAACAGCGACGGCGCGCACCGCGCGAGGAACTCCGCGTCGTCGTACAACCGGGCCAGCAGGGCGGGCGCCGAGAGCGCCGGCCACACCGTCTCGACCCACGCCTTCACCGGGGTCGAGCGGGCGACGGCGCGCGTCTCGCGGTCGGTGGGCGCACCGCCCGCGTCCTCGCGCTGGCGCCGCACGTCCTCGCCGACCTGCATCATCAGCCGCTCGCGCGCGGTCGACCACCGCAGCCCGTCGCCGAGCGCGCGGCGGGCGTCGTCGACGTAGCGGCGCAGGTGGTGCGCGCCGACGCGGTAGCGCTTCGTGCCGACGATCGCCACGACGTCGTCGTCGGGCTTGCGCACGTGCGAGAGCACCGCGCGGCGCAGCACGTCGGCCATGCGCGCGTCGCCCTTCAGCACGGCCACGTCGACGGGTTCGGTGGCGCGCACCTCCGAACCGACGAGCTGCCCGACCGTGCGCTGCTCGATGCCGCCCTCACCCAGCGACGGCAGCACCTGCGCGATGTAGTGCAGGAACGCCGCGTTCGGCCCGACGACCAGCACGCCGGTGCGCTTCAGGCGTTCGGGGTAGCTGTAGAGCAGGTAGGCCGCGCGGTGGAGGCCGACCGCGGTCTTGCCGGTGCCGGGCGCGCCCTGCACGCAGAGCGAGGTGTCGAGCTCGGCGCGCACCAGGTCGTCCTGGTCGGGCTGGATCGTCGCGACGATGTCGCGCATCGGCCCGACACGCGGCCGCTCGATCTCCTCGCGCCGCAGCTCCGACTCAAGCCCCAACACCACGCCACGGTCGAGGTGCAAGTCCTCGTACGACGTCATCAAACCGATCGC
>NZ_JBQCEE010000060.1:0-2222 GCF_051960575.1 Jatrophihabitans sp.
AGTTCATGCCGATCCGATAACAGAACTCGACGGAGCTCGGTTCACCGCCGTGCTCACCGCAGATGCCGACCTCAAGATCGGGCCGTGTCTTGCGTCCGAGTTCGACTGCACGCTGGATGACCTTACCCACGCCGTCCTGATCGAGCACAGCGAATGGATCAGCCTTGAAGATCTTCAGATCTTCATACTGCTTCGAGAATTTCGTGTAATCGTCGCGCGAGAGACCCATTGTCGTTTGGGTCAGGTCGTTCGTACCGAAGGAGAAGAACTCCGCCGACTCCGCGATCTGATCGGCGGTGAGCGCCGCACGCGGCAACTCGATCATCGTGCCGATCGGGAAGGCGAGTGTGCAGCCGTGGGCCTCGGCGACTTCCTTCAGAACCTGGTGTGCCTCGTCCTCGATCAGCTCGAGCTCCTGCACGCTGCCGACCAGCGGGATCATGATCTCCGCCTGCGGATCACCCTTCATCCGCTGCCGGAAGCAGGCCGCTTCGGCGATCGCCCGCACCTGCAACGCGAACAGGCCAGGAACCACCAAGCGGAGCCGCACCCCGCGCAGCCCCAGCATGGGGTTCTGCTCATGGAGCCGGTTGACCGCCTGCAGAAGCCGGAGGTCGTTCTCGTTCTGCTGGTCCTGTGCTTCGGCGAGCGCGACGCGCACCGACAACTCGGTCAGGTCCGGCAGGAACTCGTGCAGCGGCGGGTCGAGCAGCCGGATCGTCACCGGCAGCCCGTCCATCGCCTCGAGGATGCGCTCGAAGTCCTTGCGCTGCAGCGGAAGCAGGGCCTCCAGAGCCTTTTCCCGCTCCTCGTCGGTGTCGGCGAGGATCAGCCGCTCGACGTACTGCTTGCGGTCGCCGAGGAACATGTGCTCGGTGCGGCACAGGCCGATGCCCTGAGCACCCATCCGACGCGCCCGCTCTGAGTCCTCGGGTGTGTCGGAGTTCGCCCGGACCCTGAGCCGTCGTCGCTCGTCGGCGTGGGTCATCAGCCGGTGCACGGCCTTGACCAGGTCACCCGCGTCGGCGGACTCGGGATCGAGCCGGCCCTCGAAGTACTCCACCACCGGGGACGGCACGACCGGCACCTCACCGAGAAACACGTCGCCGGAGCTGCCGTCGATCGAGATGACATCGCCCTCGGTCACCGTCACGCCGCCGGGCGCGAGCATCGTGCGGGCGCGGGTGTCGACGTCGAGCTCCTCGGCGCCGCAGACACAGGTCTTGCCCATGCCGCGGGCGACGACGGCCGCGTGCGAGGTCTTGCCGCCGCGGCTGGTCAGGATGCCCTGCGCCGCGATCATGCCCTCGAGGTCGTCGGGGTTGGTCTCGCGCCGGACCAGGATGACCCGCTCACCTGTGCTCGCCCACTTGACGGCGGTGTGGCTGTCGAAAACAGCCTTTCCGACGGCGGCGCCGGGCGAGGCGTTCATGCCCTTGGCCAGCTTGGTGCGGGCAGCGTCCTCGTCGAAACGCGGGAACATCAGCTGCGCCAGCTGCGCGCCGGTCACCCGGATCAGCGCCTCGTCGAGGTCGATCATCCCCTGGTCGACGAGTTGGGTGGCGATCCGGAACGCCGCGCCCGCGGTGCGCTTGCCGACGCGGGTCTGCAGCATCCACAGCTTGCCGCGCTCGATCGTGAACTCGATGTCGCACAGATCGCGGTAGTGCTCCTCCAGCGTCTGCATGATCGACATCAGCTGGTCGTACGACGCCTTGTCGAGGCCCTCGAGGTCGGCCAGCGGCAGCGTGTTGCGGATGCCGGCGACGACGTCCTCGCCCTGCGCGTTCTGCAGGTAGTCGCCGTACACGCCCTGGTCGCCGGTGCCGGGGTCACGGGTGAAGGCGACGCCGGTGCCGGAGTCCATGCCGAGGTTGCCGAAGACCATCGAGCAGACGTTGACCGCGGTGCCGAGGTCGGCCGGGATCCGCTCCTGGCGGCGGTACAGGATCGCGCGCGGCGCGTTCCACGAGTCGAAGACGGCCTTGATGGCAAGGTCCATCTGCTCACGCGGCTCCTGCGGGAAATCGCGTCCCGCGTGCTCGCGCACGATGCCCTTGTACGTGTCGACCAGGCCGCGCAGGTCGTCGGCGTCGAGATCGAGGTCGTTGGCGGTGCCCTTGGCCTTCTTGGCCGCGTCGATCGCGTCCTCGAAGTGCTCACCCTCGATGCCGAGCACGGTCTTGCCGAACATCTGGATCAACCGGCGGTACGAGTCCCAC
>NZ_JBQCEE010000061.1:0-7483 GCF_051960575.1 Jatrophihabitans sp.
CTCACCAGCAGCGAGTTCTGGACCGTGCTGCGCCGCACGGTGCTCTTCACCGCGGCAAACGTCGTGATCAGCCTGGTGCTCGGACTCGGCATCGCCCTGCTGCTCAACCGGGTCTCGCGCTGGGCACGGATCATGTTGACCGCCGTACTGCTGTTCGTGTGGGCGGTGCCCTCGACGGTCTCGACACAGATCTTCGCGTGGTTGTTCAACAACCAGTACGGCATCGTCAACTACCTGCTCGACCGACTGCCCGGCGTGCACATGCACGGCCACGACTGGTTCGCCGACCCGCACCAGGGACTCGCCGTCGTCAGCCTCGTCGTGGTCTGGGGGGCGATCCCGCTGCTGGCCATCTCGCTGCACGCCGGCATGACGCAGATCCCGCACGAGGTCGTCGAGGCCGCGCGGTGCGACGGCGCCAACCCGTGGCAGGTCTTCCGCAACGTGACGCTGCCGTTCCTGCGTCCGTTGCTCGCGATCCTCGGCACCCTCTCGGTGATCTGGGACTTCGGCGTGTTCAACCAGATCTGGTTCATGCGCAACGGCCACCCCGAGCCGGGCTACCAGACGCTTGGCATCTACATGTACGCGAACGGCGTCGGCAGCAGCCACTACAACGTCGGGGCCACCGTCGGGGTGCTCATGATGGTCGGGCTGCTCGCGGTGATCGTCGTGTACATCCGGCAGCTGCTCGCGATCGGTGACGAGGCATGAGCGCGCCCGCGAGCTCGCCGGTCGGTGCCGCACCGCTCACGCTGCCGGTGCTGGACGAGGTGGCCCAGGTGCCGCCGGCACCACCGACCGAGGTGCGGCGGCGGCGCCGGATCGGCCGGCGCGCTGCGACCGGGTGCTGGAACGCCCTGGCGGTGGTGCTGTCCGTCCTGTTCGGCTTCCCGATCTACTGGATGCTCATCACGTCGTTCAAGACCGGCGCCGACATCAACCGGCTGGTGCCGCAGTTCTGGCCGCACCACCCGACCCTGCGCGGCTTCCGCGAGGTGCTCGGCGATCCGATCTTCCGCGACGACCTGCTCAACAGCGTGATCATCACGCTCGGTGCGGTCGGGATCAGCCTCGTGATCGGCTTCTTCGGCGCGCTGGCGATCGCGCGGTTCCGGTTCGCCGGGCGCCGTGTCTTCGTCGTCGCGGTGCTGCTGGTGCAGATGATCCCGCTCATCGCGCTGACCATCCCGCTGTCGCTGCTGCTCGACTCGTACCAGCTGAAGAACACCATCCCCGGCGTCGTGCTGTCCTACCTGGTGTTCACGACGCCGTACACGGTCTGGACGCTGCGCACGTTCATCGCCAACATCCCGCGCGAGCTCGACGACGCCGCGCTGGTCGACGGCTGCACGCGCTGGCAGACGTTCCGGCTGGTGATCCTGCCGCTCGTCGCGCCCGGGCTCATCGCCACCGGCGTCTACGCCTGGATCCTCGCCTGGAACGAGTTCGTCTTCGCCAACACGCTGCTCGTCGACAACGACAAGCAGACCGCGATGGTCTACCTGCTGATCTTCCAGTCGAGCCCGACGCACGGTGCCGACTACGGCGGTCTCATGGCCGCGGCGACGCTCACCGCGCTGCCGGTCGTGCTGCTGTTCGCCGCGTTCCAGAGCCGCATCTCGACCGGGCTCACGGCCGGGGCGGTGAAGGGATGACCGGCGCGGGTGACGGCGACGTGGTCGCCGTCGACGTCGGCGGCACGACGATCAAGGGCGCGCGTGTCGCAGCCGACGGCACGGTGCTGCAGGTGCTCGACGTCCCGACGCCGCAGGGCGACGAGGCCGTGCGGGCGGTCGTGAAGCTCGTCGCCGAACTGCGTTCGCCGGGTACAGCGGCCGTCGGGGTGGTGACGCCGGGGACGGTCGACGAGGCGTCCGGTGTCGTGCGGCGCGCGGTCAACCTCGGTTGGACGGACGTGCCGCTGCGTGCCGTGCTCGCCGACGAGACGGCCCTGCCCGTGGGCACGGGGCACGACGTCACCTGGGCCGCGCGGGCCGAACACGCCGCCCGGCCGCGTCCGGACCTGTTCTTCGTCGCGCTCGGCACCGGCATCGCGGCCGCGCACCTGGTCGACGGCGAGCCGCGCCGCGGCGCGAGCGGTGCGGCGGGGGAGCTCGGGCACATCGTCGTGCGCCCCGACGGCGAACCCTGCACGTGCGGCGGTCGCGGCTGCCTCGAGACACTCGCGTCCGGTCGCGCGATCGTGCAACGGTCCGGTCTGGACGCGGCCACGCTGCTCGCCGGCGGTGCGGCACCGGTCTGGGACGACGCGACGGCCGCCCTCGGTGACGCCCTCGCGACGGCCACCGCGCTGCTCGACCCCGGCGTGATCGTGCTCGGCGGCGGCCTGGCCGACGCGGGTGTGCGGCTGCTCGAGCCGGTGAGGGCGCGGCTGGCGTCCGCGCTGCCGTGGCGCCCCGCGCCCCCCGTCGTGCTCGGCGTGCTCGGCCCCCGGGTCGGCGTCCACGGCGCCGCCATCCTCGCCCGTTCCACCGCGATGATCTCGGGAAAACCCGGGTCAGGGCCGGGGTTTCCCCGAGATCATCGGGTGGGGGGAGCGGCATGAGCACCGTGCTGCGCGGAGCGCGGGTGGTCACCCCAGACGGCGTGCTGGAAGACGGATGGGTGGCCGTCGACGACGGCGTCATCACCAGGGTCGGGCAGGGTGCGACCGATGGCACCGACCTCGGTGGCGGCTGGCTCGTGCCCGGGTTCGTCGACCTGCACATGCACGGTGGCGGCGGGCACGACGTCACCCGCAGCCGGGACGACATGGCCGCGGCCGTCGCCTTCCACCGCGGCCGCGGCACCACCTCGACGCTGGTGTCGCTCATGGCGGCACCCGTCGACGAACTCTGCGAGCAGCTGACGTGGGTGGCCGAGCTGACCCGGGCCGGCGTGGTGCGCGGCGCGCATCTCGAGGGGCCGTTCCTCGCCACGGCCCGGTGCGGCGCGCAGAACCACCACCACCTGCTGATGCCCGACCCGCTCGTGCTGCGCAAGCTGCTCGATGCCGCCCAGGGCTGCCTGCGCACGATGACCGTGGCGCCCGAGTTGCCCGGGGCGGTCGGCCTGGTCCACGAGCTGGTCGAGGCGGGCGTGATCGCGGCGGTCGGGCACACCGACGCGTCCTACGAACAGGCGATGGCGGCCTACGCGGCGGGCGCGACGCTCACCACCCACCTGTTCAACGGCATGGCGCCGGTGACGCACCGCTCGCCGGGCGCCGCCATCGCCGCCCTCGATGCGGCCGGGGCGGTCGAGCTCGTGAACGACGGTGTGCACGTGCACGACGCGGTGACGCGCGTGGTCGCCGGTCCGCGTCCCGACCGCGTCGTGCTCGTCACCGACGCCATGAGCGCGACCGGTGTCGGTGACGGCACCTACTCGCTCGGCGACCGCACCGTCGAGGTCCGCGCCGGCCGGGCGCTGCTGCAGGGCACGCAGCGACTCGCGGGCAGCACGCTGACCATGGACGTCGCCTTCCGTCGCGCCGTCGTCGACGTGCGGCTGCCGGTCGAGGCGGCGGTGCGGGCGGCGTCGACCAACGCGGCCGGGCTGCTCGGCGGCGGGTTCGGCGCCATCGCGCCAGGACTGCCCGCCGACCTCGTCCACCTCGACGATGCCTTCGACGTGCAGCTGGTCGTGCAGCGCGGACGCAGCCAGCGACCTGGTTGAGGACCGAACACGGCCAGAGGCCCTGGTCGGGTGTGCATGACGGCATTACGGTGAGGCGCATCGTTCCGGGGGGGGCCGTCATGCGCCATCGATCCTTCGCCGCGCTCGGGGCTGCGGTCCTGGTCGCTGCCGTCGTGCAGGTCGCGGAGCCGTCGGGGGTGGCCGCCGCAGCGACGCCCGTCGTGCCCCGGCCCGATCACGTCGTGGTGGTGGTCGAGGAGAACCGCGCCTCGTCGCAGATCGTTGGTGACCCGGCGGCGCCGTACATCACCTCGCTGGCCAGCAGCGGCGCGAACTTCACCGCGGCCTACGGCGAAACGCATCCGAGCGAGCCGAACTACCTCGCCCTGTTCTCGGGATCGACGCAGGGCCTCACCGACGACAGTTGCCCGCACAGCTACTCGACGCCGAGCCTGGGCGACCGCCTGCTCGCCGCCGGGCGCACCTTCGTCGGCTACTCCGAGAGCCTGCCGAGCGTCGGGTGGGCGGGGTGCGCCAGCGGACCGTACGCCCGCAAGCACAACCCGTGGGTCGACTTCCCCGCGATCCCCGACTCGGCGAACCAGCCCTTCACGGCGTTCCCGTCCGACTACTCCACGCTGCCCGACGTCTCGTTCGTCATCCCCAACCTGAACAACGACATGCACGACGGGTCGGTGGCACAGGGCGATGCCTGGCTGCAGGCGAACCTCGGCGGCTACGTCCAGTGGGCCCAGACGCACAACAGCCTGCTGGTGCTGACCTTCGACGAGGACGACGGCTCGTCGGCCAACCACATCTCGACGGTCATCACCGGCCAGCCGGTCGTCCCGGGCCAGTACGGGGAGACCATCAACCACTACAACCTGCTGCGCACCATCGAGGAGGCCTTCGGCCTGCCGTTGCTCGGCAACAGCGCCACCGCCGTGCCGATCACCGACATCTGGGGCGGCAACCGTCCGCCGACCGCGTCGTTCACGGTCAGCTGCCCGACGCTGACCTGCTCCTTCGACGCCGGTGGTTCCGCCGACCCGGACGGCACCATCACCGGCTACGCGTGGGACTTCGGGGACGGCGCGACCGGGACCGGCGTCACCACCACGCACACCTACGCCGCCGGCCAGTACACGGCCACCCTCACCGTGACCGACGACCTCGGCGCCACGGCGTCGGCGAAACAGGTGCTGCTCGTGGGGTCGACGCAGCCGTTCGCCCTGGACTCCTTCAACCGGACGGTCACCGGCGGGCTCGGCCAGGCGGACATCGGCGGGAACTGGTCGACCTCGGGCTCGGGCAGCAATTACTCCGTCACACCCGGGTCGGCCTCGCTGGTCCTGGCGAAGGCCTCGGCCCAGCTGGCCGCGACCCTGCCGGGCGTGAGCCGCACCGACGCCGACGTCAGCGCCCAGCTCTCGGCCGGCCCGGCGCCGAACGGCGGGCCGCTGTACGTGACGCTCGACGGCCGGCGGGTCGGCTCGGGCAACGAGTACGCGGCCAAGGCGCTGATCAACCCTGATCGCACCGTGACGCTCCGGATCGTCCGGCTCGTCGGCGGCGCCGAGACCACGGTCGCCGGGCCCGTCCGCGTCGGGACCCTCACCTACTCGGCCGGCGCCGTACTCGACCTCCGGGTGCAGGTGACCGGCACCGCGCCGACCCAGCTGCGCGCCCGCGCCTGGGCCGACACCGATCCGGAGCCGGGCACCTGGTCGCTCACCGCCGCCGACACCACGGCCGCGCTGCAGCAGCCCGGCACGGTGGGCATCGTCGCCTACCTGTCCAGCGCGGCGACCAACGCCCCGGTGACGGTGACGCTGCGCAGGTTTGTCGGACAACCGACGACGGCGGCGAACCAACCGCCGTCGGCGTCGTTCACCGCGTCGTGCGCGCAGCTCAGCTGCTCGTTCGACGGCCGCGCGTCGACCGATCCCGACGGCACCGTCGCCGGCTGGGCGTGGGACTTCGGGGACGGTGCCACCGGCACCGGTGCGACCGTCGCGCACGCGTACGCCGTCGCCGGGACGTACACCGTCACGCTCACCGTCACCGACGGGCAGGGGGCGACCGGTGTGGCCACCCACTCGGTGACCCCGACCCCGCCGCCGGTCAACCAACCGCCGACCGCCGCGTTCACGGTCTCGTGCGCGTCGCTGACCTGCACCGTCGACGGGACGACGTCCTCCGACGACGAGGGCGTCCAGTCCTGGACGTGGGACTTCGGTGACAGCACGAGCGGGACCGGGGCGACCACCGCGCACACCTACGCGGCGGCGGGCACGTACCCGATCACGCTCACGGTCGCCGACGAGGACGGTCAGACCGGCACCGTCACGCAGGCGGTCACGGTGACCGCGGCCGACCCGTCCTTCGTGATCGACAACTTCGCCCGGACGGTGGCGAGCGGCCTGGGTCAGGCGGACGTGGGCGGAACCTGGTCGATCGCCGGCACGCCCAGCTGGTTCTCCGTCTCGAACGGGACGGCGACGGCGCGACTGCCCAACCCCGGCAACCAGGTGAGCGGCTGGCTGCCGTCGGCGGCCCGCACCGACACGGACCTGCAGACCTCCTTCGCGGTCACCGCCCTGCCCACCGGCGGCCCGGTCTACGTGACGATCGAGGGACGTCGGGTCAGCAGCGGCAACGAGTACTCGGCCAAACTGCTGGTCAACGCCAACCGGACCGTCTCGCTCTTCCTCATCCGCGTGGTCGGCGGGACGGAGACGACGATCTCGCCGGTCGTCGTGCTGCCCGGCATCACCTACGCCGCCGGTCAGCGCATCGGCGTGCACCTGCAGGTGGTCGGTACCGGGACGACGACCGTCCGCGCCCGGGCCTGGGCGGCGAGCGGGGCCGAGCCGTCGACCTGGACCGTGTCGGCGACCGACTCGACCGCCGCGCTCCAATCGCCGGGGGCCGTCGGCATGATCGCCTACCTCAGCCGCGCCATCACGAACGCGCCGATGTCGGTGTCGTTCGGACCGATCTCCGCCCGTCCGACGGGCGCGTGACCGGTCGCTCCCGAACCTGTGGGCGCGGCGTCCGCCGCGGACCGACACGTACATTGGCGGTATGGCGTGGACGCAGCAGCGCAAGGACGAACTGACCGCGAAGGTGGCCGCCGGCGAGCGGCTGACGCAGCAGGACGGCGAGGACCTGTACGCCTCTGACGACCTGGCCTGGCTCGGCGGGCTGGCCCACGGCGTCCGGACGGCGAAGAACGGTGACGTCACCTACTTCAACGTCAACCGGCACCTCAACCTGACCAACGTCTGCACCGCGTCCTGCGCCTACTGCAGCTTCCAGCGCAAGCCCGGCCAGAAGGACGCGTACACGATGCGCGTCGAGGAGGCCGTCGAGAAGGCGCTGGCGATGAAGGACGACGGCCTCACCGAGCTGCACATCGTCAACGGCCTGCACCCGACGCTGCCGTGGAAGTACTACCCGCGCGTGCTGCGCGAGCTCAAGGCGGCGCTGCCAGGGGTGGCGCTCAAGGCGTTCACCGCCACCGAGATCCACTTCTTCGAGGAGATCTCGGGCCTCACCGCCGACGCGATCCTCGACGAGCTCATCGAGGCCGGCCTCGAGTCGCTCACCGGCGGCGGTGCCGAGATCTTCGACTGGGACGTGCGCAAGCAGATCGTCGACCACAGGACGCACTGGGAGGACTGGTCGCGCATCCACCGCCTCGCGCACCGTAAGGGCCTGCGCACGCCGGCGACCATGCTCTACGGCCACATCGAGGAGCCGCGGCACCGCGTCGACCACGTGCTGCGCCTGCGCGAGCTGCAGGACGAGACCGGCGGCTTCGTCGTCTTCATCCCGC
>NZ_JBQCEE010000062.1:0-4529 GCF_051960575.1 Jatrophihabitans sp.
GTTGGGGTGCGAACTCCCCGCGCGGAGGGCGAGCGACTCGCGCTCGAACGACTCGAGCGCGCGGGGTGAGGCATCACGGACGTTGAGGAGCTTGAGGGCGACCGGACGGTTGGTCTCGATCTCGCGCGCGCGGTAGACGACGGCGAGGCTGCCGACGCCGATCTCGCTGACGTCGGCGAAGCCGGGGAAGAACTCGCTCTGGTGCCCCGGGGGACGTCGGCGCAGGACCATGCGTCACCTCCCGCCGAGTGGTGATGAGACTAGCAACGACCGACGATGCGGCCCCAGGACGGACGTCCCGGGGCCGCACCATGATCATGTCAGGACTCGTTGCCGATGCCCGCTGCGACCTCGAGCTGCTCCTCACGCTCGACGCGGTCGAGCTCGGTGTGCTCGGGCTGCACGGTCTCGCCGCGGTCGGCCGCGGTCACCGCCTTGTGCACGGTCGACAGCACCAGCGCGGCGACGACGAGGCTGCCGGCGGCCACCAGGAACGGCACGTGCGCGTCGTAGTGCTCGACGAGCTTGCCCGCGACGAACGGCGCCAGGCCGCCGCCGATGAACCGCACGAAGCCATACGTCGCGGACGCGACCGGCCGCTCGACCGGCGCGATGCTCATGACCGCCGTGGTGACCAGCGTGTTGTTCACGCCGCAGAAGATGCCCGCCACGATGACGGCGACGATGACCACCGTCGGCCGGTCGGGCCAGATGCCGATCGCGGCGATGTCGAGACCCATCAGCACGAAGTTGCCGTAGAGCGTGTTCGCGGTGCCGAAGCGGGCCTTGAGCCAGGGCGCGCCCCAGATGGCGAAGACGGCGACGAACACGCCCCAGGCGCAGAACACCAGGCCGAGCTTCACCGGGCTCTTGATCGCCATGAGGAACGGCGAGTAGCCGAGCAGGGTGAAGAAGCCCCAGTTGTAGAACAGGCCGACGAGGCTGGTGGTGGCGAGCGAGCGGTGCCGCAGGGCGAGCAGCGGTTCGCGCAGCCGTTCCTTGCGCGCCGGCGTCGGCGTCTTCGGCAGCAGCACGAGCACGGCGATCAGGGCGATCGCCATCAGCGCCGAGACGCCGAAGAACGGGCCGCGCCACGAGATCGACCCGAGCTCGCCGCCGAGCAGCGGGCCGAGGGCGATCCCGACGCCGAGCGCGGTCTCGTAGAGCACGATCGCGCCGGCGAAGCCGCCAGTGGCCGAGCTGACGATGACGGCCAGCGAGGTGGCGCTGAACAGCGCGTTGCCGAGACCCCAGCCGGCGCGGAAACCGACGATGCCGCCGATCGAGCCGGAGCTGCCGGCGAGCGCGGCGAAGATGACGATGAGCACCAGGCCGGCGACGAGGGTGCGCTTCGCGCCGATGCGGCTCGACACCCAGCCGGTCACGAGCATCGCCACGGCGGTCACCACGAGGTAGCTGGTGAACAGCAGCTCGACCTGCGAGTGCGACGCGTGCAGGTCGACGCTGAGCGAGGCCAGGATCGGGTCGACCAGGCCGATGCCCATGAACGAGACGACGCAGGCAAAGGCCACGGCCCAGACGATCTTGGGCTGGCGGAACGGACTGACTTCGGATTTCATGCGGGGCTTCCCGGGGTTGAGATGAGACGGGAGATGGCCGGCAGTGCGGCGACGAGCGCCGCGCGGTCGGCCGGGTCGAGCACTTCGAGACGGCCGCGCAGCAACTGGGCGCGATCGGCGTGCCGGGCGGCGAGCACCTCGCGTCCGGCGGCGGTGATGCGCACCAGGGTGGCGCGGCCGTCGGTGACGTCGGCGATCCGCTCGGCGTACCCGGCGGCCTCGAGCCGGTTGACCAGCGTGGTCATGCCCGGCTGGCTGATCGCCTCGCGCTGGGCGAGGTCGCTGATGCGCAGGGGGCCGGACGCCTCGAGGGTGTCGAGCGTCGTCACTGTCGAGCTGCTGAGTTCGGTCGGGGCCTGGCGCCGGAGCCAGAAGAGCAGGTCCTCGAGCGCGTGGGCCACCGCCGAGAGTTCGGAGGTCTTGATCGCCACGCCTCCGATTCTATAACTGGCTTATATAACGTTGCGATGTACCGTCGCCCACACGCTGCCGGCGCGGCAGAATCGCCCGGTGACCTCTGCCAGCGGCAACGACGCCGCGACCCCCCACGAGGTGCTGGACGCGCACGTGCGCACCGCCCTCGCCGACCTGCCCGACCGCCCGCTCGACGACGCACCCGACACGCGTGCCGCCGTCGACCTGTTCGAGACGATGGCGGCGAGCCGGCTCATCGACATCCACGCCCGGCGGCTGCGCCAGACCGGGCGTGGCTACTACACGATCGGGTCGGCCGGGCACGAGTCGAACGCCTACGTGGCGGAGGCGCTGCGCCCGACCGATCCGGCGTTGCTCCACTACCGCAGCGGCGGCTTCTTCCTCGCCCGGTCACGCCAGGCCGGACGCCCGCTCGCCGACGGCGTGCGCGCCGTGCTGCTCGGCATGTTCGCAGCGACCGCCGATCCCGCCTCGGGTGGCCGGCACAAGGTCTTCGGGGACGCGTCGCTCGCGGTGATCCCGCAGACGTCGACCATCGCCTCGCACCTGCCGCGCGCCGTCGGCGTCGCGTTCGCGATCGGACGCGCGAAGAAGCTCGGCCGTCCGTCGGCATGGCCCACCGACGCGGTGGCCGTCACCTCGTTCGGCGACGCGAGCGCGAACCACTCGACGGCGGTCGGCGCGCTCAACACCGCGGGCTACTGCGTGGCGCAGGGGCTGCCGCTGCCGCTGCTCATCGTGTGCGAGGACAACGGCCTCGGCATCTCGGTGCCGACCCCGTCCGGCTGGATCGGCCAGGCCCTGCAGCGGCCGAACCTCACCTACCTGTCGGCCGACGGCGACGACCCGGACGGCGCGCGGGCGACGGCGCAGGAGGCCGCCGACCTGGTGCGCCGCACCCGGCGTCCGGTCGTGCTGCACCTGCGCACGGTGCGCTTCCTCGGCCACGCCGGCACCGACGTCGAGTCGGCCTACCGCACCGCCCGCGAGGTGGCGGCCGAGCGCGGCCGCGACCCGCTGCTCGCGCTCGCCCGGCGCATCGGCTCACGCGCGCTGCTCGAGCGGTACGAGGCGGTCGACGACTGCGTCACCCGCACCGCGGCCGAGGTCGGTACCGAGCCGACGCTGAAGACCGCGGAGCAGGTGCTCGCGCCGCTGCGCTTCGCTGCCCCGTCCTCGAGCTTCTTGCCCCGCCCTGGCACGCGACCGGACGCGGCCGGCGAGCCACCGCGGGACGAACCGAGCGCGACCGGGGCGGCCGGGGTCGCCGGTCAGACGCTCGCGCAGGCCATCAACGCCGCGCTCGCCGCCGAGCTGGCCGTGCGGCCGGACATGCTCGTGTTCGGTGAGGACGTCGGCCGCAAGGGCGGCGTCTACGGGCTGACCCGCGGCCTGCAGCAGCGCTTCGGCGCCGCGCGCGTGTTCGACACGCTGCTGGACGAGCAGTCGATCCTCGGCCTCGGGCTCGGCCTGGGGGTGAGCGGGCTGCTGCCGGTGCCCGAGATCCAGTACCTCGCCTACGTGCACAACGCCGAGGACCAACTGCGCGGCGAGGCGGCGTCCCTGCGCTTCTTCAGCGGGGACACGTACCGCAACCCGATGGTCGTGCGCATCGCCGGGCTCGCATACCAGAAGGGCTTCGGCGGGCACTTCCACAACGACAACGCGGTGGCGGTGCTGCGCGACATCCCCGGGCTGGCCATCGCGGTGCCGAGCCGGCCCGAGGACGCCGCGCCGCTGCTGCGCGCCTGTCTCGCGGCGGCGGCCGAGTACGGCCAGGTCAGCGCGTACCTCGAGCCGATCGCGCTCTACCACGAGCGCGACCTGCTGACGTCCGGCGACCGTGGCTGGCTCGGTGCCGCCGACGCGCCGCCCGATCCCGGGTTCGGACGCGCGCGCCGGCACGGCGACGGCGCGGACCTGGTGATCGTCACGTTCGGCAACGGCGTGCGGATGAGCCTGCGCGCGGCCGCGCAGCTGTCGGCGCAGGGCATCGCGGCGAGCGTGCTCGACCTGCGCTGGCTCGCCCCGCTCCCCGTCGAGGACGTGCTCGCCGAGGCCGCGCGGTGCGGGCGGGTGCTCGTCGCGGACGAGACCAGGCACAGCGGCGGCGTCGGCGGGGGCATCGTGACGGCGCTGGTGGAACACGGCTTCCGCGGCCCGATCGCCCGCGTCGCCGGCCGCGACAGCTTCATCCCGCTCGGCGCGGCCGCCGACCTCGTGCTGCTCGGCGAGGACGACATCGTCGCTGCCGCCCAGCGCCTCGCGTCCGGCTGACCCGGCGTCCGGGACGCACCTTGTCCCGCTGCGCCGGGTTCGCGGCGTGCTTTGCCCCGCTGCACCGGCAATTTCCGCCGGAATTTCCCGGCGCAGCGGGACAAGGCGCCGCCGATTGCCGGAGTTCCGGGGCAAGGCGGCCCCGGCGCCGAGGGGTGACGGGTTCGCGGGGCGGGGGGGGGAAGGGGGGGAGCCCGGGGTGGGGGTGTGGGCGGCTTACGCGGGGGGCTGAACTAA
>NZ_JBQCEE010000063.1:0-5450 GCF_051960575.1 Jatrophihabitans sp.
CGACCCCCGACGGACCGGCGGCGCCACGGGTGCGGCACGGCCGGGCAGCCCCATCAGCTGCGCGGCGCGTCCCGCCGGACCACGCTTCGCACCAGGCCGGCGTGGTACGCCGTGTACGACCTGGCCCGGTACGGCACCCGGTCGCCGAGTGCCTCGTCGACCATCGGCAGGTACCGGTAGTGCACGGTCGGCACCAGGTGGTGCGCCGTGTGGCGGTTGCTGTTCCACACGACGAACGCGAGCAGCCGGTTCGTCGCGACCGTGCGGGTGACCTCGATCTGCGTCCCCGAGCGGTCGGTGCCGTAGTGCTCGGGCAGGCCGAAGATCAGACTGACGACACACCAGTAGAGCGCCAACGGGATCACCCAACAGGACAGCAGGGCCTGCCCCTTGAACACCGCTGCGACCACGATGCCCGCCGTGAAGCAGACCATCCAGACGGCGTCGCGGCGCACCAGGCCGCGCACGCCGGCGCGATCGGCGTAGCCGGGCGGGCGGCCGACGAGTGCGCGGAGGCTGTCCCAGGTGAACTGCCCGAACATCAGCAGCCCCGTCGCAGGGAAGGCGACGACGTAGAGCAGCAGGTTGGTGATCTCGCCGGTGGGCTCGGGGTCGTCCGGGGTCGCGGTCGCCCGGTGGTGCTCGAGGTGCCAGCAGCGCCAGAGGTTCGCGTTGATGCCCAACGGCACCGCCCAGAGGAAGGTGGCCACGCGGTTCGCGCGCCGACCGGCGAACAGCGTGCCGTGCGCGGCGTCGTGCATCGCCGAGTACGCCCCGTGCAGCAGGAATGCCTGCGCGACCCAGACCGGCACCCACAGCCACAGCGAGTCGACGAGCTCGCCGGCCACGGTCAGGGTCACCCAGGCGAGCACCAGCACGGCGCAGTGCACGGCGGCCCGCGCCGAGTCGGCCCGGGTCATCCGCTGGGCCCGGACGAGTGCGCGGATGTCGGGCGGGACGAGCGAGCGCCGCACCGCACGCCGGTCAGAGCCGGTGCGGCCGGTGTCGTGCAGCGCGACACCGTCGGACGGCCCACGCCCCGGCGTGACCCCGAGCACCTCGTCGAGCACTGACGTGTCGCCACTCGCGGACGGACGGATCATCGCGGCCCCCAGCACCCGGCCGCGCGGCACCCCTCCGGCGGTCCCGGGGGCAGTATCACCCTGTCCCTCGGGTCCAGAAGGTCCCGATGCGCCGACCACCCGACCCGAACCCGACAGAACCTTCCGTCGGGGGAGCCGGGACGCGAGAGGCAGGAATCGGCTGCGCGGATCAGCAAGCGCGCCGGGCGCGCATCCACCGCGTCCACCGGTCGGCGCGACCGCTCCGGACCGTCCGACGTCTCCTGGATGGTCCCCCCGCACCAACGGAGTCGTGCGCAGGTTCGGGCCGAAGGACCCGATGCCGAGATGCTTGCGGGTGAAACCGTTGTGAGGTCATGTCCACGAGGAGGCGACGATGCCCTCGCTCGACCCGAGTGGTCAGCGCTCGACCGTCATGACGGCCGGGCCGGGGGACGAGGGTGCCTTCCGCATCGCCTTCGAAGCCAGCCCGGTCGGCATGGCGGTGCTCGACGACGGCGGCCGCTGCCTCCAGGTCAACCAGGCGCTCGCCTCGCTGCTCGGTGCCGACCGCTCCAGCTTGCTCGGCCGGTCGCTCTACGACTTCACCCACCCGGACGACGTGGCGCTGACGATGGATCAGGTTGCCACCGCGCGTGAGGGCTCGGGCGCGCAGTCCTTCGAGAAGCGGTACGTGCGTGTCGACGGCGCCGCCGTCTGGTGCGCCGTCCGGTTGTCGTCGGTGCGTGCGGTCGACGGCCGACGTGTGCACTTGGCGCACATCCGCGACGTGTCGATCGAGCACGAGCTCCGCCAACGCGAGCTCCGCGAGCGGGCACTGCTGGATCTGCTCGTCGCGCTGCAGCGCGACGTGGCCGCCGTCGCGCACGACCGCGCAGCGGTGTTGACCCTCGTGGCCGAGCGGTGTCTCGAGATGATCGTCGGCACCGAGGGCACGGCGATCGAGCTGGCCGAGCAGGCCCATGAGTCGGATCGTCTGGTGTACGCGGCGGCGGCCGGGCACCTGGCGTCCTGCCTCGGCATCACCGTCGACGCGCGGGCCTCGCTGTCCGGCCTTGCCGCCCGCACCGGCGAGACCCTCGTCTGCCGCGACAGCGAGACCGACGACCGGGTTGACCGCGACGCCTGCCGCCGCACGCGCGTGCGGTCCATGGTCGTCGCCCCGATCGTGAGCGATGGCGAGCGGATCGGTGCCCTCAAGATCGCCAGCTCGCGTCCGGACGCGTTCGCGGGCGACGCCGGCCACCTGCTGACCCTCATCGCCCAGAATCTCGGGGCGGCGCTGCGGCAGGCCGCCGACACCGAGCACATCCAACGGTTGTTGCAGACGGCCCGTGACGCAGCGGCGGCTGCCCGGCGCAGCGAGAAGCGCTTCCGCACGGCCTTCCTCGGCAGCCCGCTCGGCATGATCGTGCAGGAGCTCGGCGACAACGGGACACGGCAGGTGAATGCGGCCGCCGCGACGATGCTCGGCTACACCTCGGAGGACGCCGACGACATGCCGCACGGCGGGACGATCGAGCCCGCCGACCGCGAGCGCTTCGACGAGATCGTGCGCGAGATGGCGGCCGGGCAACGGACGCAGGCCGAACTCGACGTGCGCAGCCGGCACCGCGACGGCCATCTCGTCGACCTCCACCTCTATGCGGCCGTGGTCGCCACCGACGACGGCAACCGCACGGTGATCTGGCAGATCCAGGACAGCACGGCGCAGCGGGAGTCGACGCGCGTACTCACCGAGCGGGCCCGCCTGCTCGAACTGGCCAATGACGCCATCGTCGTGCACGGCATGGACGGCACGATCCGCTACTGGAACCCGGCGGCCGAGCGAATCTACGGCTGGTCGCGCGAGGCCGCCGTCGGGCTGGACATCGACAGCCTGCTGCGCACCCGCTGGGCGCCCGGAGTCGATCGCGCGGCGGTGCGCGCCGCCCTCGAACAGACCGGCACCTGGGAGGGCGAGGTGCACCACATCGCGATGTCCGGCGCGCCGCTGACCGTCCTGGCCCGCAAGGCCTTGCAACGCGACGAGCGGGGCGAGCCGGTCGCGATCCTGACGATCAACACCGACATCACCGAGCGCCGAGCCGCCGAGGCGCGGCTCGCGGCGAGCGAGGCACTGTTCCGATCGCAGTTCGAGCACAGCGCGGTCGGCCAGATGATCCGTACCGCCGACGGCGTCGTGGAGTCGGCGAACCCCGCGTTCGCCGCCATGCTCGGCTTCGAGTCGCCCGATGACCTCGTCGGCCGGCACATGAGCCAGCTCGTGTCCGACACCACCGCGACGCAGCGGGGTCCCGAGTGGGCCGAGCTCTACGTCGGCAAGCGTGACAGCATCCGCAGCGAGATCGTCCTCCGGCGGTCGGGTGGCACCGAGGTGGCCCTGGCCTACACGACCTCGATCCTGCGCGGCGTCGACGGGCAACCCGACCGCTTCGTCTCGATCGTCCAGGACGTCACCGAACAGCGGTCCGCCGAGCGTGCGCGTGACGATGCGATCGCGACCCTCGAGCAGCGCAATGCCGAGCTGCAGCGGGCCAACGCCCTGAAGACCGATCTCATCGGCATGCTCGGGCACGAGATGAACAACCCGCTCACCGTGGTCGGTGCCATGACCGAACTCGCGGCCGACGCGTGGGGCGCCGACTGCACCGACGAGCAACGCACCCACCTCGAGGACGTCGAGCGGAACGTGCAGCGTCTGCAACGGACGGTGCGTGAGGTGCTCGACCAGGTGACGCTCGAGGCGGGGCACCTGATCGCACGGCCGCAGCTGGTCGAGCTCGCGCCGGCCCTCCGGTCCGTGACGACGGCGGTCGTCTCGGAGGTCGTCGTCGACTGCCCCGACGACGTGGTCGCCCTCGTGCAGCCCGAGCATCTCGAGCACATCGTCGCCAACCTGCTCAGCAACGCGGACAAGTACGGCGGCGGCGCCGAGCGCATCCAGGTCACGGCGGACGGCGGGACGGTGACCATCGACGTGATCGACCACGGCCCCGGCGTGCCCGAGTCGTTCGTCGACCGGCTCTTTACCCGGTTCAGCCGCGACGAGGCCACGGGCGCGTGGGTGGTGGGCCACGGGTTGGGGCTCTACATCGTGCGTGAACTGGCGCGGGCCAACGGTGGCGACGTCACGTACCTGCCGACGCCCGGCGGCGGCGCCACCTTCCGGATCAGCCTGACGGCCGCGCCCGGCTGAGCCGTCCCCGGCCGACCCGCACGGGGGCCGATCACGACGTAGGCTCCGCAGTCATGACCAGCCGCGGGGCACCGGCCGTGCGCCTGGCCGAACTGGTCTGCGCGTTGTCGCTCGCCACCGACCTCGGCCTCGGGCAGCCCCAGGAGCACGTCCTGCGACAGACGGTGATCGCCACCAGGCTCGCCGCGCTCGCCGGCCTCGACGAGGACCAGCAGGCGTCGACCTTCTACGTCTCGTTGCTCGCCTGGGTGGGCTGCGTCGCCGACTCGCACGAGCTCGCGCGGTGGTTCGGCGACGACGTGCGGCTGCGCGCCGACAGCTACCAGGTCGACCGGGCGGGCGTGGCGATGGTCGGCTTCCTCGTCGGCCACCTGTCGTCCAGCGGCGGGTCGCTGCGCCGGCTCGCGACCGCGGGCCGGTTCTTCACCAGCGGCGTCAAGGACGTCATGGGCTCGTTCGTGGCGCACTGCCAGACCACCGGCGACATCGCCGAGCGCCTCGGCATGCCCGACGCCGTGCACCGCGCGCTCGCGCAGGCCTTCGCCCGATGGGACGGCAAGGGGACACCGTCGACGCTCGCCGGTGACGCCATCGACCCGGTGATGCGGGTGGTGCAGATCGCCGACGACGCCGAGGTGTTCCACCGGCTCGGCGGAGTCGGGTCCGCGCTCGAGATGCTGCGGCACCGCAGCGGGAAGGAGTTCGACCCCGGACTCGTGCAGCGCTGCGTCGAACGACCCGACGCGATCTTCGGTGGTGTCGACGAGGTCGACGCCTGGGACACCGTGATCGCCGGGTGCCGCGCACTGGACCGACCGCTCGACGAGGCGTCACTGCTCGACGTGCTCGCCGTCTTCGGCGACTACGCCGACCTCAAGTGCCCCTGGTTCCTCGGACACTCGCGGGCCGTCGCCGACCTCGCCGCCGCGGCGGCCGGGCACGCCGGGCTCACCGCGGAGGAGGTCGAGCTGACGCGGGCCGCGGCCCTCGTCGCCCGGCTCGGTGCGATCGGCGTCTCGGCCGGTGTGTGGGAGAAGCCCGGGCCGCTCACCGCGTTCGAGTGGGAGCGCGTGCGCACGGTCCCGTTCCTGACACAACGGGTGTTGAGTCGTCAGCCACGGCTGGCGCAGGTCGGTGCGGTCGCAGCGATGGTGTACGAGCGGTTGGAC